>CAKQDL010000010.1 GCA_934229395.1 uncultured Peptococcaceae bacterium | reverse complement strand
CCCATCCTGAAATTCGGACATATCCATATCTTCCAAAGAGAACTCAACCCGAATCTTTTTCGAGTCGACCTCGCCCTTGGAAAGCAAGACAACTGTTTTATCGCTTTCCATGCTGTAGTAATCGTTAAAGACATAGTAGCGAGAAGCGGCGTGGTTGATTTTTCCAATGAAGGAGGTGGTGCCGTTTTCTGCCAAATGGGCCTTGTATTTTCGGGGTAGGGAATGGTGCAGCTGGCATGGAAGCGCTGCTCGTCGTTTTGCTTGGATGTTTCTATGGTGTTGTCCTTTCTGGTTGAATCTTTAAGCCCAATTAGAATGAGGCACTTTTAAAACTTCAACTTGAAGGCGAGAATTTTATTTTTTCTAGCCGTTTTGCTTTGTACATTTGTCGCACATTCGCTATAATAAAGTGGTATGACTTTAAACTAGAAAGGAATGATAGGATTGATCGACGTTAAGAATCTGGTGCATTTGTATCATGCTGGATCTGACTATGAGGTCCTTGCTTTGGATCATATCAACCTTACCATAAATGATGGTGAACACGTGGCTGTGCTTGGTCGCAACGGCTGCGGAAAGTCCACCTTGGCCAAGCATTTGAACGGCCTCTTATTACCAACAGAGGGCAGCGTTATCGTGGATGGCTTTGACACCAAAGACGAAATGCATGCTTTGGATGTTTTACAACGTGTTGGTATGGTTTTTCAAAATCCCGACAACCAGCTTGTGGCTACAACGGTTGTAGAGGAGGTGGCCTTTGGTCCAGAAAACCTTGGCCTTTCTCGTGAAACAATTTGGGAAAGGGTCAATGAAGCCCTAGAAATGGTACAAATGAGCGACTTCCGCGAGGCAGCTCCGCACCACCTGAGCGGTGGGCAGAAGCAACGCCTAGCCATTGCCGGTATCATTGCTATGCGTCCGCAAACCATTGTGTTTGACGAACCTACAGCCATGCTCGACCCTGACGGCCGCAAGGAGGTCATTTCTACCATGCTGCGCCTCAATAAGGAAGAAGGCTTGACCATTGTTAACATCACCCATTTTATGGAAGAAGCCGTCCTTGCAGACCGCGTGGTGGTGATGGATGATGGCCATATTATGATGGAAGGAACGCCTAGAGAAATTTTTGCCCATGTGGACGAATTGCGCGCCCTTCATCTTGACGTGCCACCGATGACCGAGCTCGCAGGTAGACTGCATAAGAAGTTCCCGTTTATTCCTCTGGATGTGCTGACGATTGAAGAAATGGTAGGTGTATTATGCCACTAGAATTAGAAAACGTCTTTTACACCTATGGCGCAGGTGGCCCAGAGGAAACCCATGCTCTAAAGGATGTATCCTTGCGTATAGAAGAAAACAGCTTTGTGGGCCTTGTTGGGCACACTGGGAGTGGGAAATCCACCCTCGTGCAGCTGATGAATGGCCTCATTAAGCCAACAAGGGGGCGTGTGCTCGTTGATGGCTATGATTTGGCTGACAAGAGCAAGAAGGTACGAGAGCGCCGCAAGCAGGTGGGGCTTGTGTTCCAGTATCCGGAGTATCAGCTCTTTGAAGAAACCATCGCCAAGGACATTGCCTTTGGGCCAAAAAACCAAGGCCTTAGCGAGGAAGAGCAAACCGAGCGCGTTAAAGAAGCCATGCGCCTTGTGGATTTGGATTACGACACCTGGAAGGACCGTTCACCCTTTGAGCTCAGTGGCGGTCAAAAACGCCGCGTGGCTATTGCTGGCGTAATCGCCATGCGTCCGCATTATCTTATTTTGGACGAACCAACAGCAGGCCTTGATCCCTTGGGACGCGACCGTATTTTGGAGGCCATTTATAAACTTTACCAAAACAGCGATATGTCTATCATCCTCGTGAGCCATAGCATGGATGATGTGGCGCGCTTTGCCGACCACATGATTGTTATGAACCACGGTGAAAAGGTGGTAGAAGGGCCAACAGAGGATGTCTTTGCTCAGGGCGATTTGCTTGAGAGTATTCATCTTGGTGTGCCATCAGTGATGGCGCTTTTAAGAGCGCTCAATAAAAAAGGCTTTGATGTATCCACCAACGCCTTAAACGTAGATGAGGCCTGTGCCATTATTGCGCAGGCGCTCATCGAGCGAGGGGAGGTGCCACAATGCTAGAAGATATTACCATTGGTCAGTATATAAAAGGTGATTCTATTTTGCACCGCCTCGATCCCCGCACAAAGATTTTGGGGATGCTTGGCATTATGGTGGCGCTTTTCCTAGTGAACAACTGGATTGCCCTGGCTGTTACAGCGGTGATTGTTTTGGCCATCATTGCGCAAAGCAAGGTGTCCATTGTTTTTTATCTCAAGGGCATCAAGCCACTTTTGTTCATCCTCGTTTTCACAGCAGTGATTCAGCTCTTTTTAACACCGGGCGAGGTTTTGTGGCAATGGAAGTTTTTGCACATTACCACAGAAGGGATTCGCATGGCGGTGTTTATGTGCACCCGTCTTGTGCTCTTGGTCCTCACAACCTCCGTGCTCACCCTTACCACCACGCCAATTCAGCTTACAGATGCCGTGGAAGCCTTGCTTACACCCTTTAAAAAGCTCGGTCTTCCAGCCCACGAATTGGCCATGATTATGAGCATTGCCTTGCGCTTTATTCCAACCCTTATCGACGAAACCGACAAAATCATGAAGGCGCAGCAGGCGCGTGGTGCCTCTTTTGACGAAGGCAGCATCATGGACCGCGCCAAGTCCCTTTTGCCAATTTTGGTGCCACTCTTTTTAAGCGCCATCAAGCGCGCCGAGGAGCTTGCTATGGCCATGGAAGCGCGCTGCTATCATGGTGGCGAGGGTCGCACCCGTTTGCACGAATTGGTGTATCAAAAGCGTGATCGCGTGGCTATGGTGCTGACCGTTGCCATCATGGTGCTGGCGCTTCTTATGAGGGGCTTGGCGTGAAAACTTACAAATTAACCATGAGCTACGACGGTAACGCCTTTTCAGGCTTTCAGCGCCAAAGTGACGAGAACCTCCTCACCGTGCAGGGGGTCTTGGAGCAAACCTATTTTGATTTGTTTGGCGAGCGTGTGAATGTGCACGGCGCCGGTCGCACCGATGCCGGTGTCCACGCCCGCGCCCAGGTGGCTCATCTGGCCTCTACAAGAAACGTGCCAGCCGATAGGCTCAAATATGCCCTCAACCGCGCCCTTCCAGAAAGTCTTGTTTTGAGCGATGTGGCAGAGGTCGATGAAGGCTTTCATGCACGCAAGCTGGCCATGGGCAAATGGTACAGCTACCTGATTTATAACGCCCAAACGCCACCGGCCCTTGGCCACGGCTATTTTACCCATCAACCCATTCCGATGGATCGCGCGCTTTTTGAAGCGGCCCTCGAAAAGGTCGTTGGCTATCACAACTTTGAAGGCTTTTGCGGTCGTGGCGCAACGGTTAAAACCTACGACCGTACCATCTACCTGGCTAAGCTCTGCGTGAGCGAGGCGAATCCGGCATGGTGGCAGGTGCATTTTGTGGGTGATGGCTTCCTTCGAAAAATGGTGCGCAACCTTGTTGGTACCGCCATGGATATTGCCCTAGGGCGTAGGCCGCTTTCCTGCATTGACGAAGCCCTGGCTTTGCGCGACCGCACCAAGGCCGGACCAACGGCCGCAGGCGGCGGGCTTACCATGGAAGAGGTCTTTTATACCCAAGAGGCCATGGACGAAAAAATAGCCATGCTCCGTGCGCGTGATGGAGGCTTTGTAACAAGTCTTTTTGGCTAAAAATAGCCCTTGATATTTCTTGACAAGTGGGTCGTTTTCACCCATAATTTCTATATATAGCGAAACGAGAGGGGAGAAGCTCAGTGTCAAAACAACGAACTTTGCGACTTGCTGGCGTGGTTCTTTTTGCGCTAACAGTTGTTTGTATGCTTATTGTTCCTCACAATATAGTGCCCACGAAGGTGACGGTGATTTTAGTTGCCCTTAGTGCCTTGGTCTTTCTTCTTGCTATCCTTTTGGGCCTCAAATCCGACCATACCCTTGGCGGATGGATTAAAGCGCTCTTATATGCGTCGCTTGTGCTCATTTTGGTAGGCGGCGTAGGCATGGGGGCCTTTCCTAACGACGCTGCCATTACAAACGCCAGCCAGGGCGAAGAATTTGCCCTCAGTGGCCGCGGTATGGATGGCTACACCTTGAGCATTGAAAAGGTAAACCGTGCATCCACCCAAGATGCCAGTGTTCAGGTGGTGCTCACACGTCCAGATCAAATTTCCATTCACGAAGAAATTACCACCACCAAGCCAATGGTGTACGACGGCATAGAAATTCATCCACTGACCATCAGTCAATCGGGTGTTGATTTTCTTGTGAGCCATTATGTATCCAGAAACATCATTAAATTTGGTGGCATCCTATTTTTGATTAGCCTAGGCCTAACAGCCTTGCCATTTGTAAGAAGAAGAGGTGATGGCGTATGATGGAAATGATTCTCACAAATGCCATCGTTGTGCTCTTTGCCTTGGTGCTTATTGCTTGGTCTATGAGCGAAATGATGCGTATGCGCGCAGCCGGCCCTATTATGACCGCACTTTATGGTCTTGGTACTGTGATGGCCTTGGTGATGGTGGTGGCTTATGGGTGGAGAGAAGGCGTTCAAAGCGCAAGCACCATTTTGGCCTTGATGCTCTTGGCCCTTACAGTGGTTTCACTCTATGTGCATATTCGCCTGAAGAGCACCATGGTGGCACCTATTTCAGCGCTGGTTGTTGTCCTTATGCAAATGTCGCACAACATGGGCGTCTTTCCAGACTTATCAGAGTGTCTGCCACTATTGGAAAAGGTGAGCCAGCCTTGGATTAATGCGTCCATTGTTCTAGGGGCGCTGGGCACAGGGATGGCCGCAGCCTGCGCCATTGTGGGCATTGTGATGGTGGTGCGCCAAAAGCAAGCCAATGCAATCACACCAGACCGTGTTCTTGCCATTACAGCGAAGATGCCAAAGATGCTTTCACACTTGGCATGGTGGGCCCTGGCTTTCCTAAGCTTTTCCTTGGGCGGCTATTTTATGTGGTGTCATACCCTCTTTGGCCATTTCTATTTTTGGCAGCCATACTTTGCCATGGTATCCCTAGCATGGCTGGCGATTTTTATTGGCAAAGATATGCTCTTTACAAAAGAATAATTTATAGCGAAGCAGCTTTGGTTGCTTCGCTTTTTTTGTTTGCGCTCGCCAAACGGCGGGCGTTTTTTGTGTGCAAATTATGACAAAGTTGTCTAGAGAATGTTGATTTGTCAAAACGATATTGACAAGTCAACAAGAGAGGGGCTATAATGCAGCAAGTTGATGACAAATCAACAAATCAAACAGAAACTGACAGACATCAGTCATTGGAGGAAAACACAATGGTATTTGAAGCAGTAGTAAAACTTTTGGTAGAACGTCTTGAATGCCCAGCATCTGATATTACTATGGATAGCACTTTCCATGATCTCGGCATTGATTCCCTTGACACTGTAGACCTTCTTATGAACCTTGAAGACAAGCTCGGTATTTCCATCGAACTTGACGAAAAGGTTGAAACTGTAGGTGATTTGGTTCGTTTCATCGAAAAGAACTAAGACAAAGAAAAGAGGCGTAGCATGATTAAAACATCTATTACAGAGATGCTCGGCATTGAGTATCCAGTGTTCCAAGGCGGTATGGCATGGATTGCTGACGGCGAGTTGGCAGCGGCTGTGTCCAACGGCGGTGGCCTTGGAATCATTGCGGCGGGCAACGCGCCAGCGGATATTGTAAGGGAGCAAATTAAAATTGCCAAAACCAAGACCGATCGTCCTTTTGGTGTGAATATCATGCTCATGAGCCCTTTTGCTGACGATGTGGCACAAGTCGTTTGTGAAGAAAAGGTAGCTGTGGTCACAACAGGCGCTGGCAATCCATCCAAGTATATTGAAGCGTGGAAGGAAGCAGGCATCAAAATTATTCCTGTTGTGGCTTCAGTGGCCTTGGCCAAGCGCATGGAACGCATGGGTGCAGACGCTGTGATTGCCGAAGGCGGCGAAAGTGGCGGCCATGTGGGCGAGCTCACCACGATGGTGGTGGTGCCGCTTGTGCGTGACGCTGTGTCCATTCCTGTGATTGCAGCTGGCGGCATTGCCGATGGCCGTGGCTTCGCGGCAGCCTTTATGCTCGGCGCCCAAGGCGTGCAAATGGGCACACGCTTCCTCAGTGCAGAGGAATGCGACATTCACGATAACTATCGTGAAAAAATCATCAAAGCGAATGACCTATCTACAACCGTTACAGGGAAGCGCTTAGGTCATCCAATCCGTTGCTTGCGTACCAATTTTGTGCGTGAGTACACCAAATTAGAATATAGTGATACACCAGACGAAACCCTCGAAGCCATGGGTGCTGGTCGTTTGCGTATGGCCGTAAAAGAAGGCGACGCAGACGGCAGCTATATGTCTGGTCAAATTGCAGCCATGGTGCAAAAGGTGCAACCAGCTGCTGAAATTGTCCGCGAAGTGGTAGAAGAAGGCGAAGCGCGCTTGAAGGAGGCTGCAAATTGGGTAAAATAGCATTTATTTTTTCTGGCCAGGGTGCCCAATATGGTGGCATGGGTCAAGATTTTTACAATGCAAGCGATGCAAGCAAGGCTGTTTTTGATAAGGCCGATGGCGTGCGCGCCAACACCATGAACCAATGCTTTGGTGGCGATGCTGAAACCTTGGCGGTCACTGAAAACACCCAGCCTTGCCTTTTTACCACAGAAATGGCCATGGCTGCTGCCCTCACTGAGGCAGGCATCAAGGCCGACTGTGTGGCAGGCTTTTCTTTGGGCGAGCTCGCTGCCCTTTCCTTTGCCGGTGCCCTTGAGTTTGACGCCATGCTCGCCCTTGTGGTGAAGCGTGCGGCGCTCATGCAAGAGGCAGCAGAAAAGCATCCGGCTAAGATGGCAGCAGTGCTCAAGCTTAAAAACGAAGAGGTGGAAGCACTCTGTGCCGATATTGACGGCGCCTATCCGGTCAATTTCAATTGCCCAGGGCAGGTGACGGTGTCGGCCAGCGAGGAGGCTATGCCGCTTCTTATGGCCAAGGTCAAGGAAGCTGGCGGCCGCGCAATGCCACTCAAGGTTGGCGGCGGCTTCCATTCTCCATTTATGGATGAGGCAGCTGAAGCTTTTGCTGCTGTTTTAAAGGACACTGCTTTTTCGCCTCTTTCTGTGCCAGTCTATGCCAATGTGAGCGGCTGCGCTTATAGCGAGGATGTACGAGAGGACTTGTCCTTACAAATGAACCATGCTGTGAAATGGGAAGCCATCGTTCGCCAAATAATTGAGGATGGCTGCGACACCTTCATTGAGGTAGGCCCAGGCGAAACCCTTACAGGGATGATGAAGCGCATCGATAAGGACGTGCGCGTGTTCTCGGCTGAGAACGTAGAAAAATTAAACAAGATTGTACAAGAGGTGAAACCATGCTAAAGGATAAGGTGGCCATCGTTACCGGTGGTTCAAGAGGTATTGGCGCTCAAACAGCCAAGGCATTGGCCAAGGAAGGCGCGTCCATCGCCGTTATTTATGCCCACGGCGCAGAAAAAGCAGAGGCTGTTTGTAAGGAATGTGAAGCCCTTTATGGCGTAAGTGCCAAGGCCTACGGCTGCAATGTGGCTGATTTTGATGCCGTAAAGGAAACTGTGGCGGCTATTAAAAAGGACTTTGGTTCCTTCCATATTCTTGTCAATTCAGCAGGCATCACCCGCGATAAGCTTGCCATGATGATGAGCGAGGACGATTTTGACAGCGTCATCGACATCAACCTCAAGGGCACCTTCAATATGATTCGCCATTGCGCCTCCACCTTTGTGCGCAACAAGGGCGGTGCCATTGTGAATGTGGCTTCTGTGGTTGGCCTTTGCGGTAACCCAGGACAGGCCAACTATTCTGCCTCGAAGGCGGGCGTGATTGGCCTTACCAAAACCATGGCCAAGGAGCTTGCGGCCAAAAATATTCGCGTGAATGCCGTGGCCCCTGGCTTTATCGCGACTGATATGACCAAGGATTTACAATCCACCGATGAGTGGATGAAAAACATTCCCTTTCACCGTGCAGGCACAGCCGAAGAAGTGGCAGAGGCCATTGTCTTTTTAACAAAGGCAGCATACATCACTGGTGAAGTATTAAAAATTGACGGCGGCATGGCCATCTAAGGAGGAAAAAGAGTGAACAATCGTAGAGTCGTTGTAACAGGCATGGGTGCCGTTACACCAGTTGGTAACAACGTAGAAGATACTTGGCAAAGCCTCATTAACGGCCGCCATGGCATTGGCCCTATTACCTTATTTGATACCGAGGGCTACAAGGCCACCTTGGCTGGCGAGGTGAAAAACTTTGAGCCACGCGATTATATGGACAAGCAAGAAATTTTGCGCAGCGACCGTTTTGCTCAGCTCGCTGTGGCAGCAGCTACCCAAGCTGTGGAAGAAAGCGGCGTCATTGGCACCCTCGAACCAGACCGTGTGGCTGTGTACTTTGGTACCGGTATTGGTGGCGTGACCACTATCACCCGCGAACACCACAAGCTCTTTGAAAAGGGGCCTGCGCGCGTATCTCCATACCTCGTGCCAATGATGATTGCCAACATGGCCGCAGGTCTTATTGCGATTCGCTACAACTGCCAAGGTGCAGCCATGCCGGCAGTAACCGCCTGCGCTTCTGGTGCCAACGCCATTGGCGAAGCTGTGCGTGCTATTCGTCACGGCTATGCAGATGCCGTTATTTCTGGTGGTAGCGATGCTGCTGTAAATGAATGTGGTGTAGCAGGTTTTATCAATATGCACGCCCTTTCTACAGCCACCAATCCAGACGAAGCCTCTCTTCCATTTGACAAGCGCCGTGCTGGCTTCGTTATTGCCGAAGGCGCTGCTTGCCTTGTGCTTGAAGAATACGAACACGCCAAGGCCAGAGGGGCCAAGATCATTGGCGAAATCGTGGGCTACGGCTCTAGCTGTGACGCCTATCACATCACCTCTCCACGTCCAGATGCAGATGGTGGTGCACGCGCCATGCGTCAAGCCATGGACGAAGCCAGCTACAGTGAAAGCGACAGCGTTTATGTAAATGCTCACGGCACAGGCACCCCAATGAACGACAAGGGCGAAACCATTGCCATTAAAACCGCCCTTGGTGAAGAGAAGGCCCACGAAGCCCTCGTAAGCTCCACCAAATCTATGACCGGTCACCTCTTGGGTGCTGCTGGTGCGCTTGAAGCTGTGGTTTGCATGAAGGTGCTCGAAACAGGCATTGTTCCGCCAACCATTGGCCTCCGCGAAGCAGATCCAGACTGCGACCTCAACTATGTGCCAAACGAAGCAGTGCAAAAGGACATTGACCTTTGCCTCTCCAATTCCCTCGGCTTTGGCGGCCACAACGCTTGCCTTGCCTTTAGAAAGGTATAACGATGAACGAAGCAGAAATCAGAAAATATGCAGCTCTTATGAAGGAGCTTGAGCTCACGGGCATTGAAATTGACGAAAGCCGTGGCTATTTCCGTTTGGAATGCGAGCAACCAAAGCTCATTCAAACCGCTGGTCTGGCCCAAGCTGGCTTTGAAGCTGCACCTGCACCTAAAAAGCAGGTGTACAAGACCGTGCAGGTAAAGTCCCCAATGGTTGGCGTGTATTACGCAGCACCAACAGAAAATGGCGAGCCCTTTGTTAAGGTGGGCGACTACGTACACGCAGGCGATACCCTTTGCATTGTAGAAGCCATGAAACTCATGAACGAAATTGTGGCAGAGCGCGATGGCACCATCGAAAAAATTTGCGCCACCAACGGCCAGCTCATTGAATTTGGCACAGAACTCTTCGAGATTAAGGAGCTAGAAGCATGAACCAAGAGGAAATCAAACAAATACTCCCTCACCGCGACAATATGCTCCTCATAGAAGAGGTGCACGAGGAAGATGGCTATGCTTGTGCGAGCTATCATGTGCGTGGCGATGAGTTTTTCTTAAAGGGCCATTTCCCAGATTATCCAGTGGTACCAGGTGTGATTTTGTGCGAAATCCTCGCCCAAAGCAGCTGCATCCTTTTAAAGGACAAGATGGCCGATGGAAAGCTCCCTATGTACACCGGCATGAACAATGTCAAATTCCGTTCCCCAGTAGAGCCAGGGGATACCTTCACCACCAAGTGCCGTATTAAGCGCACCATGGGCAACTTCTATTTTGCCGAAGGCGAAGGCTATGTAGGCGATAGACTATGCGTGAAGGCAGAATTTTCCTTTGCCATCGTGGAGTAAATTATGTTTAGTAAAATTCTTATTGCCAACCGTGGCGAAATCGCTGTGCGCATCATCCGCGCCTGCCGAGAAATGGGCATTGCAACAGTGGCCATTTATTCTGAAGCAGACCGTGGCGCCTTGCACACAGCCCTTGCAGACGAATGCATTTGCGTAGGCCCGGCTTTGGCAGATGAAAGCTATTTGAACCAAGAGCGCATCATTGCTGCAGCCATGGCAACAGGGGCTGTGGCCATTCATCCAGGCTATGGCTTTTTGTCGGAAAACGATCAATTTGCCCAAGCCTGTGAGGACAACGACCTTGTCTTTATCGGTGCGCCGGCGCGCGTGATGCGTAACCTCAGCGACAAAGCCCTCATTAAAAAGATGATGGATGAGCAGGGGCTACCGACCATTCCAGGCACCGAAGCCTTGAGTGATGTGGAAGAAGCCGTGGTGGCTGCCGAACGCATTGGCTACCCAGTCATGCTCAAGGCACGCTCTGGCGGTGGTGGACGCGGCATTCGTAAGGTTGAAAATGAGCAAGGCTTGCGTAGTGTGTACCACACCGCCGTGGCAGAGGCGCAAGCCAGCTTTGGCGATGGTGCCCTCTACCTAGAAAAATGTGTTTATCCAGCGCGCCACGTAGAATTTCAGGTCATTGCCGATGAAAAAGGCAACTGTGTGTGCCTAGGTGAGCGCGACTGCTCTGTGCAACGCCGCCACCAAAAAATCATCGAAGAAGGCCCATCTCCGGCCGTTGACGAAAAGGCAAGAGAGGCCATTGTAAAAAAAATCACCAAGGCTATCAGCGCCATTGGCTATGTGGGCCTCGGGACTATGGAATTTCTCCTAGACAAGGAAGGCCACTTCTGGTTTATGGAAATGAATTTGCGCCTGCAAGTAGAGCATGGCGTAACCGAACTCCTCACAGGCATTGACCTTGTAAAATGGCAGCTCAGAGTGGCCTGTGGTGTGCCTTTGGTGTTTAGCCAAGAGGACGTTTTGCTCAAAGGTGCAAGCATAGAGTGCCGCATCAATGCGCGCTCTGTAGGAAAGGTGGAGCAGCTCCACGCGCCAGGAGGCCCCTTTGTGCGCTTCGACACCTTCCTGATGCAGGATGAGGCCATTAGCCCCTACTACGATTCCTTGGTGGGTAAGATGATTGTGTGGGACAACAACCGTAACGAAGCCCTGCGCAAAATGCGTGCCGCTCTCTGCGAGCTCGTGATTGTAGGGATAGATACCAATATTGAAGAGCTCCTAGAGCTTTTGGACGAAGAAGAATTTGCCAGTGGCAGTTATGATTTAACAATGATGGAAGGTCGGTGATTAGGTGGCATTTATCAAATTTAAGCGTACTGCGGCCAATACCCTCGAGCAGGGCGGTCGAAGCACAAGCGAAACAGCCCAAGCAAAGGATGAAATCAGTTGCCCAAACTGTCACCATTCCTATGAGAAGTCAACACTCGCAGCGTCCTTGATGTGCTGCCCGAATTGTGACCATCATTTTTCCATGGGCGCGCGTGAACGTCTTTTGAGCGTTTGCGACAGAGGTAGCTTTAAAGAGCTCTATAGCGATGTTGTTTCAGACAACCCCTTAGATTTTGAAGGCTACGGCGATAAGCTCGCCAAAGCCAAGGCAGCCAGCGGCGAAAACGAAGCCGTTTTATGCGGCATTGCCTGCATCGGCAGTGTGCGCTGTGCCGTCTTTGCCATGGAAGCCAAGTTTATGATGGGCTCCATGGGGGCCGCCGTGGGCGAACGCCTCACACGCCTTTTTGAAATGGCCACCGAAGAGGGCCTCAGCGTGGTGGGCTTCACCGTATCTGGTGGCGCACGTATGCAAGAAGGGCTACATTCCCTTATGCAAATGGCCAAGGTCAGCGCCGCAGTGCTCAAACATTCTCAAGCCGGCCTTCTCTATATGCCAGTGCTCACAAGCCCAACAACAGGCGGTGTCACGGCAAGTTTTGCCATGGAAGGCGATATCATCTTGGCAGAACCAAGTGCTCTCGTAGGCTTTGCCGGTAAGCGCGTTATTGAGCAAACCACCCGCGGTAGCCTGCCAAAGGGCTTCCAAAGCGCCGAGTTTTTACTCGAAAAAGGCTTTATAGACGCCATTGTCGAGCGCTCCAATCAACGCTCAGTGCTTTCACATCTCCTTCGTTTGCACGAGAAAAGAGGTAACCAATGAGTGATGCATTTGAACACGTCAAACGTGCACGCGACAAAAACCGCCCAACAAGCCTAGATTATATAGAAGCACTCTTTCGCGATTTCTTTGAGCTCCATGGCGATCGCTATTATGGTGACGATGCCGCCATCGTTGGTGGCGTGGCCCATTTGAACAAGCGACCAGTGACCGTCATTGGCATTGAAAAAGGTCACACCATCAAGGAACGCAACATGAGAGAGAGCGGCGCCCCACATCCAGAGGGCTACAGAAAAGCCATGCGCCTCATGCGTCAGGCCGAAAAATTTGCCCGCCCTGTGATTTGCTTTGTCGATACTGCCGGCGCTTACTGTGGTGTTGGTGCAGAAGCGCGTGGCCAGGGCGAGGCCATTGCAACCAACCTTATGGGCATGATGGATTTAAACGTGCCAGTTGTCACCATCCTCCACGGGGAAGGCGGCAGTGGCGGTGCCTTGGCGCTTGCTGTGAGTGATGAGGTGTGGATGCTCGAAAACGCCGTGTATTCCGTCATTTCTCCAGAGGGCTGTGCCTCTATTTTATGGAAGGACGCCAAAAAAGCGCCTCAAGCAGCCCAAAGCCTGCGCCTCACAGCTCAGGACGCTCTAGAATTTGGCTTTGCTGAGCGCATCATCTCCGAAAACAACCTAGGCACCCGTGCCTTTTATAGCGAGCTAGAATACAGCCTTACAAAGACCCTAAATCGTCTTTGCGAGGTCGAAAACATCAAAAACAAACGATATGAGCGCTTTCGCCACTTAGGCCAAACGCGAACAGAGGTAAAAGCATGAGTGTGTACCAAAAGTTTTATACAATAATAGAAGATAAGAACGGCCGTCTTTTGGACATTGACGTTCATTATCCAGACAATTTTAATTTTGGTTACGATGTGGTAGACGCCTTGGCCGCCGAACATCCAGACAAAAAAGCCATGGTGTGGTGCAACACTGAAGGTGAGGAACATATTTTTTCTTTTAAGGATATTGCCCTAGCCAGCAACCGCATTGCCAATGTGCTCTTATCAAGCGGCATCAAAAAAGGGGACCATGTGATGGTAGCCTTAAAGCGTCACTTTGAATATTGGTTCACTGCTGTAGCGCTCCATAAAATCGGCGCCATTTTGATTCCTGTGACCCATATGCTCACCAGCGAGGATTATCTTTATCGCATTAGGGAGGCCAAGGTCAAGGCCATCATTGCCACCGACCAAAACCACGTGCCAGAGCACATCTGCGGCGCCTTAACAGAATTAGAGGATGTCCCACTGCTCTGGAGTGTGCGCGATGGCGTAGAGGGTTTCCGTAATCTCACAAGTGATATGAAAGATGCCAGTGAAACCTTAGAGCGTCAAGAAAACCTAGCCACCGATCCAATGGTCATGTATTTTACCTCCGGCACCTCGGGCCAACCAAAGGGTGTTATTCACGATTATACGTACCCATTGGCGCATTTTGTGACGGCCAAGTATTGGCAAGGCTGCTTCGATGGCGGGCTCCATTTTACCGTATCTGAAACAGGATGGGCTAAGGCCTCCTGGGGCAAGCTCTATGGCCAATGGATGAACGAATGCGCCGTGATGGTCTTTGACTTTGACAACTTTGAGCCAAAACAAATGGCCTCAGTGATTAACCGCTATGGCGTTACCTCCTTTTGCGCGCCACCAACGATTTATCGCTACATGACACGCAAGGGCACCACAGACTTCCCAAGCCTCAAGCACGCCTCCACAGCCGGCGAATACCTAAGCCCAGACGTGTTTGAACGCTTCAAAAAAGCCACAGGCCTCGACATTCAAGAAGGCTATGGCCAAACAGAAACCACCTTGCTCATTGCCAATATGAACGGCATGAAAGCCAAAGACGGCTCCTTGGGGAAACCATCGCCGATGTACGAGATTGCTCTTATTAGCAAGGACGGCAGCCCCACAAAGGATGGCGAAATTGGCGAGGTGTGCGTGGTGCCAAAAAATGGCAAGCGTCCTTTGGGCGTATTTACCGCCTATCTTGACGACGAAGAACGCTACACTCACGCATGGCGTGGTGGCGTTTACCACACAGGTGACGCCGTTTACAAAGACGAAGAAGGATACTACTGGTTTCATGGCCGCTTTGACGACATCATCAAAACCGGTGGCTACCGCGTAGGCCCCTACGAAATCGAAAACGTGCTCATGACCCACCCAGCCGTCATGGAATGCTCTGTCATAGGCATTCCAGATAAATTGCGTGGTCAATCCATCAAGGCCGTGGTGGTATTAGCACCAGGCTATGAAGCATCTCGCACCCTAGAAAAAGAGATTCGCGACTATTGCAACAGCGAGCTCGCCGAATACAAATGGGTACGACTTGTAGAATTTGCCGATGATATGAGCAAAACCATCAGTGGTAAAATAAAAAAAGCACACCAAAGAAAAGTGGCTCAAGCACATGCATAAGAGATTGGTTGCAGTTTATCTTTTGACATGGTACGCTATAGAAAGTTGGAAAGTTTGATGACTAGGGGGCCGCATATGGTGAAGGTGAGATTTACAGAATTTACAACATCTATAGTCACAGCCTATAAAAAGGTGCAGCAAATCAAAAAGATACAAACAGAAGAATATGCCGTCTTTGGCATTCGCGCTGCACACGTCATGTATTTGTACTACATGGGGCTCCATCCAGATGGTCTCACCGTAACAGAGCTGGCCAATTTGTGCTGCGAAGACAAGGCAGCCACCTCAAGAGGCATAGACTATCTTGTAGAAAAAGGCTATTGCTACCATGAAGAGGACGAAGCGCGCAAAAGATGGCGTTCAAAGGTTATGCTCACCAAAGAAGGCATCGCCGTCAGCCGCACCGTCCACCGCATCGCTGCCCACATGTCAGCAGAGGTCACAGCAGGCATACCAGCAGAAGACCTCGACGTGTTCTATCGCGTGTTCAACCAGCTTATAGAAAATCTCGACCGAGTAAAATAACAAAACGTCAGTCCATTGAGCCGACCCCTAAAAGTTAGAGTCTGAGTCTAACCTTTGGGGGTTGTTTCAGTTTTCTTTAGAAGTTCACAGTTGTGGCAATTTCCTGGCCGTCTAGGTAGGCGTGGAGGAGGTCGTCGTTGTGGTAGATGAGCTTGAGTGAGAAGACGGGGTGGTCTTGGGCCAAAAGGGCTAGGAAGAGGCGGTCACCTTGCCAGAGGCTCAAGGCACCAATGTCTTTTTTGGCTACCCATTTGAGCACGCCTTCCTGACAGGTGGTGGTGAGGGTACCTGTAAAGCCATCGGCTGTGTAGAGGTGCATATATTCGGCCTCGTTGTCGTTGTAGACAAAGGTAATAATGCCACGGTAGCGGTAACGGGTGAGGGTGAGGCCGGTTTCTTCGAAAACCTCACGCATCAGGCAATCATCAGGCGATTCGCCGGCTTCAAATTTGCCACCCACGCCAATCCATTTGCCCTTGTTGACGTCGTGTTCCTTCTTGGTGCGGTGGAGCATAAGCATCTCGTTGTTGTGTTCAATATAGCAAAGCGTTGTCAGCTTCATCATTCATCCCTCATTTCATCTTTAGTATAGAGAAGTGAAAAGGGAAGGTAAAGAAAAAACGAAAAAAGAATAAAAAAATTATAAAAATGTGTTGACTTTGTTCACCGTGGGAGATATAATAAATTTCGTCAGTTGGAGAGATGTCCGAGCTTGGCTGAAGGAGCACGACTGGAAATCGTGTATACGAGAAATCGTATCGAGGGTTCGAATCCCTCTCTCTCCGTGTCATAACCGCCTACGGGCGGTTTTTTTGTGTCTTTTTTAGATGTCTTGTGGCGGCAAATAGGGTATAATGGACATTAACCCTTAGAACAAGAAAATCAAAAATTTAGGAGAACGGTATGACGTGGTTTGTGGAGCATTTTTTTGCGCCCCTCGGTGCTTATAAGCCGGCTGGGATGTTTACGTGGCCGCATATTGTGGCTTTCATTGTTTGTATGCTACTGATTCGCGGCGCTTTTAGTGTGTCAAAAAATATCCCTTGGAAGAGCGTTATAAAAATAACACGTCTTCTTGCTGTGGTCTTGACTGCTTTGGAGCTTGTCAAAATAGGCTACAATTTTTACTATGGTTATACAGATTTGGATTCTTGGCTGCCGCTTTCATACTGCTCGCTCTTTATTTACGCTTGCTGGATGAGCGGTTACGGCAAGGGGTGGCTCAAAAAAGTGGGAGATGCTTATATTACTATTGGTGCCTTGGCTGGCGGCGTGATGTTTTTGCTGGTGCCAACCACATCGCTCATGCGCTATCCCATTTGGCATTTTTTGAGCTGCTACAGCCTTTTGTTTCATTCTATGATGCTTTATTTGAGCGCTATGTATATAGGTCATCATTGTGTGGCCCTTGATCGCACCAATTACCGTTATTTTAGCTTTTATTTTTTACTGGCTGCCTTCATTAGTGTGAGCATTAACAGCGCCTTGGGCACCAACCTTATGATTTTGCGCGACCCTTATAATGTGCCTCTTACCTTTATTCACGAGCTGCAGGCAAACAGCCAAACACTCTATACCTTGCTGGCGACACTCTGTTACTTGTTTTTGCCAGCCCTCTTTTCTGGCTTTGTTGGCGTTAGAATAGACCGTTATCAAGAAAAACAGGCCCTAGAAATCGACCATATATAATAAAGACACCCTAGCTTAGGAAAACCTGGGCTAGGGTGTCTCTTTAGGTGGATTGTGGAAGCTTTAGGCTTGAGGATGGGGTGCCGTTGTTTTCTGGCGTTGCATCGTCTGTTGCGCCATCTCCAGGCGTAGCGTCTTGAGATGGTGCTGTTTCAATAGGTGATTTTTCAACGGTGAACTCATCGCCGTTGATGGCGATATGAACGTTTCCGTCGGTTTCATCATCATAGGTTTCGATTTCGATGGAGGCGTCCAAAACATCGTCGGGTATCATTACAGCGATTGGGAAAAGCATGAGGAAGAAGAGGTGGAAGGTAAAGAAGAAGGTTAGAAGAATGCGGGCCAAAACGCCCATTGGTTTTTTGTAGACCCACATCATAATAATGCCGGCTGGTGGAAATATAAAGAGCATGAGCACAATAAACCACAGGCTCGTGTAGAATTTTTCTTCCTTCTTTTTATTAAACTGTGGTGGCAGGTCAGCGCTTTGCCCATGGGACGCGTTTGCTTGCGTGCCTTGGTTTGGCGGAGGGAGGTTGATATCATCACCTTCCCTTACAAATTCTGCAGAGGCTGGAGCTGTAGGTTGTGGAGGTGGCAGATGCGCGTCATTGGTTTGGGTGGCGTGCTGCACAGGCTCAGAAACGGTGGATGCTGCTGCACTCGCCGCCTGGCGCTTGGCTTCTTCAAGACTGTATCCACATTCTGGGCAAAAGCGTGTTTCAAACTCAGTGCCACAATTGGGACATCTCATAAATAGCCCCCCTTTCGTTTTTTATTTAGTATAGCACAAATTTCTTTTTTACACCTATAGTATAGCATAGAGGGTGGGGCATACTTTGGACACCTGACGTTTAGAAGAAAAATCTCTCAAGCAAGGTGCGCTTGAGGGATTATTTATATATTCATGGCGGCGAGGACGAGGGCTGTGGTACCGATTGCGAGGACGTCTTCCTTAAAGATGACGTCATCGTAATGGAGCTCCATTGGCGCTTCGCCTGCTTGAGCGCCTAAAATCATAAAGGCGATGGGCATATTTTGGCTGTAGAGGGCAAAGTCATCGCTCCAGGTAAATGGTGTTGCGAGCTCCTCTGTGACCAGCTTTGGCGCTTTATGTGCAAAGGCATCTACAAGATGCGCGGTAAGCGCTTCTTCGCTTGCGAGCACCGGTAGGGAGGTGGTGTAGCGCAGTGTGACGTCACAGGCGTTGGCTGCGCCAATACCTTGGCAAATACTTTCTAGGCGCGCTTTCATGGCGGCGCGCACGTTCTTGTCGTAGGTGCGCATGGTGCCCATGAGGGTGGCTTCTTTCGGGACAACGTTGTTGGTGTTGCCACTGTTGAAGGCGCACACCGAAAAGACGGCAGTGTCGAAGGGAGAGGTGGAACGGCTAATAATGCCCTGGAGGGTGTTATAAAGCTGGACTGCAGCAAAAATTGGATCGCGTCCCGTGTGAGGGGCGGCGCCGTGGCAGCTTTGGCCCGTTACGGTGATGACAAACTCATCGCAGGAGGCGCAAATAGGTCCTTTTTTGTAAAAGAGGGTGCCGGCCTTGTGGGCAGGCGACATATGAAGGGCAAAGCTAGCTTTAAAGCTAGGGCGCAAGGTATCGGTGGCGCAAAGGGCGGTGGCGCCACTGGCTTCTTCTTCGGCAGGCTGGAAAACAAGGCGCGTGCGTGAGGTGAGGTCGCCTTCGTGGCGCTTTAGGAGCACGGCCGCGCCCAAAAGCATGGCGGTGTGCATATCGTGGCCACAGGTGTGGGCGTTGCCGTTGGTGCAGGCAAAATCCAGCCCACTATGCTCCACCATAGGCAGGGCATCCATATCGGCACGCAAGACCATGCCGTCCTCACCACTGCCAATATCGGCCACAATGGTGCTTTTACAAGGTTCAAAATAAGAAATAGCGTGTTCATCGAGCACTTTTTTGATGAAGGCGGTGGTTTGAGGCAAGTCGTAGCCAATTTCCGCGTGTTGGTGCAAAAAGCGACGCCAATCAAGAAGCCTTGGCATAAGTGCCAAGGCTTCGTCGTAAATATGCATTGTCATAGAATGTCTCCTAACTGAGCAAGAAGTAGGCGATGACAACTATACCTAAAACGATGCGGTAGTAACCGAAGACTTTGAAGTCGTTTTTGGATACGTAGTCAACCAAGAATTTAATAGCAAGGATGGAAACCACAAAGGCCACAACCATCCCAAAGAGAAGAATAGCGGCTTCGTAGAGGGTAAAGCTAAAACCAAATTTGACGAGCTTTAAAAGGCTGGCGCCAAACATAATTGGAATACTCATAAAGAAGGAAAATTCCGTTGCCACGGTACGGCTGGTGCCCACAAGCATACCACCGATGATGGTAGAGCCAGAGCGGGAGGTCCCAGGAATGAGGGAAAGCACTTGGAAGCAGCCAATTTTAAAGGCGGTGAGATTGCTCATTTCTTCGATGGTGTTGGTTGTTGGCTTGTAATCGTACTTGGTTTCAATCCAAATAAAGACGATACCATAAACAATAAGGGCAATGGCAACCACCACATGGTTGTAGAAGTGTTCGTCGAGCCAGTCGTTGAGAGGCAAGCCCACAATGGCAGCAGGAAGGGCGCCAATGATGACCTTGTACCAAATTTGCCAGGTGCTCTTTTTTTCAGCGGCGTTTTTTCGCGGCGAGAAAGGATTGAGCTTGTGGAAATAAATCACCACAACGGCCATAATGGCACCGAGCTGGATAACAACGAGGAACATTTCCCAAAAGCTGTGGGAAACATTGAGTTTCAAGAAATTTTCGACCAAAATCATGTGGCCGGTGCTGCTGACAGGGAGCCATTCGGTAATCCCTTCAACGATGCCCAATAAGAGCACCTTTAAAAATTCAATAATCATTTGTGACCTCCTATAGTTATTCAGAGTCCATTTTAATAGAAGCTCTTGACGTCTGCAAGGGTTAAGGTGTATGGATAAAGTAAAGCTTTAAAGAGAAAGGACGGGGATAGAATGACGAGGTTTGAGGTGGCAAGCATTTGGGCCATCAGTGATTTGCATTTGTCCATAGGCCTAGCTGAAGAAAAAAGAAAGCCCATGGATGTTTTTGATTCCATCTGGTACAACCACGAAGAAAAAATAGAAGAGGCGTGGCGCACCGTGGTCAAGGAAGAGGACGCGATGCTCCTGGCAGGCGATTTATTTTGGGGCAACACCTTAGAGGAGGCCAAAGCTTTTTTTGCGTGGCTAGCATCACTGCCTGGCAAAAAAATCATGGTGCGCGGCAACCACGATTATTGGTGGGAGAGCACGCAAAAGGTGCGCGCCGTACTTCCTGAAGGTATCTATGCCCTAGAAGGCGATGCCATACGCTTGGGAAATGTTGCACTTTTTGGCAGCAAGGGCTACAGTGGCGAGGATATGCTTGGCGAGGCGCACAAAAAGAAGCTGGTGAATAGGGAAGTCTTGCGACTAGAGCGTGCCTTCAAAATGGACGGGCCAAAGGAGGGAGAGCGCGTGGTCGTGACCCATTACCCACCTTTTGAAGAGGGCAGGCTCTTGGATGCGTACGCCACGCTTTTTGCGCGCTATGCGGTGGACCGCGTTATTTTTGGCCATTTACACGGCGAGGAAGGGAGAAATTTTAGCGTGGATGAAGAAATATCTATAAAATATGACCTGATAAGTGCAGATTATATTGCATTTTCGCCGAAGAGGATTTATAATAACAGTATAAAACATGACCGGTGAGGGAATGATTAAAATATTCTAAAAATGGAGGACTGTATTATGTCAAAACAAGTTATCGCAACCACATCCGCACCAAAGGCTCTTGGTCCATATTCTCAAGGTATCGTAGCAAGCGGCGAAATGATTTTCGTTTCTGGCCAAATTCCAATTGACCCAGCCACCAACACCTTGGTTGAAGGTGATATCACTGTTCAAACCACACGCTGCATGGAAAACATTAAGGCCATTTTGGCAGAGGCTGGCGTGGGCATGGATGCCATCGTAAAAACCACTATCTTTGTGAAGGACATGAACAACTTTGCTACCGTTAACGAAGCTTACGGTAAATATTTTGAAACTGCAGCACCAGCACGTGGTTGTGTAGAGGTTGCAAGACTTCCGAAGGACGTGCAAGTAGAAATTGAAGCAATCGCTGTAAAATAAAAAAAAGCGTTAGAAAAAGGAAAGGAGGATTCCTATGCTCGACGCATTACTTTTGGCACGCTGGCAGTTTGCTGTTACTACCGTTTATCACTTTCTCTTCGTGCCACTAACCCTCGGCTTGTCCATCATGACAGCCATGATTCAAACAAAGTATTACAAGACAAAGGATCCGAAGTACAAAACCATGACCAAGTTCTGGGGAAAGCTTTTCCTTATCAACTTCATCATGGGTGTAGCAACAGGGCTTGTTCAGGAATTCCAATTTGGGATGAACTGGTCTGAATACGCACGTTTTATGGGTGACATCTTTGGTGCACCGCTCGCCATTGAAGCGCTCTTGACCTTCTTTATTGAATCCACTTTCTTGGGTGTGTGGATGTTTGGCTGGGACCGTTTACCAAAGGGCCTTCACCTCGCAAGCATTTGGCTTGTGGCCATTGCATCCAACCTTTCTGCAATGTGGATTTTGGTTGCAAACTCCTTTATGCAGCACCCACAAGGCTATGTGCTCAACAATGGCCGTGCAGAAATGGACAGCTTTGCAGCCGTTGTAGGTAACTCCTACTTCTTCCACCAATTTGCTCACGTATTTACCGCTGGCCTTGCTACAGCATCCTTCTTTATGCTCGGCATCAGCGCTTATCACTTGTTAAAGAAGAAAAACATAGCTGTAATGAAATCTTCCTTTAAGTTCGCAGCTGTTATGGCCCTTGTAGCCAGCCTTGCCGTAGCAGGCGTTGGCCATATGCAAGGCCAATACCTTACAAAGGAAGTACCAATGAAGATGGCTGCCATGGAAGCACTGTGGGAAACTACCGAAAAAGCACCACTTGCGCTCGTTGCAGGCATTGATACTGAAAACAAGGAAAACACCTTTGAAATTGCTGTGCCTGGTATGCTTAGCTTTATGGCACACAACAACTTTACCGAAGAAGTACAAGGTATCAACAATCTTCAAGAACAAATGGAAGCTGAATACGGTGAAGGCAACTACATTCCAGATGTGCCACTGATGTTCTGGAGCTTCCGCTTCATGGTCGGCGCTGGTATGCTGATGATTTTGGCCGCTTTGGGCGCGCTTTTCTTGCAAAAGACTGGCCGCACCCTAAAGGGCGACAAGCTTCTTGTGGTATTCTTACCTATGATGATTATGCCATACATTGCCAATACCTTTGGCTGGATTCTCACTGAAGTGGGCCGTCAGCCTTGGATTGTGTATGGTTTACAAAAAACAGCCGATGCGGTATCACAGGTGGTATCTGGTCCAGAGGTTCTCATTACCTTGGTGGGCTTCACCCTCGTATACCTCGTATTGGCAGTGATTGATGTTGGCCTCTTGGTGCGTTCTGCAAAAACTGTAGAAGACGCTGACAAGGCGCCACAAGCAAAAGAGGAGGGCTCGTTATGGATCTAAATATTCTTTGGTTTATCCTCATTACGGTGCTCTTTGTAGGCTTCTTCTTTCTTGAAGGCTTTGACTATGGTGTTGGCGCTCTTATTCCTATCCTTGGGAAGGATGACAACGAACGCCGCGTTGTACTAAACACCATTGGGCCGTTTTGGGATGGTAACGAGGTTTGGCTGATTACTGCCGGTGGGGCAATGTTTGCAGCCTTCCCTCATGTATATGCAACCATGTTTAGTGGCTTCTACTTAGCACTGTTCCTCATTCTCTTAACACTCATCCTTCGTGCAACTGGTATCGAATTCCGTAGCCTCATGCCTAGCCAAACCTGGCGCAAGAACTGGGATATGGTCATTGCCATTTCTTCCCTCTTGTCTGCAGTGCTTTGGGGCGTGGCGGTGTCCAACCTTGTGATTGGTGTACCGATTGACGAAAATATGCAATATGCCGGTTCTTTCTTCACCCTTTTGCGTCCGTTCTGCATTTTGGGCGGCGTGATGCTTCTTCTCATCTTCCTTTATCATGGTGCTTGCTACATCATGCTAAAGGCTGGCGAAGAAACCGTTTTGAACCGTGCGCAAGCCTTGGCTGAAAAGCTTGGCCCAGTGATGATTGTTGTTACTGTGGCTTGGGTGGTATGGGCCTTCTTTGCAAGCACCATGTTTGACAGCATGCTCGCACTTCTCTTTGTGGCTTTGGTAGCGGTATCTATGATTCTCTCTGTGCTTTTTACAAAGAAAAAAGCCAGCGGCAAAGCCTTTATCTTCATTGGCCTTGCTATTGCCTTCTGTGTGTTTGGTGTCTTTGCTGGGATGTTCCCAAACATCATGATTTCCAACATTGATCCAGCCTACAGCCTCGATATTTACAATGCATCCTCTTCACCAAAGACCTTGAGCTTTATGACGAAGGTGGCCTTTACCATGGTGCCAATCGTTTTGGCTTATCAAATTTGGTCCTTCTATGTGTTCCGCGCACGCGTTACCAAGAAGAACGTGAAGTACTAAAACAAAATAAAGCGTCTCTCGAAGGAGAGGCGCTTTTTAATATCACAACCTATTAGGAGGTGAAAGCCTTGGTAGATAAAAATTTATTAAAAGAAGCAAGCGCACACAGAGGACTTTTCATCCTCACTGTGGTTTTTGGCCTTTTGGGCGCTGGGGCTATTTTGGTGCAGACGTGGTTTGTGGCCAAAATGGTTGATGGCCTGTTTTTAAGGGGGATGGAGCTCGCGGACCTTTGGCCGCTTTTTGCCTGTGCCGTGGTGGCCCTTTTATCACGCGTGGGCTTAGAGGCTTTGGAGGATATGGCAGCCATCAAGCTTTCGGCGAAGGTGCAAGGCGGCTTGCGCGCCAAAATCATCGCCAAGCTTGCAAAGCTCGCGCCAACACAATTGGACAAGCTCCAGCAAGGTAAAATCTTGGGGCTTTTGTATGATGGCGTAGACACTGTGGAAAACTATTTTAGCGGCTATCTTCCACAGCTGTACAAGGCTGTATTTATTCCACTGCTCTTTTTGGTGGTGGTGTTTCCACGCGATTTCATCAGTGGCGTGATTATGCTTGTGACCATTCCGCTCATTCCTATGTTTATGATTCTCATTGGCAAGTGGACCAAGCGCGAGAGCGTGCGCCAATGGATTGTGCTCACCAAATTTTCGGCCTATCTTGAGGATGTGCTCGAAGGGCTTATGACCCTAAAAAGCCTAGGTCACAGCAAGAAGCAGGGCGAAAAAATTGGACAAATCAGCGAAGCCTACCGCAAGGCGACGTTTTCAGTGCAAAAATGGGCCTTTATTTCGTCCTTGGCCTTGGAGCTTGTGGCCACCATTTCAATTGCCATGGTGGCGGTGGGTTTGGGTCTGCGCCTTTGCAACGGTACCTTGGACTTTTTGACTGCCTTTTATATTTTGCTCCTAGCGCCTGAATATTATCAGCCAATGCGCACCCTGGGTCAATATTTCCATGCGTCCATTAATGCCCAAGAGGCGAGCAATAGCATCTACGATTTTTTGGCCATGGATGAGGCAGAGGAGGGGGCTGGCGATTTTGTGGCTTCACGCGTGACATCTATTCGTTTTGACCATGTGTCGTACCGTTATCCAGATGCTGCTGAGGATGCCGTTAAGGATGTATCCATCACCCTCGAGGGCGCGCACTCGGTGGCCTTTGTGGGTGAAAGCGGCAGTGGCAAATCCACCCTTATGATGCTCGCCATGGGCTTTTTGCAGCCAACAGAGGGGCGCATTTATGTAAACGATGTGCCTTTGGACGAATGGCAGCTCGCGGCTTACCAGGAGCGCCTCGCTGCAGTACTCCAGCGCCCTTATATTTTTCGCGGCATCGTGGCCGAAAACATTGCCTTAGAAACGGGGCTTTCTAGCGCGCACTACGCGCGTGTGGATGCTCTAAGCGATGAGGTTGGGCTTGCGAAGCTTTTGCGTACCACCAAAAATGGCCTTGACACCACCATTGGCCAAGGCGGGGTGACCCTTTCTGGGGGCCAAACAGCCCTTATGCTTATTGCGCGTGCTCTTTATAGAGAGAGCGATGTGCTCTTTTTGGACGAAATGACCGACAACCTCGATGTTGAAAGCGAAAAACTCGTGGTAGAAGCCCTCACCTCCCTCACAAAGGAAAAAATGAGCTGGATTATTGCCCACCGTTTACAAACCTTGCGCGAGGTGGATGACATCATCGTTCTCGAAAAGGGGCGCATTGTAAAACGTGGGCGCTACAGTGATGTTGTCGATCAAAACGGAAAAATAAATGCAAGGGAGGAGAAGTAATGAGTACCATAAAATGGATGCTGCACCTTTTGGCGCCGTATAAGCTGCGCGTTTTGGCAGGTAGCCTTTTGGTGGCCCTCACAGTTTTGGGCAACGCTGGCCTTTTGGCCACATCAGGCCTTCTCCTGTCAAAGGCGGCCATCACCACAGAGGTTCTCTTGTTGATGCCGCTTATTACCGGTGTGCGCTTTTTTGGCATTGGCCGCGCTCTTATGCGCTATGCCGAAAGGCTTCTCAACCATAGCATTGCCTTTCGCATTTTAGGCTTTTTGCGCAAGGATTTTTACGAGCACCTTGAGCCCCTAGTGCCGGACGCTATGCCAAATTATTCCAAGGGTAAGCTTTATAACCAATTTATTTCGGACATTCAAACCCTACAATATTTCTATCTCAAGGCCGTATCGGTGCCTGTTGGGAGCTTGATTGTTTTTGTGGTGACGGCTGTCTTTTTGTGGCAGTACGTGCCGATTTTGGTGGTGCCCTTGGCTGTGGGCCATCTTTTGGCCGGCATTGTGGTGCCATTTTTGGCAACGGCCACAGACCGCAGCGCCAAGGAATGCCTTGCCCTGCAAAAGGATGAAACGAGCGAAGCCTTCTTGGAATATAAGCAAGGGCTTACAGATTTAAAGCTCTATCAGAAGGCGCGCGAGGTAGAAAAGAAGCTTACAGAGGACTTCAAAACACTCACCACACAGGCCTATCGTATGAGCGCCAAAAAGCGCCTTGTGAACCGTGGCGTTTTTGTTTTGAGCCACCTGACCATGCTTGTGGTGCTGCTTATGCTGGCCAATCCTGTGGCACAGGGAGGACTCGAGGGCGTAGAGGTTGCCATGCTCGCCTTGCTCGTTTTGGCGAGCTTTGAAGCGGTGATGCAATTGCCCGAAGCCATGCTGCAAATGGATGAATCCATTGCCAGTGCCAAATCCCTCCAAGAAGCCTACAAAAAAGAGGCTATGGCCAAAACAGAGGGTACAGCCGAGCCGCGCGGACATCGCCTTGTGGCAGAAAACGTGTGCTTCAGCTATCACGACGATACGCGCCAATTGATTGAAAACCTTTCTCTCACCATTGAGGAAGGCACGCACGTGGCTTTTGTAGGCGAAAGTGGCAGCGGCAAGAGCTCCATTGCTCATCTTTTGAGTGGCTTGTGGCAGCTTGATGGCGGTAGCCTTACCTTGGGCGGTGTGCCTATTGGTGATGTACCAAAAGAAAAGCTCCGCCGCACTGTGGTCAGCTGTGAGCAAACGAGCTATTTCTTTTATGCCACCATCCGCGAAAATCTCCTGCTTGCTAGGGACGATGCCACCGATGAAGAGCTGTGGCAGGCCATGGAAATGGTAGAGCTTGGTGATGTGGTACGCGCTCTACCCGAGGGGCTCGACACTATTTTGGCCGAAAATGCCGCCATGCTTTCGGGTGGTCAGCGCCAGCGCTTGGCCATTGCCCGCTTGGTTGTAACCAATCCACAGGTGGTAATTTTGGACGAAGCGCTGCAAAAGCTCGACCGGGCCCTTGCGGAACGTATTTTGTCGCGTCTGTTGGCGTGGGGGCGCAATAAAACAATGATTATTATTTCTCATAGTCTAGAATGTCTTAATATTCTTGACTTTGCTTATGTTATTTCGTATGGTAGTATCATTGAGCAGGGTGTGCCTAGTGCGCTCCTCCAAAAGAAGGATAGCGCCTATCGCGCCTTTTATGACATTGAACAATCACAGTTTTAGGGGTGAGAAAAATGTACCAGTTAAAAACAAACAACAAGCTCGTGTGGGTTGAAGCCGATGCCTTTTCTAAGGAAGAAGGCATCGTTCACGCTTTTTCAACCAGACATGGTGGTAAAAGTCCGTTCCCCTTTGATACATTAAACCTAGGTCTGCACACAGATGACGATATTATGAATGTGCGCGACAACCGCGACCGCTTTGTGGGCAATTTTGGCATTAGCCCAGGTGAGGTGGTGAGCCTTCATTTTATTCACTCAAACACTGTGCTGTGCGTGGAGCGTGCCGACGGCGGCAAGGGCTTCCATACAGGCCGCGATGCCTTGGGCGATGCCGATGGCATGGTGACCAATGTAGCGCGCCGCGCCCTCTTTATTACCTACGCCGATTGCGTGCCTGTGCTCTTTTATGACCCTGTGCAAAAAGCCATTGGTGCTTGCCACGCTGGTTGGCGCGGCACGGCAGCTGGCATTGTGATGGAAACCGTCAAGGCCATGCAAGACAACTATGGCTCAAAGGCAGAGGACATCATGGTTACGGTGGGGCCTGCGATGGATCCCGACAATTTTGAAGTGGGGCAGGATGTGTATGATGCCATCAGCGCTCATTCCACGCGTCCACAGTGTTTGCTCAAGCCGCGCGACAATGGCAAATATTCTTTCGATATCTGGCAAGCCAACCTTGATCAGCTTACAACCATCGGCGTTTTAAAGGAGCATACAACCTTGGTTGACCTTTCAACCTTTGCTCGCGATGATTTATTTTTCTCGCATCGCCGACGCCTTGGTGGCACTGTTGGTCGTCAGGCGGCCTTTATCATGTTGAAATGAGGTGAGGTATGCTATCAAAACGACTAGAAGAAGTGTACAAGCGTGTGCCCGAAGGGGCGCGCGTGGCAGATATTGGCTGCGACCATGCGTATTTACCGATTGAGTTGGTCAAAACAGGACGCGCCAGCTTTGCACTAGGGTGCGACCTCAATCGTGGACCTTTGGATGCAGCGCGGCAAAACGCGTGGCGCATGGGCATCAAAGAAGACAAGCTCACGCTCCGTTTGGGCAATGGCTTGGCGCCAGTGGCAGCCGGAGAGGTAGATACCGTGACCATTGCCGGCATGGGTGCCGGGCTTATGCGTGACATTTTGGAGGCCTCGCCAGAGGTGGTAAAAGCGCTCAAACGCATTGTGGTATCGCCAAACATTGCGCCATGGCTCCTGCGCAGCTGGGCTGTGGAAAACCAGTTTGCCGTCGTAGAAGAAACCGTTGTTTTTGAGGGCGGCCATTATTATGAAACCTTCGTGATGGTGCCAAGCGCGGATGCGGTTCATTACAGCGACCTTGAGCTATATTTTGGCGTGCAGCTTTATGACGCAAACGATGCCAAGGTTTTAAATTATTATAAAAGTCGCAAGGAAGGCGACCAGCGTCTTTTTAAGGCTTGGGAAGAGGTGCGCAAAACGCGCGAGGATGTGGCGCAAAAATATGACACCCTACAAAGCCTTTGGATGCGTTGGGAGGAGGAACATCCATGCAAGTAAAGGACATTGCACGTGCCCTAGAAGCCGTAGCGCCAAAGACACTTCAAGAGGAGTGGGACAACGTTGGTCTGATGGTGGGCAATCCCGAGGCCGAGGTCAAAAAAATCCTCCTAGCTCTTACGCCATCGGAAGATATTCTAGACGAAGCGGTGCGCCTGGGGGCTGATATGGTCGTAAGTCACCACCCGTTTATTTTTAAGGCCATGAAAAACATCACCACGGAGAGCGCTTTGGGACGTATGGTCCACAAGGCCATTAAAAATGATGTGGCCATCTATAGCGCCCACACCAACTTGGACATCGCCCAAGGCGGCGTTAACGATTGTCTGGCGCAGGCCTTGGGGCTTGGCGAGGTCGAGGGCCTTGTGCAAACCTCTGCCGAGCATCGTTTTAAGCTCGTGGTCTTTGTTCCTGAGGATGCGCGTGAGAAGGTCAAAGCGGCCATGTTCGCTGCTGGTGCTGGTGCTCAAGGCGCATACAGCGCTTGTGCTTGGGAAACCCTCGGTATGGGTCAATTTCAGCCAGAGGATGGCGCCCAACCATTTTTGGGCACGTGTGGACAGCTTGAAAAAGTGCGCGAGGTACGCTTAGAAGTTTTGGTCGATGCCCATAACCTTGATGGGGTGGTGAACGCCATGAAAGAGGCGCATCCTTATGAAGAGGTGGCCTATGATGTATTTGACAATGGCAGCCTTGGCCAAACACATTACTTGGGACGCATAGGAACTTTAAAAGAAGCCACGCCGCTGGGAGCGTGGCTCGAACAGGTCAAAACCATCTTAAGTGTGCCGGTGCTTAGCTATGTTGGCGACGAAAATACCCTTATTAAAAAGGTAGCCCTTTGCGGTGGGAGTGCGTGCGAATTTATGAGCGCAGCCCAAGCCCGAGGGGCCGATGTGTACCTAACAGGCGATATGAAGTACCACGATGCGCAGGCTGCCGCAGAATGCGGAATGTGTATGGTTGATGGTAGCCATTTTGCCACAGAAATTTTTGTGCTAAAGGCTGTAAAGACGTTGCTAGAGGCTTCCTTTAGGGATGCGTTGGATGTTACAATAGCAGACAATGAACGCAGCTTTATAAAATATAAAGTATAAAGGAGAGATGAATAAAGATGAAATCGTGGATGAAGAAAGTGACAGCAGTACTTTTGGCAGGCGCTATGAGCGTGGGCCTTGTAGCTTGTGGGGGCAATGAAGCCACTACAGAGCCCGAAAGCGCGCCGATGAGCGCCGAAACAGAGGCGCCAAAGGAAGAAGCCACCACTGTTCGCGTGGGTGTGCTCAGCATTGCCGACAGCTTGCCAATTTTTGCTGCAGAGCAAGAAGGGATGTTTGAAGAAGCTGGCCTCGATGTAGAGGTGTTCCCATTCAAGTCCAGCTCTGACCAATCCAAGGCGGTAGAAGCCGGTGAGCTTGATATTGTTATGAACGACATGATTGTGCAAAGCCTTATGAAAAAAGCTGGCACCGACACCAAGGTGGTAGGCTTGGCCTTTGGCGCCACCCCAGAAGAAGGTCGTTTTGTGGTTGCTGCTGCGCCAAACAGTGGCATCACCTCACCAGAACAGCTCGAAGGCAAGCGCGTGGCCATTTCCACCAACACCATGATGGAATACCTCATCAACCAATACGCCGACTACTATAAGCTCGATACCAGCAGCATGGAGCTTGTGAATATGCCAGACCTCATGCTCCGTGTAGAAACCCTCCTCGCCGGTAAAGACATTGATGCAGCCATCCTTCCAGATCCGCTCGCATCCTTTGCCATTTCTAAGGGCGCTGTAGCAGTGATTGACGACACCACCTTAGATGAAAACTATTCCCAATCCGTTTTCCTCGCAACAGACGAATTTTCCGACACGCGCAAAAAAGAGCTTGATACCTTTATGGAAGTTTTGGATAAGAGCATGACCGACATCAACGAAAATCCAGACAAATACAAAGCCCTTCTCTTTGAAAAGGCTCATGTGCCAGAAGATTTGCAAGACACTTACCCAATGCCAACCTACACTCCAGGGGCCGTGCCAACCGAGCAGGAAGTTGCACGCCTTGAAGCATGGATGGTAGAAAAGAAAATGATTGACAAGGTGTACAGCTATCTCGACCTCGTTGATACCTCTTATGCACAAACGGAAGAGTGATCAAGGTGATTTATTCTTTAAACCAAGTCAGCTATACGTATGACAACAATCAAGCAGATATTCTCACTGACTTTGATTGGCAAGTAAGGGCCCACGAACGTTGGGCCCTTATTGGTCCTTCGGGTTGTGGCAAAACCACCTTGCTCTATCTTTTGGCTGGGCTCAAAACACCCGATGCAGGCGAGGTGCTCTGCCAAGGCCAAAAGGCCAAGGCGCCAATGAACGGTGTGAGCTTTATCCAACAAAGCTACGGTCTTTTTAAATGGAAAACCGTTGCCCAAAACCTAGCACTGCCGCTAAAACTCAAAAAAACGTCGCGCGCCGACATTGAGAAGAAAATAAAGGCAGAGCTCGCGCGCTTGGGGCTAGAAGGGCTAGAAAACAAATACCCTTCCGAGCTTTCCGGCGGCCAATGCCAACGCGTGGCCATTGGTCGCGCCCTCATAGACGAACCCAAGGTGCTCCTTATGGATGAACCCTTCTCGGCCCTCGACGCCCTAACGCGCGAAGGCTTGCAGCAGGAGGTGCTCCAGCTTTCAAAAGAAAGCGGTGTCACCATGGTGCTCGTGACCCACAGCATAGAAGAAGCTGTGTATATGTGCGACCATCTTTTGGTGTATGCCAAAAATGCACCAGCACCTGTTGTGTTAGACAATACAAAAACACCAAACGACCGCTACAATACGGCCTTTGTGGCCCAATGCGCCAAAATTAAGAAATTGCTCGAGGAGGGGGTACAATGAAGAACAAAGCTTTTTCTATTGTAATAGCCACTTTCGCACTTCTCTTGTTGTGGCACACTGCCAGCGTAGCTCTCGATAAAGCCTTTTTGCCAACACCACTGGCCTCCTTCCAAGCATTTATTGAGCTTTCAAAAGAGGGCGAAATGTGGCCGCAGTTTTTAGTGAGCGCTTACCGCGTTTTGGTGTCCACCCTCTTGGGTGTGGCCCTAGCACTTCCCCTTGGCTTGGCGTGTGGGCGCAGTGAGCTTTTGTACCGCATCGCAAGCCCCTTGGTGGCCATCCTCTATCCCTTGCCAAAGGTCGTGTTCTTGCCAATACTCGTGGTGCTCTTTGGTCTAGGCGATTTGCCGAAAATTGTCCTCATCACCATGATTATCTTCTTTCAAATTTTTGTGGTCGTATCAGATGCTGCCCATCAGCTGCCTCAAGAAAGCGTCGACGCCATGCATACCCTCACAAGCAACAAATGGGAGATTTTTCGACATTTGCTGCTTCCGGCAACGCTGCCGCAAATGCTCACCTCCTTGCGCATCAGCGTAGGGACCTCGGTGGCCGTGCTCTTTTTTGCCGAAACCTTTGCCTCCTTCGATGGCCTAGGCTATCTTATTTTGGATGGCATGGAGTGCCGCGACTACGCAAATATGTTCGCCGGCATCATCGGCATGGCCCTCCTGGGCGTGCTCTTTTATGAGATTATATACTTCATCGAAAAAAAGTTTTGCCGCTGGCTATAGCCAACCGACCTAAGCCGTCGTTAAATGGCTTATTTTTTTGTGGTCAGTATTAATTGTAATTTTGCCAAAATTACAATAAAAATACGCAAGTAAATTTGTTGGACGCCTAGAAAGAAGAAAAATTTAATGCTAATGTATATGTAGAAAATTATACGTAAAAAGGAGAGAGGGGCATGCTATATCTTGTAACGATTTTGGTGTCGCTTTTGGGTGCTACCATCCAAGGCGTTACGGGCTTTGGGGCGTCTTTGACCATTATGGCCATCTTGCCGTATTTTACCGACCTGCCACAGGCTGTGGCGCTTTCGGGCGTGATTCCAATGGCCCAGATGGTTGTGCTTGTGTGGCTTTATCACAAGCATATCAATGTGCGCCGCGTGGTGATTCCAACCATTTTTTATCTTATTGGCTGTTGGCTCACCATCAAATACACCCTAAGCTTTGATCCAACCCTCCTCAAGGGATGGTTTGGCGTCTTTCTTATCATCCTGGCCATTTATTTCTTGCGCTTTAGCGAGAAAGCACAGGTGAAGGATACGATTCCTGTCATGTTTGCTTGTAGCTTTGCCTCAGGCCTTTGCAATGGCCTTTTTGGTATTGGCGGACCGCTTATGGTGCTTTACTATCTGGCGGCGTGTGATTCGATGGACGAATATGTGGGCAACATTCAATGCCTCTTTTTAATCACAGATATTTATTGCCTGGCGGCGCGTGCCAAGGAAGGAATTTTTACAGCAGATATGGTTGGACCGGCTGTGATTGGGATTATAGCCATTTTGATTGGCCAGGTCATTGCCGGCAAGATTGTAGCAAAAATCAGCAGCGAAGACGTCATTCGCCGCTGTTCTTATTATATGGTTGGTGTCTCGGGGATTATTATGGCAGCAACAAATCTATTGTAAGGTGGGGAAACGATGATTGATTCTATACGAGCAATTCCAGGCGCAGAGCCCTGCTTCTTTAAGAAGGGCGAGGTGCTCATTGAAGGCGGCAGCACCATCGAGTATGTATATTATTTGCGCAAGGGTACCGTGTACAGAGAGATACTAACGGCCAAAGGCGTTGAGAGCGTCCTTTCATGTAAAGAGGGAGGCGGCGTAACCGAATCCATTGTAGGCGTGCTGCTTTTATACGATGGCGATAAACCGTATACGAGCTCCTTTAATTTTGTTGCAAGCAGCGATTGCTCCTGCATTCGCTTGCCGGTAGATGCAGTAAAAAACTATTTTGCACAACGTCCAGCACTTATGGAAGAGCTCGTGAGTACGGCTGTGCATGAATGCAACTATCTGATGGATCTCTACCTTGGAAAAACAGCCTTGCCAGCGCCAGCGGTGCTTTGTCGCTGGATTTTAAGCCGCTTGCAAGAGGACAGTGAAGGCTACTACCTGGCCAATTTCAACAATAACGATATCGCCAAGCTGCTAAACATTCACAAGGTAACGGTGTCGCGTATTTTTGGTGTGCTCCGCACAGAAGAAACCCTCAAAAAAAGTGGTCGCGTTTATCGCGTGCTTAACTACAAACGTTTAGAAAATATTGCAGATAATGCTGTACAAATCAAGTATTCGTAAGGTTTGTGTGAAGGAAAAATGAAACCTTTCAAATTATTTGAAAACAATGCAATTACTGACAAAAAAGTTAACTCGGGTTATTGAATTTTAGGTAAAATTGATATAAACTCAGATTATAGATTCGATAGAAGACATACGTCAATTTATGACAGGTAAAATCAAGGAGGAATTCAAATGAGTTCAACAGTTTTCCCTACAGGTACCACAATTTATAATCCAGAAAAATGCTGGAACGGTTACACCCTTATGCCAGTACCAAAGGTTGGCGCTGTTCTAGTTGACATGAATGGTAATGTTGTAAAAGTTTGGAAGAACTTCCAAGGCTTCCCAAATAAGCTCCTTCCTGGCGGCTATGTAATGGGTTCTTTGGGCGTTCGTGACAGCGCTTACTCCTATCAAGACCAAACCGACCTTACTCAGCTCGACTGGGATGGTAACGTTGTTTGGAAGTTTGACCACAAAGATTACATCGAAGATGAAGGTCATGAACCACAATGGATGGCTCGTCAACACCACGACTATCAACGTGAAGGCAACCCAGTAGGTTACTACGTTCCAGGTATGGAATGCAAGACTGACAGTGGTAACACCCTCATTCTCTGCCACACTGACCTTTACAACAAGCGCATCAGCGACAAGCGCCTCTTAGATGACACCATCATCGAAGTAGACTGGGAAGGCAACATTCTTTGGACCTGGCGCGTGAACGAACACTTCAATGAACTTGGTTTCTCCCAAGCAGCAAAGAACGTTCTCTTCCGTAACCCTAACCAACACATCACCAAGAACGGTGAAATGAGCGACTGGATGCACATCAACTCCATGAGCACCCTTGGCCCTAACAAGTGGTACGATCAAGGCGACGAACGCTTCCATCCAGACAACATCATTTGGGACGCTCGTGAAGCCAACATCATGGCCATCATTTCCAAGGAAACCGGTAAGATTGTTTGGAAGATTGGTCCAGACTTCACTGAAAGCAAAGAACTCCGTCGTATTGGCCAAATCATTGGTCAACACCACTGCCACATGATTCCAAAGGGTCTCCCTGGCGAAGGCAACATCCTTCTTTTCGACAACGGTGGTTGGGCAGGCTATGGTCTTCCAGACCGCATGAGCATTGACGGTACCAAGGTTGATATCCGCGACCACTCCCGTATTCTCGAAATCGATCCTACCACCCTCAAGGTAGTTTGGAGCTATGTAGGTAGCGATACCACCACTGGTATGATGCCAATGATTACCAACACCACCTTCTATAGCCAACTTATCTCTGCTGCACAACGTCTCCCTAACGGCAACACCATGATTACCGAAGGCTGCTTCTCCAGAATGTTTGAAGTAACCCCAGATAAGGAAGTTGTTTGGGAATACCGTGCACCATTCACCAAGGAAAGCCCAGCACAATTCATCTATCGTGCATACCGTTACCCATACAGCTATGTACCACAACTCGACACTCCAGAAGAAGTGCCAGTTGCACGCCTCGAAAACGAAACCTTCCGTGTACCAGGTGCAGCTCTTGGTATGCTCGACAATATCACCGAAGTTCCAGAAGCCAAGGGTTATGAAACAGACATGGCAGCTTGCGTAACCGAAGAAGATGCTGAGGTTAGTGCAGATCCAGATGATGAAGTAACTACTTCTAAGTTCTAATTCTTCAAAACCCCCCAAAGACCACAGCGATTGCTGTGGTCTTTTTTATGGAAACATAACATGACAACAGTGCGAAAATGTCCACCATAAGAAAACTTTTTAGAGGATAAATATATATATATTCAAAGAAGGCTATGGTATAATAGCGTTAAGCATGAATTTCGGAGGTTGCGTTGTGGATAAGGTCATGGAACGCATTGGCATTACAATCATAAAGATTCATCTAGAGGATGACGTTGCAGAAATTATTGCGGATGCGCTAACGCCAGCGAAAAACGGCCAACGTGTTTCGTGGAGTGCCTGCTTGGCAGACTGCAAAGGCATTTTCCGAGACGAGGACATAGAAGCGCTACAAAGTGCCTCCTTGCTCGAATGGTACATAGCGGGCGAAAAGAATCACCATATGGAGGTTGCGGTTAAAAAAAGAGCGCTCAAGGACCGGGCTGACGTAAAAATATATTTTGAAAAAGAGGGGCAGGAAACAACAGCGCTCCTGACCTTTCGTAGAAACACAGAAGAACATTTTTGAACCAATTGATGAAAATGTATGTGTACAGCAACTGCGACTTTTTGAGTTATATCAACGCTACGACCAACAGCTGCATTTTGGTGTTTGCAGCACAAGGGGAGATTCTGCAGCTGCCGGAAACAAGCAACGATTACAACAAAGATGCCTACGACTATATCATGCGCTACGTTGCCGAGGAGGATAGGAAACGTATGCTTAAAGAAACATAGCTCAATCGCGTGCTAGAGGTGCTCGAAACAAACGAGGTTCACACGGTGATTTATGGCCTCAATGATTCTGAACGAGGATACACCAAAAAGCGTTTGGAATATCGTTATTATGACCGCGACGAAAAGAGCATCATTGCCTATTCCACGGATATTACCGATATTTATTTTGAGGAAGAAGCACAAAAGCAAACGCTTAAAAATGCCCTGGATTACGCGCGTACCGATTTTTTGACAGGGATCTACAACCGTCAAGGCCTGCGCGAATCCACGCTAGAGATGTTTCGCGCGGTAAAAGAGCCCTTTGCGATGCTTTTGATTGATTTGGACAATTTCAAGGTTATCAACGATAAGCTTGGCCGTATTACAGGGGATGCTTTTTTGTGCGATGTAGCACATGCACTTACAAATGCCGTGCGCAGCGAGGATTTGGTTGGACGCATTGGTGGCGACGAATTTTTGGCCTATCTCAGACACACTGCAGATGCTAAAGCTGCAAAAACGGTAGGCGAACGCATTTGCGAAAACATCTGTCAAATAGTGCAGCCTCTGGCTTTGACAGTCAGTGCCAGCATTGGCGTGGCTATGTTTCCTAGGGACGGCCAGACCTACGAAGCGCTTTTTGAGCAAGCCGATAATCGTATGTACTGCGCCAAAACAAGTGGAAAAAATCAAGTGTGCATCAGCTGTGATGAGAAAAGCCACGACGCAAAACCACAGCCACACAGCACCTTTGTATGGGATAAGCTCGGTGACATCAAAAGCGGCCGCGCCGACCTTGGCGAAGAGGTGCCCGTGAGTGTGTACCGTTTGCTAGAATTTACCGTAAACGATGTACTAAACGAGGAGTTCGGTAAGGAGCGTGCCGATGACATCTTTAGAAAAGCAGGATTCAAAGCCGGCTCTGAGCTCACCAACAATGTTTTGAATGTGCAGACAGACCTTGTGCAGTTTACCCAAAACCTCAAAGGCCTCATGCTCGAGCTAAAGATAGGCGTCTTGCAAATAGAAGAAATTTCGCCAGATGCCAAAAAACTCGTCCTTACCGTGTCGCAAGACCTCGATTGCAGCGGACTCGCGCCAAGCGATGAGGTTGTCTGTGTCTACGACGAAGGCTTCATAGCCGGCGTGCTCCACGCCTATACAAAAATCAACTACAACGTTCGCGAAGTAGACTGCTGGTCCAACGGCGCCCAAACCTGCCGTTTCATCTGCAGTGCAAATAGCTAATTAAAAGGGTCACAGCAAAGGCTGTGGCCTTTTTTGATGACTGCAAAATGCTAGACAAGAGCAAGTTTTCAATAGTAAAACAATAGGGTATGATAAAACAGTCAACAAGCATCTTGAGAGGAGATGGCGTCATGAACAGTCTGAGAGATACATTTACACTAAGCAAAGGCTGTGGCATTCCCTGCGTAGGTTTTGGCACATGGCTCACACCAGAGGGTGAAACGGCCGTTATGGCAATTAAAGAGGCCGTCAAGGTAGGTTACCGTCACATAGATGGCGCTGCCTATTATGGCAACGAGATTTCAGTTGGCGAGGGCATCAAGGCGGCGGGCATTCTACGCGAAGAGGTGTTCATCACAAGCAAGTTGTGGAACACAGAGCGTGGTTACAAAAAAAGCCATGGTTGCCTTTGAAAAAACGTGCAGAGATTTGGGCCTTGCAAAATGGCGTGGTGCCATTGCCAAAATCTGTGACGCCGTCAAGAATCGCAGAAAATGCAGACGTCTTTGATTTTGTCCTCGCAGACAACGATATGCAAAAAAATAGACGCCCTCAAAGAAGAAGGTGTTAGCAGACAACAGCCAGACGAGGTGGATTTTTAAATTAACCATTCGCTATAGCATGAACCTATAGCCAACCTTCAAAAATAGGTATTAGCGCGGTGGTCTGGTGAGATGCTATAATTTCTTTGCTATCAAATTTAAGTTTATAAAAGATTGAGAGGAATATATATGGCAAAGTTGAAGTATCATTATGATTATGTAGGTAGTTTTTTGCGTCCTGGCTATGTGCGCGATGCACGCCGTCAGTTTGAGGCTGGTGAGCTTACAGCAGAAGAGCTTGCAAAGGTAGAGGACAAGGCTGTCAGCGCTCTTGTGGAAGACTTGAAAAAGACAGGCTATCATGATTTTACCGATGGCGAATTTAGACGCCGCTATTGGCACTTGGATTTCTTGGCTTCTCTTGAAGGGACCAAAGAAATCAAGGCCGAAAAATGGTCGGTGGATTTTAAGGGCGCTCAACCAAAGGCAGCCACTGTAAAGATTGTGGGCGAGCTTGGCTTTGGTGAAGACAACCCATTCTTGGCTCATTTTGATTACCTAAAGAGCGTCACACCAGAAGACATTGACGTGAAGATGACTGTGCCATCTCCATCCATGCTTCACCTTATTTGCTGTGTGCGCGAAGAAAATTACGAACCAATCGCTATCTACGAAAACGAAGAAGCCTTGTATGATGCTATGGTTCGCACCTATCAAGATGTGGTCAAGGCTTTCTATGCGCATGGCTGCCGTTATTTGCAATTTGACGATACCTCCTGGGGCGAATTCTGCGATGAAACAAAGCGCAAGGCTTACGCCGACAGAGGCATTGATGTGGATGCAGTGGGCAAGCATTATGTGGATGTGATAAACCGCGTTCTTGAAGTAAAGCCAGAGGACATGACCATCACCATGCACATCTGCCGCGGCAATTTCCGTTCCACCTGGTTCTCTAGCGGTGGCTATGAACCTGTAGCAGAAACCCTCTTTGCGCATTGCAAGGTCGACGCCTTCTTCTTAGAATACGACAGCGACCGTGCTGGCGATTTTAGCCCACTTCGTTATATCAAGGATCAGCAGGTGGTACTGGGGCTTATTACCTCCAAATTCCCAGCCCTAGAAGACAAGGAAGAGGTCAAGGCACGCATCAAGGAAGCCGCCCAATATGTGCCACTCGAACAGCTCGCCCTCTCACCACAATGTGGCTTTGCATCCTGCGAAGAAGGAAACGAAATGACCGAGGAACAACAATGGGCCAAGCTCGCCCTTGTAAAGGATATTGCCGAAGACGTTTGGGGCAAGTAATTTATAGAAATACACACAAAAGACCACAGCCCGTGCAGACTGTGGTCTTTTTGCATAAGGTGATATATAATAAATGCAACAAAAGGCGCTTTTGGGCGCAAGAAGGAGGAATTTATGAGCAAGAAAATATGCGTGTTTGGCTCGTTTTCGGATGATTTGGATGAGGTGCTTGTGCGTGATGTGACAGCCCTTTGTGCCACCTTGGGGCGCTCGGGCTATGGCCTTGTGTTTGGTGGCTTTTCTGGTGGATTAATGAAAGCATCGGCTGATGGCTTTGCAAGCGCTGGCGCCGAAGTGATTGGTGTGGTGCCTCGGTCGATGGCCGGCAAGCGCAAGGTGCACGAAGGCTGCACAGAAGTCATTGAAACAGCAAATCTTGACGAGCGCAAGAAGCAAATGGTGGCGCTTTCAGATATTATTCTCGCCGTGCCTGGCGGCGTGGGCACCTTAGACGAGCTTTTTGGCGTGATGGCCTCAAAAATCGTGGGTGAATTGGATAAAAAAATCATCATTTATGACGAAGGTGGTTTTTACGCACCGCTTCTTGATTGGATGGAAACCTTGCGCGCAGAAAACTATATCCGCAAGCCTTTGGAAGACATTTACTTCGCCACAGACAATGCGCAAGCTGTTGTGGATTATTTAAGCTAGGAGGCAAGCAATGAAAATAGTAGTTTTAGACGGCTATACCTTAAACCCAGGAGATTTGGATTGGGGCGTGCTCGACCGCTTTGGCGAGGTAACAGTCTATAATTCCACCAAGCCAGAGGAAGTGGCAGCGCGCATAGGCGATGCAGAAATTGTTTTTACCAATAAATCCCTGATTGATGCTGAGATTTTGGCCAAGTGTCCAAATGTGAAATACATTGGAGAGATGGCCACAGGTTACGACAATGTAGATGTGGAAGCCGTGCGTGAGCGTGGCATTGCCTTGACTAATGTGCCTGATTATGGTGGCGTCGCCGTGGCGCAGCACACCATGGCCCTTCTCTTAGAGCTCAGCAACCGCACCAAGGAAATGCATCGGCGTGTGCTCGATGGCAAATGGACAGCCGAAACCATTCCTGAAAAAGGCCTCTGGGAAATGGAAATGACCGAGCTAAGCGGCAAAACTATTGGCTTTGTGGGCTATGGCACCATTGCCATTTACGCAGCGCGCATGGCGCAGGCTTTTGGGATGCGCGTGCTCGGTTATTCACGCAGAGAACGCGAGGAAGGGCGCAAGTGGGGCGACTATGTTGACCTCGACACCCTGCTGCGCGAGAGCGATGTCGTAAGCTTGCACATGCCACTCAATGAGGCCTCCTACCAAATCATAGGCGAAGACGCTTTTAAAAAGATGAAACGTGGCGTCTTGCTCATAAACACAGCCCGTGGTGCCCTTGTTGATGAAGACGCTCTCGTAAAGGCCATGGATGAAGGCATTGTAGCCGGCGTCGCCACAGATGTGATGGTCAAGGAACCTTTTAACTTGGACAGTCCCCTCGTAGGACGCGACAACGTCGTTCTCACACCACACATTGCCTGGGGCCCAACAGAAACCCGCGCCCGCCTCTTAAACATTTGCGTGAGCAACTTCGATGCCTTCCTAGAAGGTAGAGAAGAGAACAGATTGGTATAGGCACACAAAAAAGCGAATCGAGCAGCCTCGATTCGCTATTATTTTTATATTAACCGTACATTCATCTCCGAAATGATCTCCCAGGCGGTATCCTACCAGCCAGCTCGAGCCAGGCACTCCCGTGGCACATGCACGGTTCTACTTAGTGCTGCTTCCTTCCGGACCTGACACGGTTCGTAGGCGCGCATTGCACAGGACCCAGCCGTCAACACCGCTTAATAGGGCCAAACCCCAAAATCACACCCCTCGGATGAACATCGATCCTGCTGTAGCGGATTGCAGGTTACAGGGCACCGCTATCTCCCCATCTAGTACGGTTTGTCTATTATAGCATCCTACACGCGTCTTGACAAGAGAAAATGCGCACAAAAAAAGCACCGACAATTCGGTGCTTATGGATGATGACGGGCTCGAACCGCCGACCCTCTGCTTGTAAGGCAGACGCTCTCCCAACTGAGCTAATCATCCATATTGATTTGTAATAGCCTGTAGGGGATTCGAACCCCTGAATGTCAGCATGAGGGGCTGATGAGTTAAACCACTTCTCAAACAGGCCAGGTTCTGTCGCCTCTTGTTGGCTACAATTGATATAATACAACTTTAACCAAGATTTGTCAACACTTTACAAGAAAAAAACCATGCCTGAATTTTTCAGGCATGGTAGATGCTCAAAATTCTTTCTTTTCCATTACGTGGACGCTGATTTTGTAGGAAAGAATGAAGCAGAGGGCGAGGGCTACGAGGCAGAGGGCGGTGAGTGTTGGCCATGGGAGGTTGATGATGGTGTGGGCGAGATTTCCGAAGTAGGTCATCATGGAAAGCCAGTTAAACATGATGATGGAGGCGAGGACGAAACCTATAACAATCATGATGACCATGCGGGCGCGGGTATCTTGGAATTTGAGCTGCACGGGAATGAAGAGGCAGGCCATAAGCAGACTTACGCCGATGGTCCAAAGGGCGGCCAAGAGGATGGTTTTCACTTCCCAATCAGGCATAAAGAAGGTGCAGACCAAAAGGCAAAGTACTGTAACGGCGCAGAAGAAGAAAGCGGTCAAAAGGGAAAATAAATATTTTTCTGCAACATAGGTTTTTCTTGCCACTGGCAAAGAGAATAGAAAGGCGTAACCATCGTTGGCGCGGTCGGCGTTGATGGAGGAGATGGACATAAAGCTGCCTAAAAATGTGATGTAACCCAAGGCGAAAGTGCCAGAGTCGTTGTTGACATAGGAAAGGGCGATGCCGATGGCGGCAATAAAGAGCAGGAAACTTTTCATGCTACGCAAAAAGATAAAATCCTTTAAAAGTAAGCCTTTCATAATGATGCCTCCTTGATAATGGCAGAGTAAACGGTGTCGATGCTGCTGTTTTCTATGACGATGGCTGGATAATTTTCAAGATAATATTGCTTTTGATTGGTCAAGCAGGTGTAGCCGTAGCTGGTTTCCTCGCTGCACAAGAGGTGGGTTTTGTCGAGGTTTGTGTAGTCCTCGACACTTACCTTAAGGGTGGCGTAGTCGGAAAGAAGGGTGTCGGTGTCTTCGTGAAAAATAACTTGGCCGTCGTTAATCACATAAAGATCATCGCAGAGTTGCTCGAGGTCTGTGGAAATATGGGAGCTGATTAAAATGGCACGTTCCTCGTCTTGGTCCATATAGTCGCGAAGCATATCGAGGAGCTCGTCGCGGGCGATGACGTCAAGACTGGCGGTTGGCTCGTCTAGGATGAGTGCCTTGGCCTCGTGGGTCATGGCGATGATGAGTTTGAGCTTGGCCATCATCCCTGTGGAAAACTCCTTGGTTTTCTTTTTGCGAGGCAGGCTGTATTGGTCAATGAGAGAAAAGTAGAGGTCTTTGTCGAATCGGATGTAGAGCTGCGCCAAAACAGATGCAATCTCCTCTACGGTGAATTCCTTGCTAAAGCTGGAATTGCTTAAAACAACGCCAATATTTTGACGATCTTGGGGTGTCATGGAAAAGGCGTCCTTGCCTAAAAAAGTTGCTTGACCGCCGTCTGGCTTAAAAAGACCCAAAAGCGCCTTGAAAGTGGTGGTTTTGCCCGAGCCGTTGCGACCGATGAGGCCGGTGACATAGCCTTTTTTGACCTCGAGGGTACAGTCGAGCTTGAAGGACGCGTAATTTTTTTGTAGGTGGTTGAGCTTAATCATGGTTATCCCTCCAAAATGAGTTCAAAAATATCGCGCAGGTCATCGTTTGTAAGACCGCATTGGCGTCCTTTGGCGATGATTTTTTCTAAAGAGGCTTCAATTTCCTTGCGTTGCTCTTCTTCCAAGAGTGACGTGTTGGTGGCCAGCACATAGGTGCCTTTGCCGTGAATGGTGGTTGTGAAGCCTTCTTGCTCGAGGGCATCGTAGGCTTTTTTTACTGTGAGAGCGCTGACCTTGAGCTCCTTAGAAAGCACGCGCACCGATGGCAGGACGGTGTTTTCTTCGAGGGTACCTTGGATGATTTGTTTTTTTATTTGATCAGCAATCTGCTCGTAGATGGGAATCATGAGTGTGTGATTAATGATGATGTTCATGATAGGACCTCCTCTCTACAAACAGCATATAACAGTCGAAAAGTGTTGTCAACTGTTATATGCTGTTTTCTAATAAAAATAAAAAAGCAGAGGCTTCCGGAAGGAAAACTCTACTTTTTGGACAAAAGAAAAACGGTTGCGCCAATGCGCAACCG
>CAKQDL010000009.1 GCA_934229395.1 uncultured Peptococcaceae bacterium | reverse complement strand
TATAAGGCTTTTTGCAAGTTCACAACCTGTCTGAAATTCACAGGCTGCACGAATCACAACCTCTCGTAAATCCTCTGTCTGCCATAGATGGCAAGCTTTCTGATTTTTTCAGTACGCTCCCAACCGTCCACTTTGGTCATGAGGGCGGCTATCGCATAAGAATCGGATGGCTTGAGATCGGAGAGGTTCCGGCAGAAGCACTCGCTCCATATTTCCGCATTGCTTACGGTCTTTCTTTGTACTGTACCCTTTGCCGAAGTGCTGTCCGTTAGGAAATTCCTTCTCTCATACAGATCCATGCTGTTCCAGTTATCCGGCAGAAGTGTATTCAGATATTCCTCCACGATGCCCTGACGCTCATCGGTTTCCATCGCATCAATCTGTTCGCTCAGTGCTTCACTGTTTTCCTGCTCATTCAGGTACAAAGGTTCGCCCTGCCCATACAGGTACTTTGCCTCCGCCCAAAGCTGCACAACTTCTTCATCGGTCATATCCCACGATTTTCTTTTGCTGACACCTGTGACCTTAATGGGCCAGAATCTGCGGTTTCCCGTAATATCACGCAGAAAGCCGGACTCCGAGTTTGTTGTCCCCACAATGATGCACTGACGGGGATGGCTTTCCACCGTTCTGCCATAGGACGGACGATAGATGTCATCGGTACGGCTGACAAATGCCTTCACGACTTCCACATCTGTTTTTCTTAAGCCCGCCAGTTCGCCAAGCTCCAACAGCCAGTAGCCCTGTAGCTTCTCCGCACCGCTTTTATCCTTCATATCCATAAGGGACAGGCTGTCGGAATAGTAATCCTTGCCCATCTTTGCAAAAATCGTAGACTTGCCGCAGCCCTGGGGTCCTACCAGAACAACGACCGAATCAAACTTAGTGCCAGGCTCGTAGATTCTCGCTACCGCTGCCACAAAAGATTTTCTGGTGGCAGCTCTGACATATGCGGTATCCTTGGCACCAAGGCAGTCAATGTACAGATTTTCAAGCCGCACCGTTCCGTCCCACTCCGGCAGTGCGTCCAGCCATTCACGCAGGGGATGGAAATGCCTGTCCTCTACGACTTTGGTGAATGCCACTTCATAATTTCTGCCGGAGAAGGTTTCATAGCGGATATCGATCAGAGCTTTCATCTGTGCGGTATCTGCATCACGCCAGAAGGTGTTGTCGCAGGGTCTTGTCCATGGGACATCGCCTGTGATCTGCACTCTGCCCACCATCTCGTTAAATGCGATATTGGCAAAATCGGGATCATTATTCAGAATCAGCATCAGGTTCCACACGCTGTTCTCCAGGCACTTGCTCCTTGGCATATATCGCAGACCTGTTTTCCAATCCTCTTTTCCATCAAAATCTGCTGCCGCGCTTTTCTGCTTTTCTTCAAGGATCAGCAGCTTTACCTTGTCCTGTGTCATGGCAAATTCGCACATCTGATTGAAGGATTTCTTTTCGTCCATATCACCGAATTTATGGATGCGCACCAATTCAAACGCATTGCAGAGTCTGCCGCCCGCAGGGTCTGTGGCATGGTGGCTGTATACGAATTTATCATCATAGATAACCACGCCCGCGGAGCCTTCACCGGGGATATAATCATATCTGCCGGAAATATCTGCTGTGGGAGAATATACATCTGACAGAAATTCACTGATGGCAAGCTCTATCGGATAATACGCACGGCAGAATGCACCCACGATACCTTCTTTTTCAAGCGGATCTTTCTGCTGCTGTACCTTGTGATCTGCGGCTTTGCTTTCCTTCGGTGTCGTTGGAAGCAGGGAACAGTCCTGCCAGTTCGGATGCTTTGCAAGCACTGTATCTGGGTCAAGCCACGCGCCATCAAGCTCCCCAAACTGGTACTCTCCGTTTGACGGACAGGTCGGCCAGTACATCAGCTGGTGAGGGGAGAAGGAGCATGGATCGAGCATATCCAAAAATCCGTTGTCCGAAGCGTAATATCTCGCCGCCGCATTGAATTCATCCGGCGTCATATCACGAGTGACAGGAATGATCATTCTCGCCCTTGGATGTTCCGGCGTATGGCTGTGCGTAGTGTAAAAGCAGCCCTTGTTTCCGATCTTATCTGCGATATGGTCAAGGAACTCTCTGTCAACGCAGTCCAGGTCATACACCAGCATGGAACGGCACGCCACCTTATTTGCCTGTCTGCGGTTATCTTTCAGGTGTCCGGCAACGAAACCGCCCTTGTCCTTAATGTCATCACGCTGTTTTTTCGGCAGCTTTGGATATTCCTCTGCCGTTTCCGATGTGCGGACAGGGTTTCGCAGTCTGTCACACAGCTCATCAAATTTTATAGTCTTATTCGCCCAGAACTTTGCCTGTCTGGAATTGCCGTAGGCTATCTTTAAATCACGCATTTTTAAGTCTCTCCCTTCCTGCATTTGATATCCGGCACTTCTTCCAGAGTGCTGTTAAAGTACCGCAGTCGGTAATTCTTCCTTTTGGCTCTCCTGATCTCGGCATCCATTCCGGTGCTTATCGTTTCACCGAATACCCACACCTCGGCACAATGGCTCATGAGTACATTGCCAAAATGCATCCCAAGCTCCCGTTCCACCGGGTCGTTGTCATTTAAGAACTGCGGATACAGCAAATGCGGAGCGATGGGGATATACCCGCACTCCACCGCAAAACGGCTGTATTTTCTTGCATTTGCTGTATTTTCTTCCACATTTCCAGAGAATGGGGAGCATACATACACGATAGGTCTGTATGCTCTTGCCGCTTTCATCTCATTTTCGATGTTGCTTAATGCACCGTAGGTAGTTGGATCAGGATAGCCTTCGCTGTTATACCTGCTCACACCCACAACGCTTTCCTCCCATCATCTTTTCCGTACAGCTGCTGCACAAAACTGCGGTGCCAAACAGATCGATATCACCATCTGCGAACACCTCCGCCAGATCAATCTGAACTTCACAGCCGCACTTAGGGCAGCGGCAGTAAACATTCTCATCGTTAATTTCCACAGATACTTCCATCGCATTATTCAGCTGTTCTTTCACATAAAACATAATTATTTCTCCTCCTCGATCTTCGCTTTGTACCATTCCAGATGGCGCTTTCGGTCTTCATAATTAGGAAAAGCAACAAGCAGTCCTACATCGACCTTCTGCAGTGTTTCCAGCATATTGATCTGCTCCTTATTCAGATACGGCCGGATGCTTTTCCCCTTTTCGATGCCATTGGCAAGCCTGAACTGCTTTGCCGACATTCCAATAACAATGCGGTTTAACATATCGCACTCATTGCTGAAGTGGTACGGCCTTGGGTTTTCGTGGAGCAGCTTGATATTATCGGTAAGAAGCGGAAACTCCTGTCTTGCAGATACCAGATTTTTGATAAATGTTTCCATTTCATTGAATCTGCGGATGTACAGCTCCTTGAACTTCATTGCCTTCTGACCTGTGTATCCCATAGCCAGCAAAGTAAACCCATCACGAGTCATACAGAAACAAGGCTGTTTTTTTTTCTGATTGTTGATGTATGAGGACGGCGCAAAATTGCGCTGTCTAAATTCCTCACTCAATCCGGAAGTCGGATCGATAATTTTACGGATATCACGCAGAACCTCTTTGTGGTTCTTCTCAAAAAATTCAGCCACGAACAGACTGTCCACTCTTGCGGTGTCATGGGCATCTACAAAGATGCCGTACTCGTCTTTCGGTATCAGTTCTTTCATAATTGAAATACCGCCTTTCATAAAAGTAGGGCTCCTGCCCTCTAAGAGTGAAAGGACAGGAACCCTGACTTTAAGAACTGATATTTAATCTTTTTTATAAAATTCGCATTCGTAGCCATCTGCTCGAAGCAGAAGTCCCGGAATCCACGGCGGTGTTCTTCCCATCTGCTCACAGATGGCATCCACCGATACATCTTTGCTGCATTCGATGATCAGCTCGTCATGTACATGGCCGCAGATAAAGCAATGCGACAGCGTCTTCATCGCATACATCAGAATATCCCGGCTGATAGCCTGCACGATATTTTCCACGAACTTTGGACCGTAACTTTCGATGCGTTCCCATTTCTTCGTGCCGCCGACTCCTTCATAGGTAACTGCTTCACCGCCGAATCGGTTCTCTCCCATGCGAGGTTTTACATAGGAAAGCTGTCTGCCGGAAGGGAGCTTGATGAAAAGCATCCCGCTCTGATAGATAAAGCGGATGCCATGCGTTTCGGTCGGCACTCTCTTTTTCACAGTTTCCTTGACGCATCGGTCAACCTCCCACCAGAATTTCACAATGTTAGGGTTGGAGCTTCGCCACATATCCACCAGCGGCTGCAGCTCATCTTCAGCAAGTCCCATATCCAGTGCTCCCATTGCTTTTAATGCACCGACTGAGCCGCCATAGCCAAGTGCCAGCTCCGCGATTTTTCCTTTCTGCCGCAGATGCCCGTTCACGCCATGCTTTTCCACAGGCACGCCAAACATAGCCGATGCCGATGCACAGTAAATATCTCCGTTATTGGCAAAGACCTCACTTCGCCATTTTTCGCCTGCAAGACAGGAAATAACTCTCGCTTCAATTGCAGAAAAATCCGATACCACAAATTTCATGCCGGGTCTTGGCACAAAAGCTGTGCGGATCAGTTGGGACAGCGTGTCCGGTATATCATCGTATAACAGTTCTGCCGCCGTATAGTTTCCGTCCCTGACAATACCTCGCGCCTGCTCCAAGTCCGGCATATGATTTTGCGGCAGATTCTGCAGCTGTATGATGCGGCCGGCAAACCTGCCAGTCCTGTTTGCGCCATAAAACATAAACATTCCTCTGGCTCTGCCGTCTTCGCAGACTGCATTTTCCATTGCCTGATATTTTTTGACCGAGGATTTAGCGAGCTGCTGCCTCAATGTCAGCACTGTTCGAAGCGGCTCCGGCGCTGTTTTCAATACTGCTGCCACTTCCTTTTTCCCAAGGCTGTCCATTTCCAGACCATTATCTGCAAGCCACTGTTTCATCTGCTGTACCGAATTGGGATTGTCGAGATTTGTCAGTTCCTGCATCTTCTCCGACAGCTCCGCCTTGGATTTTTCATCAAACGCAATGGCATTTTTCACAAGAGTCCTATCCAGCGCAATCCCTCTGTCGTTGATCTCCTGATCGATGTGATACTCTTCCCACACAAAATCCGGCACTGGATATTTTCTAAGCCTGTCCTGAATGGACATTTCCACCTCTACATCACGTTTGTTGTAGGCTTTGAAGGTTTCCCACTTCTCAGCATCATGCTCCGGCAGATTTCTCGTCCTGCCGCCATTTGCCTTGGTCGGCTTGCAGGGAACACAAAAATATCGGATGAGGTCTTTGCCCTCTTTCAGCTTCTGTTCCGACAAGCCGAGCACAGCCCCGGCACCTGCAAGGGACAACGGCAGTCCCATGTATGCCGACCACACCATCGAGCATCGCCATGCTGAAGGATCCAGATAATCTCCGACTGTATCCGCATGAATGTTGTAGCTTTCAAAATACTGCGGATAGCATCTTTGCAGCCACACTGACAGGCAGACCCTCTCGAAAGAAGCATTGAATGCCCATTTCAAAACTGAATTGTCCGTCAGTGCTTTGATGATTTCCACCGGCACTGATTCTCCCTGTGCCAAATCGTAAACCTGCACCTCACCGCCGTTCACTGACACACCAAACAGCAGGATTTCAAATGCAGAGGACTGGGCATATTTATATACGCCGCATTTATTCAGATCCACATCGCTATAGGTTTCTAAGTCCAGAGATAAACTATTGATTTTTTCCATTATCGTCACCGTCCTTTACAGCAAAGCAGACGGCAGGAAATTCCTGCCGCCCGCCGCACTCATCTTATTTCAGGTTTTTCATGCGTTCCTCGTGGTATTCCAGATCACGCTGTTCCTTTTCCTGCTCTCGCTTCTCACGTCTGCGGTCAAAGATAAAGCTCTGAATGGCCGAAACCAGGAATGTGATGCTGAAGCAGAGCCACATTACCAAAAGTGCTGTTGTCAAAACTGTCTGCAGCATTGTCATAGATTTTCACCTGTCCTTTCTTATGCGAGAAAATCGTCCTCAGCCGCTGTATCTGCAAAATCATCCTCTGCGCGGGACTTGCCGCCAAGAGGCTCACCGTCTGCAATCTTCTGGAGATTGTTCAGACCGCAGGCGATGCCCTTGTTGCCGTTGGAGTTAAAAGCATAGAAATTGATGGATGCACGACCATACACACCGCTGTATACTTCACTGCGGTCAAGAATCGGCTGGCGGTCAGCATCTACAATGCCGGGAGCTGTTGCACTGTTGGCATTGATAAAGTAGCTGTCTGTGTAAGCCGCATCATCCGGACGCTCCAAATCACCGTCACGAAGCGGAGTTTTCAGTACTGAAAGTGTAGGCACACTCTTGCCGTTGCCCTTCAGCTTGGATTCGCCCTCGGCATAAGCTGCCTGGATTGCTTCCTTGATCTTGTTTACGGTTGCGGTATCACTCTTCGGAATGATAAGGGAAACGCTGAACTTCGGTGTGCCGCCGTTGATGCTCTTGGCATCCCATACATTGGCATAGCTCCAGCGGGTCTTAGGTCCGGTGATTACCTTGGTTGGGTTCATAAAATTCTTTGACATATCAGTTGTCCTCCTTAAAATCATTTGCTGCTGTATTCATTGCCGGACGCTTGTCCGACACAGGTACTAAAGTTGGCTTGCCCTGCGGCTTCTCAATCAGGCCGCCGAGCAGTTCTTCAAATTTTGTCTTGCCGAGCAGTTTCGTCATAGCAGTGATGCCCAGAACCTTATGTTCATATGGGTCATATCCTGCCGACTGCACTTTGTCTGCTGCTGCGGTTTCATTTACATATCTGCGGTTCGAGCGTCCTTCGACCAGTTTCCAGCCTGTCCACTCTTTTCCGCTGACTGCCTGCTGCAGTGCGTATTCCTTGATGTCTCCCACCCAGGAAACAAGCTCGTCTGCTTTGGAAAGAATGACCTCTATTTCTTCATCTTCCAGGTTGGCAGGCATCTCAAAGTCATAACAAGCAAGTTCCAGGTTGTACTCTGCACGCTTTCGGCAGGTGGCTTTTACTTTGCAGAACTGGCAGTGGCTTCCGGCTTTGAATTCACCCTCGCCCTTTGCCGCAAGCTGTGCGGCAGGGGAAAGCACCTCATCCGCCCACTTAAGCAGTTCTTCTTTTGGAATGGTGTATGTGCTGATGTTGTCCCTTCGCGGCTGGAAGATTGTCATCGACACCTCGGTGATATCGTAAATCCCATCAAACAGAGCCAAAGCTCCCAATGCGTAACACATCATCTGCGGATTTTTCTCTGCGGAAACAAGAATCCCGACTCCGTATTTCATGTCAATGATTGTCAGCGTTTCATCCGCCACGATCACGCAGTCTCCGGTACCGAATCCCTCAGGCACCCATTTGGAAAAATCCAGACGCTGTTCTACCAGAACAATTGGGTCCTTACATTTCTTCCTGGATGCTTCCACCTGTTCCAGCACATACTGTGCATACATATCGGAACAGTCTGCCATCTCCTCATCGAAGTAGGTCAGCGTTTCGGTTGGGTCTTTTACTGCCTGCCCCAGTGATTTTTTTACCTTGAACTCGCACAAACTGTGTGCGTCCGTTCCCTGCATGGCAAATTCACTGGATACATCCTTTTCTTTGGCACAAAGGAGTGCTGACGGCGGGCAGGCAATCCACCTGTGACTGGATGATGCTGACAGGACTGCGTGTTTATCCGGCATTTCTAAGCACCTCCGCATCCGCAAGCAGTGCTTTATACTCTGCTGGGTCAACTGCAGAAAGCTTATCCGCACCATGCTTTTTCAGAAGCTCTTTGACCTGTTCGGTAAATCCGGCTCTCGACTTATCTGCCAGAACAGCTCTGACTTCTTCCAAAGTCAGTTCTTTTTCCACAGACGACTCTGGCTCTTCCTTTTTAGCAACGCTCTTTTTTACAGGTTGCTTTTCCGGTTCTGCCGAACTAAACAGCCCTGTCAGTTCCTCTGATATACTAATGAGTGTTTCACCGCACTTTTTCAGTTCATCCACGAGCATGAACAATTCGCTTACTTTTCCCATGCAGTCTGCCTCCTTCCATATTCAGTTTTCCATCGCCGGCAGAAAGCCTGTCTGCGATTCTTCTTGACACGACACTGATTGCAATGAGAACATCAGACAGTTCTCTGTCGAGATCACTGCTCTCGCGGCATCCTGTGCCTGATCTGCATTTGGTTGTCATCATGTTTGACACCGTCCTTTCCGAGCGGCTTTACTGCCCCTCTGAGAGTGAAAGGACATCCGGGTCTGTTTTAAGAACCGCAGTTTTGAAAAAATATAAAAAACCTGCTGCAGTGCAATAATATGCACTACAGCAGGCATCTTCCTTATCTGAAATCCTTCAGTCTGGTGCGGAGCTTCAGCAAAATGCGCTGTTTACGCTTGCCGACACCACGCTGGCTCATGCCCACAGCCTGTCCGATTTGTGTTTCGGTGTACTCTTGGCTATACATTTCCATGATGGTGCGGTCGATTTCCTCCAGTTCGTCCAATGCGTTATGCAGTTCCTCAAGCAAAACCTTCTTCATATAATCAGCTTCAATATCTGTAGCCTGATCGGCTGTCTCGAACTCTGTATCTTCGTAGAGCTGATCCAGTGACACCGGCTTCATTTTGCCCTCGTATTCCTGTTTGCTTGCCCTCTGATTCTGCTTGTCCTCACGCCACAGCGGACGCATATATGCGTAATACTGCTCCTCTGTTGCCGGAACCATAATCGCTTTAACCTTCTTATTTCCGATTCTCGACCACTGTACATCTTCGGCATTGATATCGAATGCCTTGATGGTTTCCGGTGTTACCTCCATTGGAATGAAATACTTTTTGTTTGTCTGTAGATTGTCCATAGTGCAGACCCTCCTTCGGTCTCATACCGAAGTGAGAATCCACACAGGACTTCCCATAAGAATTGGCCATAAGAATGAATCCTCACTTCTTAACTGGCCAACCGTCCCGATGGGTTGACTTTATTCGATTGTTGTCCGTCTCACCGCTTCGGGCATCCTTGATCAGGGGATGAACGCTGAGACAGGTTTTGAGTCTCTGACACTCAGGCGGATACATAGTTTTTTGTGTATCCGTCTCAATGTCAGATGCTTGGAATTGCATGGAGATGCCTAACGAAAACTGGTGAAACCAGCAATTTGCAGAGTCAAATTTGCAATCAGAGTTTTAAATACTGCTTTTGTAAATTTGATATCTGTAAGGCCCGTAGAAAAATTCACATTTTTGTGCTATAATTAAATATCAACTTTCAAGCCTCTCCACGAGAAATGTTTTTCTTAGGTTCACCTTTATTATAGGAAGTCGAATCGGTACAACTGGACAGCGCAGGATAGGCTTGGACAGGCTTGTATAAGGAAGGATATAAAATGCTGTTTAAAGACTTTATAGAAAAACTATCCTCCGTCATCAGTGCCGGAGGAAGCACCGATAAATTTACAAAATCAATATTTGGAGCCATCCTCACCGAAGAGGGACAAGACATACTGGATGAATACAAACCGAGCAGTTACAAATCTTTTTGCAACGGATACACTTCGATCAGCGGAATTTCCAAGAAGGTAAATGCTTACCTTGAACCAATGAATTTTTCTGGATATATTGCGCAATTTTCAGATGCGACTATACAAATTCTCTGCACTGTATTCCGCAATGATATTCCAGACATTGATGCATATAATGCCGGAGATAAACTTGCAGAACTTTTCGTTTCCATCATTACAGAAGCCGCATCGACTAAAAAGAAAAAAAGCACCCCAAAGGGCGCTCCAGTCTGTCGATAAAGGTATATTTTCAGCATAGGCGTGTATGCATTTGTGAAGCCTTCCCCCTTGAGGGGCACCCTTCGGGTACTAGCTTCGCGTCGGAATTAGTGGGTTTTCTGAAGCAGGGCGGAAGAAAACTCGGATGAGGGTGTATTTTCACCGAACTTTCCAGCTAAATCGATCATTCGCTGGCGCTCATACCCCTCATCCGTCGGCTGCGCCGCCACCTTCCCCCCAAGTGGGGAAGGCTTTTGCTATTCTCCAAATCTTTCTATTCACATACACGTTTTAGGTTTTTCTACAGTCTGAAGCACCCCAAAGGGCGCTCAAGAAACTAAAAATAATCCATTAGGAGCATTTTCTGACATTGCTCCTGAACTGACAGCAGATAATGCAGGAAGTATCTTCTTTATTGATCCGGCAATCTCAGCAGAATTAAAAGAAAGCAAAGATGAGGATAACACTTCCGCATTTGATAAGTATCTAAATGCGGCCGTTTCGTACTTTTCTACAAAGAAAACCTTGCTGTATGCAGAAAAACCGCATCCATTTTATGATTTATATGTCTGCAACGATATCCGATACCGTAAATTTCGTGCCACTGGTATTCGTGACCCTAAAGCAGAAAAGACTATCAGTAATGTCACCATAGATAAATTGGAAGCTGAATCAAAATATGTAATCATTCAGGGCATCGGCGGGATAGGAAAATCTATGCTCTTAACCCATTTGTTTCTTTCGTCAGCAGACCATGCCCAGGATACTGGATATACACCAATCCTGCTTTCCCTCAAAGACTATAAAGATACCACTTGTGGGATGGTGGATTTTATTTGGAATTCCATGAAAGAATATGATTCCGAAATCACGCAGGTGAGCATCATTGCGGCCCTACAGCAAAAACAACTTATTCTTTTATTGGACGGTCTTGACAAAATCCAGTCTTCTGTCAGATATTCCTTCGATCAGGATTTAGATGCCTTCATTAAATCCTACCCAGGCAATATGATTGTTATCACATCACGTCCAGTTTACTCCTTCATTTCCTATTCGAAGTTTTCACTATTTGATATTCTGGAACTAACCAAAAAGCAGTCCATAGAACTTATAGAGAAACTGGAGTTTTGGGATATTGATGGCAAAAATAGTTTTTTGGAAGCGTTAGATAAGACCCTATATTTTTCTCACCGTCAGTTTGCAAGTAATCCGCTCCTATTGACCATCATGCTGATGACATATTCTTCCTTCGGAGAAGTACCTGCCAAAATGCATGTCTTTTATTCCAAGGCATACGAAACCATGGCTCGCCTGCATGATGCTTCAAAAGGCTCATTTAAGCGTCCATTGCATACAAAACTTACACCTGAGGAATTCGCCAAGTACTTCTCTCAATTTTGTGCAAGAACATATAAGGATGAGATCCTTGAGTTCGATTCCATGCTGTTTAATACCTACATGAAAAAGGTTCTGAAGACTGCCGCACCAGAGCATCAGAATATTGCTCCAAGGGACTTCCTTCTTGATCTTACGGACAACCTCTGCATTATGTACCGCGAAGGCGAACAGTATTATTTCATTCACCGTTCATTTCAGGAGTATTTTGCCGCTGTGTACTTCGCCTCGGAATATGATGCCAATCTTGAAAAAGTTGGCGGCTTCTTCGAAAAAATGAAGCATCGATCCTATACCGACCGCACATTTGATATGCTCTACGATATGATTCCAGAGAAAATTGAGCGTTTTATATTTCTCCCATATTTAGAGAAGTTGTTTACTGACTGTTCAGGAAATGGAACAGACGAATATTGGGAGTATCTCGAACGCATATATCCTTGTCTTACATATGAAGAAGGCAGCACTGGAGAATCATTTATAAATGAAGCTGAATCATTCTTGTACAGATGCATAATCCGTGAAAAATCCATAGAGGCTGTATCAGACATTGATGAATATGGATGGCCCTCTCAAATTTATGATCTGCCGACAAAGGTTTGGGTTGAGGCTTATAGTGAATTTCTGGAATATAGGACGTATGACAAGTACCCTGATCCAGAATCAATTCCAGAACGTTTGCTCGATTCAACATCAATTGTTGAAGAGGATGAACTTCCATATAAGTACTCTGATTACTTTGGCCAGCCGGAGCAAACCGGTCTCACAATAACAATAGATATCAGTGAACTGCGTAAGAATCCTCATAGGTATATAGTCCTCAGAAACCATATGGAACTGCCAGAGTTTCCAATTCTGCAAGAATACAACAATGTCAAAGAATATTACGAAATGCTCAAAAAACGTACACAGTTAGAAATTGAATCTGATGATTTGTTTGATGACTAAGCGAGGTGATTGATAAATGAAAATTAGTTACAACAGACTTTGGAAACTGTTAATAGACAAAGGCATGAATAAGCATGATTTGCGAATTGCCGCGGGCATCAGTTCTGCATCCATTGCAAAACTGGGCAAATGTGAAAACATCACCACTGATGTTCTTTTGAAAATTTGTGAAGCACTGCATGTGCATATAGACGAAATCATGGAAACAATAGATGAGGAGGAATCAAAATGAAAATGCTATATTCTAATATCCTTCCGCTAGGAACCAATGACGGACAGCAGACAATTGCTGACTGCTTCAAGGAACAGGCAGCAAAAGCTGATCACATTGAAATCGCAGTTGGGTATGTTTCCCGCGCTTCACTGGAAGAGCTGGATTCAATAGTATCTGAATTCGATATTAAAAATGTGTGCCTTAACATTGGCATGTATTATATAGAGGGAATGCCAGAGGGATCTTATCACACTGCTGTGAAAATCAACAGAAAGTGGATGACCGCGGGCATCGGTGAAATCCGTATGGTTCGAGCATTCAAATATCATGGCAAAATCTACTGTTTTTATAAAGATGGGCAGCCTTTTGCCGCCATCATAGGTTCTGCAAACCTTGGTGTTATAAAAATGGAGGCTTCCAACCGCAGGCAGTATGAGTTTTCTGCTCTGACCACCGATACTTCTGAATGCCAAGAGATTTCCGTTTTTGTCGAGAAACTCAAACTTCCAAACTGTTCTGCGCAGATCAATGATATCACAGATATGCCGCTGATATTTGAAAAGAATACTGCACTGACTGGGATTGAGCTTGTTACAGAAGTTCCGCCTTCGAATGTCGAATTCTACAAGCGATGCATGGCATATGCGTCATTTCTTCTTCCTCTAAAAGTACCTGCTTCAGATGAACGTCTTATGGATGACGGAAAGCATTACACGAAATCGAATGTTAATGTTTGCTATGCAGCTCCGAGAAGCAAGCGCAAATCTCGTGACTGGTTTGAAACCCAGCTTACGGTTGCCAAAGAAATCACGCAAATTGATGGATACCCTGAAAAAAATGTGCCTTTTTTTGTCATCACTGATGATGGTTATTGGTTTAAGGCCCACACTACCAGTGACGGCAACAAACAGTTTAGTGCTGTCGGTGATGAACTTATCATGGGAAGATGGCTCAAGGGGCGCCTTGCCGCTGCAGGTCTTGTTTCTCCAATCAATGATACACAGTTGGATACCGACCGAAAAGGAATGATAACTAAGGAAATTCTCCAGGAATATGGATGTGAAAATCTTTACCTGAAGAAAACTGGTCAGAAAGCACTTGATGAAGAAGGTAATTCTCTTGATGTCTGGATGCTTTCTTTTAAACCAGAAGATGCGGAAGGAGAGGATGATTAATGCAGTATTTGAAAACCTATCTTGATAAAATTACTTCTCGCGGTAATGCAGGACTTGCCGAGTCTATTTCTTCTACTGCTGAAGAAGTAGGAAACCGCTACCTTAAAAATTTTTCTTTTACAACTCATGAAATCGGACTCTTACTTGGTAATGTTCAGTCCGGCAAAACAGGACAGATGTTTGGCATCATGTGCAAAGCAACTGATCTTGGATTTCCAGTGTTTGTTTTGCTGACCACAGATAATGTTGTACTTCAGCAGCAGACTCTTGACAGAGTAAAGGCCGATTTGGAAGGATACTGCATCTGCGGAGAGAACGATGCCCGCATCTTTGCTGATAACAGTCTGATGCAGCCTACAATCGTTGTCTTGAAAAAGAATGCTCGTATCCTCAAATTGTGGGCCAACATCTTCAGCTCTACAGGTTTTATGCGGGGGAATCCTCTTTTTATCATAGATGATGAGGCTGATGCTGCTTCTCTGAATACATTGGTAAATAGAAACCGTCAGTCATCTATTAATAAGTATTTGGACTCCATTCGCAATGGTGCTGCAAGCAGTTTGTATCTGCAGGTCACCGGAACGCCGCAGGCTATATTCCTTCAGACCAAGGAATCTGGATGGCATCCTCTTTTCACGCATTATTTCAAACCTGGTAAAGCGTACCTTGGCGGCGATTTCTTCTTTCCAAAGACAGGAAAGCCAGATTGTATTACCTTTGCTGATAGTCTCACTACGCCGGAGCGGGATGTTGTTATCAGACATCTGCTTGTTTCAGCACAGCTTTTTGCGGTCGGAGGAACAGTGTCAAACTGTCTGATTCATCCAAGTGTGCGTCAGGCGGCCCATCAAAAATTCGCATCAAGTATTAAGGCAGAACTCGACTGGTGCAAAGCCAACATGAGCGGTGACTTTTCTGCCGAGCTAAAAAAGCAGTATGCACGGCTCAATCCTGCAAAAAGTGAAAAAGTATCTTTCAAGGAAATCATGACTATAGTTGAGAAAATTCTTACGAATAACGAAGCTAAAATCATAGTGATGAACGGAAAGACGGAAGTTGAAAGTGACGAGTATTCTGTTGGCTGCAATTTCGTTATAGGCGGAAACACTTTAGGTCGTGGCGTAACATTTCCAAGCCTGCAGACTCTGTATTATACCAGAACAGCCAAGAAGCCCCAGGCAGATACTATGTGGCAGCATAGCCGTATGTTTGGCTATGACCGCGACTCTGGAATGATGATGGTGTATATTGACGAGCGGCTCTATAAGCTGTTTGCAGATATTAATGCAACCAACAATGCAATTATCTCACAGGTTGAGCAAGGTCTTGATGAAATTAAGATATACTATCCGGAAGGTTTAAACCCAACCCGCAAGAATGTTCTTGATACAGACCATGTAGAAGCGATTTCTGGCGGCACCAACTATTATCCGTTCTATCCAGACAATAACACCATCGAGGATATATCCAATCTGCTTTCTGTATTCTCTGAAACAGAGCCATATTATCAGGTTAGTCTACGCCTCATGAAAGAACTACTTTCTCATGTAGTAGCCAGCCCGGATTTCAAGCTGAAGTCCTTCATGTCCATTATCGATGTGATGCTTGCCGAGGCTCCAACTACACAGGGAATACTGATTGTTCGCAGGAACAGAGACATCGCCCAAGGAACAGGTGCATTGCTGTCTCCTAACGACTGGAACCTTGGAGGTTCTTTCCCTCGAAAGATAGTTCTTACGATGTACCAAGTTACTGGAACAAAGGGCTGGGGCGGCAAACAGTTATGGGTTCCGAATATCAAACTGCCGGATGGTGTCGTTTACTACGATGTAATCGAGGATTGATATGGCTGATACTCATTCAAAAGAAGTGCGAAGCAAAAATATGTCTCATATCAGAAGCACAAATTCCAAGCCGGAGGAAACGGTTAGAAAATATCTGTTTTCAAAGGGACTCCGCTATAGGAAGAATGTCCGTAAGCTCCCAGGCTGCCCTGATATCGTACTTCCAAAATATAAAACTGTAGTCTTTGTTAATGGATGTTTCTGGCATAAGCATAACTGCAAACGCTTTGTGTGGCCTTCCAGCAACGAGGAATACTGGCATAAAAAGATTAATCGCAATGTCGAAAGAGATGCCGAAAACCTGCGAACGCTTACCGAACAGGGATGGCGGGTCCTAACCATATGGGAATGCCAGCTAAAGAAGAAAACAGCAGAAGAAAATCTCCTGCAGCTGTACGATGACATAATTCAATAGAAGAAGGGTGCAAACTATCTGCAAATAGTCTGCACCCTTCTTCTATTATTCTTCGTCAATAATATTCGGCTCTACAGCATTATACTCAACGCCGGCAAATGTCTTCAAAATTGCTTCAAATATCAGTTTTGCGCCTTCACAGGGAACTGCCATACCAATCTGCTTTCGTACCTGTTCCTTCGAGCCTTCAAAAACATAATCATCTGGGAAGGTTTGCAGCCTTGCTCTCTCTCTGTTCGTTAAAGCTCTCGGCTCTGCCCAATGATAAATATGTGTTCCGCCTCCGCCTGATCCAGTCACAGTATAAGACGGTTTCTCAGGATCGAGTCTTTTGTAGATTGTACTAATCCGGGTTTTGGTGTTAATCTTCAAATCCTCCGGTAAATCCACATCCCAAGCATTTTGTCCCGGCCCAATCAAGTTTAATCTTCTAACAACCTGTGCTGATTGTCTTGTGGGCTCATTATTGTATGCATCAGCTGGAATCGGTGGTTCTTCAATTGCCTGACGACAGGTTTTCATTTCGCCTGTTGGAGCAGGAATTTTGAATTCGAACGGAAGGTCATCTCTGATGCCCACAATAATAATTCTGTGTCTTGCCTGTGGGATACCATATTCTTCAAATTTATATAAATTCGGATAAATTCGGTATCCTGCTTCTTTCATATCTGACAAGATCTTATCAAATGCTTTTCCTTCATTCGCACTTCTTAGACCGCCAACATTTTCTGCAAGAAACCACATTGGTCGGTACATTTTCAGCACTTCAATTCCGTATGTGTATAGAGGGCCATATTTCCCTTTAAAACCGAGTTTTGAACCAACAAGAGAAAAGTCGTTGCATGGGAAGCCAAATGCAAGTGCATCAATGGCTCCAAGCTTTTCTATATCGAGAGTATGCACATCTTCACAATAAACGCTCTCTGGTTCATTCGGGCAAATATTTCGTGTGTAAGTACGGCATGTAGCTTCATCAAGATCATTTGCCCACTGATGCACAATTCCAAACTCCTCATTTCCTATATCTGCATGCGTAGCTCCCCAGCCGATTCCGCCGGGCCCGCAGAATAATTCTCCAAGATGAAAAATCATAATTATTTTCCTTTCCTTCTATTGATAAAATCGATCTGATATTGAATATGCTCCTTTTCGTCTTTATCAAGAAGCTCTATACCTTTAAAGCCCGACCGATATTCCTCTAAATCTGATGGTTCTAAATAGCCAGCCATAATATAAATCGGTATGATTGCTACTTCATATATAGCTGCTAATTTCTTTAATTCCGCCGGATTAAGCGTATTATCTGCACCATTTTCTGTTTTAGATAAACGAGAATTAGTAATTCCGGTCAGTTTAAAAACATCAGCTTGGCTAATTCCTTTTTCGTTTCTGAGTTGTCTCAGATAGTCTCCAAATTTGCTCATAGATCCACCTCTATATTAGAATACCACAAGTGCTGCGAAAAGTCAAGACATTACGTCTTTTTCGCTGCATTATCGCAGCAATAACATTTCTGTCCACAAAAGTCCAGCCTCGGCGGAAATTAGCCATACACACTGAACGATACCTAACACCCTTTACACGATAGCTCACTTTGAACGATTACTCTTTTCTGCTATCGTTCATTTTTTGCACCCACTCATTCTTCCAACCGCATCTGCTACTCGTCAAACGTTGCAAAAAAAGCAAAAAAAGAAGGCTTTTGAAATCCAGCATATCAAAAAGCCTTATATCAAGCAGTTTTAAGCATATTCTGTTGTCTATGCGTATCGTGTCTTTGTATTAATCCAATAGTCCTTATTTCAAGGAAGGTGAGGCCAGCAAGCTTGTCTTGGAAGGCACGCAGCTTGGCGTGGCGTGTTTTTAGCACGTCGATGGCTTGAATGTCGGTGAGCTCGGCGCGCAGGTCGTCTAAAAAGAGAGGGTCAATGACCTTGTGAATGTTTTCGATGCTGGTGTAGTGCATGCCACCCTTGCGACGGGTGTCGGGGTTGAGGGTTGATTCAAAGACGGCGCCAAAGATGGTTGGGCTAATTTCTGACCAGTCAAAATCCTCGCTGGCACGGTGGAGAATAAGATCCACAATATGCTCGTCTAGGCGTGGGATGACGATGGTTTTATCGGCAAAGAGGCCGCCGTTGACATAAGGAAAGGCCAAGAGGTCTTCGTCCATGTAGGGGTCGCGGTCGCTTTCTTTGGTATTGAGCACCTCAAAAAGGTCCATAAGGGCACGGCGCACGTCTTTGACGGCATAGCCCTTGAGGAAGTTGTGGAACATATTATGTTCGCCAAAAACGCCGGCATCCTCGGCATAAAGGCAAAACACCAGGCGCACGCAAAGGGCATTGAGGCTTCTGAGGGTTTCTTCATCTTCCGGGTCTTTGTATTGGTGCAAAAGGGCATCGTAAAGCTCGCCTACAATTTTGCCGGCATCTATGGAGATTTGCATTTCACGTTGAATCTGCTCGTTTTCGCTGTCGACCAAAAACATCATGCGGTGGTATTCTTTTTCGAGATTTTCTAAAAGCAGGATTTCCGGCTCATCGTTGGGGCGATTCATGTCGTGGATGCGAAATTCCTTAAAGTTGCTCACAATAATCCATCTAGGCTGTTCGTTGTGTGGCAAATAGCCAGCATAGCGGCGCGCCTGGCCGTAAGGTGTTAAAAAGCTACCGTCAGATTGCTGCTGGCCCTTGTCGAGGCTAATATTGGCGCCTTTTTGCTCGATGAGCACCTTGGTTTCGGCAATGTAGCCATCAATAAAGCTGGTATGGTCGAGCTTGACACGCTTTTCAAAGTCAATGTAGGTGCTGACGTTGTCCACGCCATAAATATCGCGAAGCAAATCGGTCCAAAAGCTTTGGGTGTCTTGCTTTTCGTCGCCACGGTTTTGCCATGTTTCTATAAAATGGCGAATGACATTCGTTTTAGTATCAATCATTGTTCGTCCCTCTCGGTGCTTGCGGTGTTGTTATTGGTTGATTTAGAAGAAGTTGGTTTCTTTTTGCGCCAGAAGCCGAACCAGGATTTGGCGAAGCTTGCTGCTTCACTTTCGGCGGCTGTTGCACGTTGGTATTGTTTATCGAGCAATTCAAGAGCCACATCGTCTAATTCGAGGCTATTGCCTGCGCCTGAGTGTTTAGTGTGGCCGTCAAATTCGGCCGAGCGTCGTCGAATATAGAGTGATACGGTTGCAGGCTTTATGCCTCTAGCTCGCGCAATTCAGAAATGTTTATTTAGACTCCTTTTCTACATGTACATATTCATTGTTGAACAATAGCTACAATGTACATGTACTGTGTATATACATGTATAAATGTGTTAACGAAGCTTGTTTGCTGGCGCAAAATACGTGAAAATACGATGTGTTGTTCTATGTTAGTATATCAGATTTTTAAGTGCATTTGCACATGTATATATTCACTGATGCTTTAAAATCGCTTTAAAATGAGGTGTTGCTACAATGTACATGTACTGTATATATACCTGTACAAATGCGTTGGTGAAGGGGTTTGTACGGTGCAAAAAGAGGCCGCACCAGCAACCTCGGGTTTGTCAAGTAAACTGTGTAAGTTTTTTTACAGCCTGCTCTTTCAGCTCAGGAGAATAGATGCGATTGGTCGCAGATACTTCTAATGCCTCTGCACCTTCGCAGTGTTCTCTAGCAATCCACTTTTTAATAGTATCTCTGCTTACACCACAACGACGAGCTGCTTCGGCCTGAGAGCGTCGACCCTCTTTGTAGGCCTGAACTACTTTTTGCTTTTGTTCAGCTGTAAGATTAGATTTTCTGTCCATAATAAAATGCCCCCTATATAGCAGTCTGTGATTTGTTATTTCACTGTTTGCTATCTAGGGAGCATATCATGTTGCGTGCGGTTTTATTTGTATGTTCACAATGGTTGGTTGTGTGTTTTTATTCTTCTTCCAAGAGGTTAACGACCATGCCGCTGACGTCGGTCTTTTCTTTTAGGAGGCCGCATTCATAGAGCCAGTCGGCGGTTTCTTGCCATACTGCTACGTCTTGGTGGAGGAATGGGGCGTTTTCTTTTTCCATTACTGGGAGAATGGTTTCCATGCTCTTGGTTTCTACGTCTTTATCAAGAGGGAAGTTTTCTTCGTTTTGGTTATCGAGGAGAATTTGAAGGGCTTCTTCTGGGTTTTCCTTCATAAATTCATAGCCCTTGGTGCAAGCACGGAGGAAGGCCTTGTATTTTTCTGGGTTTTCTTTGACCTTGTCTTTGTTTGCAAGGAAGATAAGCTCATAGGTTTGTGGCACGCCATAGTCGGTTGGGGAGAAGTAGTTTACATCGAAGCCTTCTTTTTCCATTTGTGGCACTTCATGGTTGACCATGCAGCCGATGGTGGCGTCTACTTGCTTGGTGGTCATGGAGCTCATAAGGTCGAAGCCTACGTCTACAAATTCGCAGTCGTTGGCGCTGAGGCCTACGTTTTCGAGCACTTGCTTGGTCATGGCTTCGGAAAGGGCGGTACCTGCGTAGCCAATTTTCTTGCCTGCAAGGTCTTCTGGGCCGTCGATACCGGTTTCTTTAAGGGCGATGAACACGTTGAGCATTTCTTGGGTGATGGCACCTACAGAAACGATTGGCACGTCTTCTTCTACGGCTGTTGCGATGGCGTCATGCACATAGTACACGCCAAGGTCTGCCTTACCAGCTGCTGGCATGGAGATGCCGTCGTTGGTGTTGGCTGGGAAATTGACAACGAGGTTGAGGCCTTCTTCTGCAAAGTAGCCTTTTTCTTGAGCTACATAAAGGAAGGTGTGGATGGCGTTTGGATACCAGTCGAGTACAACGGTAACATCTTCAAGATCGCTCTTTGCTTCGGTAGCTGTGGAAGTGGCTTCTTCCTTATTGCCACCGCCGCAGCCTACGAGGCCTACAACCATGGTTGCTGCTAAGAGCATTGCAATAAATTTTTTCATTTAAATCTCCTTTCTCCAACGAATCACACGTTTTTCTAAAACGGTGATTAGTCCTACAATAACCATTGCTACTACAGACAAAAGCACAATCGGTGCGAATACGCCGGCACCGTCTAGCTGTGTCATCATACGCTTACTAAAGTATCCCAAGCCACTTTGGGCGCCGAGCCATTCGGCAATGGCTGCACCGATGACGCTTAGGGGGATGGCCATTTTGATGGCCGAGAAAAAGTGTGGCAGGGCCACTGGCACCTTGAGCTTCAAAAAGACGTCTTTTTTTGTGGCGCCGTAGGTGATGAGCAATTCTTCCATTTCGCGCTTGGTGCCTTTAAGGCCATCAAAGACGGTGATGACGATTGGGAAGAAGGTGATTAAAATGGTCACCAAGATTTTGCTGCCCATGCCATAGCCAAACCATACAATAAAGAGTGGCGCAATGGCCGTGGTTGGAATGGTTTGGGAGGCTACAATGATGGGATAAAGGGCGTGCTCGATGTGCTCGTTGGCATCCATCAACACGGCTAGGAGAAGCCCTAGGCCAATGGATATCACAAGACCTATAAAGGTGACGCTCATGGTGGCTGGTAGATGCACCATCACCAGTGGCTCGCGCAGCTCCCAAAGGCGCTGGAGCACTTGAATTGGCGATGGCAAGATGTAGGCGGCATCGATACCCATGGCGATGCCTTGCCAAATCATGAGAAGAACGAACATCAAGATGAGGGATGGTAAATTCTTTTTCATTGCTTGACGCTCCTTCTTAGTTTGTTAATGAGTTGTTCTTTTAAGGCAACAATTTCTGGTTGCCCGAGCATGGAGCGGTCACGCGGATAGCCAAGGGGCACATCGACCTTTTCCATGGTGTAAAATGGCTTGCTTGCCTGAATGACGAAAATGCTTTGGGATAGGAAGATGGCTTCTTCTACATCGTGGGTGATGAAGAGGGTGGTTTTTTGGTTGCCTTCCCATTGCTTGAGGAGCCATTCCTGCATATCGACGCGAGTCAAAAAGTCGAGGGCAGAAAAAGGCTCGTCCAAAAGGAGCATTTCGGCGCCGGAAAGCAGGGTGCGGGCAAAGGCCACGCGCTGCTTCATACCACCGGAAAGGTCTTTGGGGTATTTTTTGAGATAGTCTGAAAGCCCCACCTGCTCAAGCACCTCTTTGCAGCGCTTTTGCTGCTCGGCTTTTGGAATGTGCTGCATTTCCATTGGCAGGCAGAGGTTTTTTTCGATGGTGCGCCATGGAAAGAGCATATCCTTTTGAGGCATGAAGGCGCTGTATTGCTTTAAGGAAGCAATGGATTGGCCATCGACCAAGATGTCGCCCTGATCGGGTTTTTCTAGGCCGTTGATGAGGCGAAAGATGGTGCTTTTGCCGCAGCCGCTGGCGCCGATGATGGATACAAAGGCGTGGTCGGGCACGGAAAAGGACAAGTTTTCCATCATCACGTAGTTGTCTTCGGGATATTTGAAAGACACATTTTTAAATTCTAACATTGTACATCGCCCCTTTTAGGCGCCCATGGTGTATGCCATATCCCAGAAATTCTTTTCGTGGATGCTGCAGTTGACAAAAATTTCAATGATGTGTGCTTCATCCTCTGGGCGCATTTTTTCGCCTAAGGCGTTCACAACATCCAAAATATCCTTGGTGCCACGTGCATACTCATCGCTGGAATAGGAGGTGACCCATTCGCCATACACTGGATGCTCGGTGGCACCTGGGATTTCGGCGAGCTTCTTGCCGATGAATTCGTAGCTCCATGCGCAGGAAAGCACAGCAGTGATGACTTCTAGAGCGCCACCACGGAAGGCTTCGTCGAGCATATAGGAGGTGTAGGCGGTGTTGGTAAAATGAGATGGGGTGTTTTTGATTTCTTCTGGGGTAATGCCGAGGCGCGCCATATAGCTCTTGTGAACGCCCATTTCCCCATCTAGGGTGCCGCCAACCATAAGGGCAAAACGGCGCATAAGGTCTTCATCGTTGCTCTTTACCACGCCTAGGGCAAAAACCTTGGCGTATTGCAAGAGGTAGCGATAATCTTGAATCATATAGTAGCGGAACTTGTCCTCGCTTAGGGTTCCTTCGCCGAGCTCCTTTACAAAGGGCTGTTCTAGGTAGTTGTCCCAAATGTCCTTGACGGCTTCATAGAGTTTGTCTGTAAGTTGCATGCTGTACCTCCATTGTTTTTTTCCATAAAAAAAACCTTCCTTACGTGTATAAGAAAGGACGAGTGTGCTTTCCTGCGTTGGTACTAACCACATCAGGTTCAAAGAGTTGGATGATTGGTCCTCTCAGCCACGCACGCGCAGCACCCCTAGTCACTTATAGTGGTAGTATAATATAAATTTTAGCTACTGTAAACTGTAAAAAACTCTTAAAACCCAAAGAAAATAACGGGCCGTTGGGAAAGGGGCATACAGCCCTCAAATGAATAAATATAGCCTTCCCCCAGCGGAAGGCTTCAGGCTGTAGAAAAAGTTCGATTTATAGAATAGTCATGTATGCATTTGTGAAGCCTTCCCCCTTGAGGGGGAAGGTGGGTTTTCTGGAGCAGGGCGGAAGAAAACTCGGATGAGGGTGTGTTTTCACCGTACTTTACAGCTAAATCGATCATTCGCTGGCGCTCATACCCCTCATCCGTCGGCTACGCCGCCACCTTCCCCCCATGTGGGGAAGGCTAAGCGGAATCTAGAAAACTTTCTATTTGCATACACATTTTAGGTTTTTCGACAAGCTGTAGCCTTCCCCCAGCGGAAGGCTTTTGCGAGTGCATTTACGTATTTTTCAAAATCGCTATTCTCCAACTGCCCTGTAGGCTTACTCATCCATTAAGGTTTTGCCGATGGCGCGGGCGTCGGCTACTTTGTGGGTGATATCGTAGTAGCTTTTGGTGTTTGGATCAAAGCACAGCGGCGCGAGCTTGGCTACGTCTACGGTGCCGTCTTCCTTGAGGACGCTTTCGTCGATGGAGATATCTTTAATGTTGGCAATAAGAATGTGGGTGTCTTCGTCGTAGCTAGCGAGCTCACACACGAGGGCGTAGGCAAGCTCATCAATAAGAGGCGCGTTGGCGGCCTCTGCGCGGGTGGTGTGGAAGCCGGCCTTTTGGCACTTGTCTGGCTCGTTGTTGCCGCTCACTAGGCCCACATAATCGCAGGCAGCGACCATGCTTGCTTGGCCCATGCTCACCGTAAAGGCCCCTGTTTGGCGAAGGGTCATGACGGTTTTATGGGCTGGGTTTAAGCAAAGCATCAGCTGCTCCTTGCCAACGAGGCCACCCCAAGCGGCGTTCATGCATTCTACATGGCCGTTTTCATCGTAGGCGGCAATAATAAAGACGGGTTCTGGATAAACTTGTGGCTTTGCGCCAAAGCTTTTTCTCATAATATCAACTCCTTGATTTTCTTGGCTTAATTATAGCACACTCTCGGCACCCTGTCCCTTGACAAGATGACAACTTCCCTATAGTATAGACTAGTTTGAATCCCTCGGAGGTGACCAATGCGTACTCAACCCTTTAAGCGCGTGCTCGATGCGCGTATGATTATGTCTGTTGTGGCCACAGGCCTGATGTCCCTTGTTGGCATTTGTGCCGAAACGGCCACCAACATTGTTTTTCCTGTATTGATGAATGAATTTAGTGTGCCTACATCTACGGTGCAATGGCTCACAACCCTCTATCTCTTGGTGCTCGCTGTGATGATTCCGGCATCTGCCTGGCTCAAGAAGCGTTTTATGACCAAGCACCTTTTTGCGGTGGCTGTTTCCTTCTTTATAATTGGTACCATCATTTGTGCCATGGCCCCATCCTTTTGGATTTTGCTCGCGGCGCGCGTGCTCCAAGGCATGGGCACCGGCATTGCGCTGCCTATGATGTTTAACATTATTATTGAGCAGGTGCCGCACCAGCACACTGGCCTCGTGATGGGCATAGCTTCCCTCACCATTGGCCTCGGCCCAGCCATTGGCCCTTTTTGGGGCGGGCTGATGCAAAGCCTTTTTGGCTGGCGCATGATTTTTCTTTCCCTTTTGCCCCTCTTGGCCCTTGCTGCTCTTTTGGGCCTTACAACCATTCGCCAATCGTCTGAGCTTGTAAAGGAAGGCTTTGATGTGGCCGGCTACATTGCTCTTTCCATTTGCTTTATTTGCCTCATCTATGCATTGAGCAATATTTCTACCCTAGGCCTTACCAGCCCGCTTTTTTGGTTTTTGATTGCCCTTGCTCTCCTCTTTTTATGGCTCTTTGTGCGCCATAGTGCCAAAACGAGCGAACCGCTCCTAAACCTTTCTATTATAAAACTGCCTTGCTTCAGCGCCTGTCTTGCGGCTCTGCTTATTTTGCAGTTTATCATCTTGGCGCGCAGCTTTCTCATTCCAAACTTTATGCAGCTCTCTAACGGCGCCGATGCCTTCACAGCAGGCTATCTCATGATGCCGGCGTGCATTCTTTGCGCCTGCCTTTCTCCTTTTGCTGGGCGCTTTTACGACAAAATGGGCCCAAAGCTACCTATTAGCTTTGGCTTTTCTGTCCTCTACCTTGCTCTTATTTTGGAAATGCTCTTTATGACCCGCGTGAGCAATATGACCATCATGCTCATTTGCCTAGTTTATAGCTTTGGCCAAGCTTTTGCGAGCAACCTCACCACCTTTGCCCTCAAAAATCTGCCACCAGAACGCTACAGCGACGGCACCGCCATCATCAATACCCTCCAGCAGCTCTTTGCTGCTATGGGTACTGCTGTGGTATCGACCCTCGTGGCCATGGGCCAGGCAAGCCAACCAAACAACCTCGCCCTAGGCACCGCAATAGGCGTGCAATGGAGCCTCATCCTCCACGCCATTATTGGCTTTGTGATGGTTGTTCTCGTTCTGCGCGCCCTTTTCATCGGAAAAAACAAATAACACAAAAAAGCCCTGTTCACTGGCACAATGACCAATGAACAGGACTTTTTCTATTTATACGGTTTCTTCTGTACGTGCTTGTGGCTTGTCGTTTTTGAGGGCCTTTTGCAAGAAGACAAAGTGGGTATTGAGGGCTTGCTGTGCCAAGTCCAAATTGCCTTCGCAAATGCCGTTGACCAAATCCACGTGGCTGTTTTGCAAGGCTGCAAATTCTTCGTCGCCCATGTGTAAAACGGTGTCGCGCACGTCTTGAATAACGGCATTAAGGATTTTGTCGAGGGCCATGTAGCGCGCAATAACCAAACGGTTGCCGCTGGCATCGACGATGGTTTGGTGGAGCTTTTGATCATAATAGGTTTGCTTTTCGGCTTCCTTAGACGTTGTAAGGGCTGTGGCAAGGTTCTTTAAAAGCTCCTTTTGCTCCTCGGTTACATTGTGAATGGCCAAAAGAATGGCTTCCTGCTCTGCTGCGTAGCGGAAGCCACAAATTTCTAGCTCACCCATGTCTTCTAAGGAATACATCATGGTCATGATTTGCATCAGCTTATGGTCGAAGGAGCCGTTGATGTAGTTGCCGCTACCGTGCTTGCTATCTATAACGCCAATGGCCACCAAAACGGCCAAACCAATACGCACCGAGCCGCGGCTAATATCTAGTATGCTAGAAAGCTCGCGTTCTGCAGGTAGTTTATCGCCCACTCTCAATTTGCGTTCAAAGAGCTGCTGTTCTATGTAATCTATGAGTTTCTCGTAATCTGGCTGTTCGCTCATGTGTCTATACCCCTTTATTAAATTGGTTCACCATTTAATCCGTACTATTATAATACCATAGATTGCGTTAGTCTACGACTTTTTTTCTAAACTAACGTATAAGGAAAACTAATCGTGATTGGTTAACCATTTTATTGACATATCATTTAGAATATTATTTAATAGACGCAAGAGGAAAACACCGGGCCTTGGATTTTGACATTATATGATTTATTCTCCAAGGCTACTAAAAAAAGGAAAAGAGTGATTAATATGTTTATGGACTTTATTCTCGCATTGCTACCAATCATCTGGTTGTTTGTTGCCTTCCTCGTGCTCAAACTTCCAGGTCACATTGGTTGCGCATCTGCACTTGTAATTGCTATTGTTGAAGCTGTTGTTCTTAAGAGCATGGGCATCAGCGAAACCCTCGCTGGCTTAACTGTTGGTGAAGGTCTTACCGCTTCTGTTGAAGGTGCCATTGGTGCGATTTGGCCAATCGGTCTTATCATCATCGCTGCAATGTTCACCTACAACCTCTGCCTTGAAACCAGAGCAATGGACCTTATCAAGAACATGCTTACTTCTGTAACCAACGACAAGCGCGTTCTCGTGCTCATCCTTGCATGGGGCTTCGGTGGCTTCATGGAAGCTGTTGCTGGTTTTGGTACCGCCGTTGCTATTCCTGCAGCTATGATGGTTGCTTTGGGCTTTAACCCACTCTTCTCTGCTGTAGCCTGCCTCATTGCCAACGCTGCACCTCCTACCTTCGGTTCCATTGGTATTCCTACCACCACTGCTGCTGGTCTTATCGGCGTTGACCCACTTCTAGTTGCTGGCCCTGCAATGAACTTGCTCGTTATCCCAGCACTTCTTTCCCCATTCTTTATCATTGCACTCATCGGTTCTACCGAAAAATCTAAAAATGCTTTCAAGGGCATGGTAGGCTTCACCGCTCTCGCTGGTCTTTCCTACGTTATCCCTGCTCTTGCAATGGCTCACTTTGTAGGCGCTGAAATGGTTGACCTTATTGGTAACACCGTAAGCCTTATCGTTATGGTACTTGTTGCTTCTAAGCGCAAACCAACCGAAGACCCTGACTTTATCATGACCCTCAATGCTGAAGAAAAAGAACACCTCAAGGACATCCCATTTGGTAACGTTGCTGCATGGTCCCCTTACATCTTGATGCTCGTTCTTCTCATTGGTACCTCCAAGCTCGTTGCTCCGCTCAACGCTTTCCTTGGTCAATTCAAAATCGCTTTCAGCGTATACTCTGGTGAAAACCCTGCAACTATTTCTTTAGCTATTTTCAACTCTGCTGTTATGCTCTTCCTCGCCGGTATCATCGGTGGCTTTATCCAAAAGGCATCTGTTGGCACCATGGTGACCGTTCTCGGCCGTACCTTAAAGGGTATGTGGAAGGCTATTGCTACCATCGTATTCATCATTGCTCTTGCTAAGGTAATGGGTTACAGTGGTATGACCTCTTCCATCGCAATCTTGCTTGCCAACCTTACTGGCTCCTTCTACCCAGCCCTTGCTCCACTCGTTGGTATCATCGGTACCTTCGTTACTGGTTCCACCACCTCTGCCGGCGTTATCTTCGCACAGATGCAAGCAGAAGTTGCTGGTATCTTGGGCGTAGACGCTGTACAGCTTGTTGCTGCTAACATGGCTGGTGGCGCTATTGGTAAGCTCATCTCTCCACAAAGTATCGCTATCGCAGTTGCTGCTATCGGTACCATCGAAGGTGTGAAGAGTACCGACTCTGCAATCATGTCAAAGACCATTAAGTACTGCGTCCTCTTCGGCGCTATTGTATGTGCGATGTCTTACATCACAGCAGTTGTCCTCTAATTTGAACTAGACAGCTGTTGTGCCTTCCTCTCACATCAACTGTAACCACATAATTTTCTTTCACGCTAAGGGGCGAGGGATCCACATCCCTCGCCCTTTGGTGTATACACGATTTTCATTCTAATGTTATCATGCTGGTCATGGACAAATGTCTTGTGACCTGTCATAATAAGAGTATAATACGCAAATATGACCAATAATTGCCGGATATCTAAGCAATTATCGGTCATAAAACAACCATTTATTGAGAAAAGAGGGACAACATTGAGTAGATTGGATATCAACACCCCCGATCAGGCGCAATTGGTTGTGGACCAGCTTTACCATGATATGGAACGTCGTATCATCGCATCTGGCCCAGGGCTTTGCCCGGTCGATATGTCTTTGAACTTTCTTACCCTTTGCCACGCGCAAACCTGTGGCAAATGCGTGCCATGTCGCGTTGGCTTGGGCCAACTGGCCAACATTATGCGAGGCATTTTGGATGGTCACGGCAAGATGGAAGACCTGGATCTTTTGGAAGATACTGCGCTTATGATTGCAAACACTGCCTCCTGTGCCATTGGCACCCACGCTGCGCGCCTTGTGCTAAGTGGTCTTAAAGGCTTCCGCGATGACTATATTGAACACATCGTCAACCATCGCTGTCTTGGCAACATGGAACAACCTGTGCCTTGCGTGGCACTCTGCCCTGCCAAGGTTGACATCCCTGGTTATATTGCCCTTATTCGTGACGGCCGCCCTGCCGATGCTGTGCGCCTCATTCGTAAGGACAACCCATTCCCTGTGGCTTGTGCGTACGTTTGCGAGCATCCTTGCGAAGCACGCTGCCGCCGTCATATGCTCGATGCCCCTGTGAACATTCGCGGCCTCAAGCGTTTTGCTGTAGACACTGCTGGCGATGTGCCACAGCCAGCCTGCGCACCTGCTACTGGCAAGTCCATTGCCATTGTAGGCGGTGGTCCCGGTGGTCTTTCCTGTGCTTACTACCTCGCACTCATGGGCCACAAGGTCACTATTTTCGAAAAACGCAAGGCCTTGGGTGGTATGCTTCGCTATGGTATTCCTAGCTACCGCTTCCCACGCAAGCTTTTGGACGGCGAAATCAACTCCATTCTTTCCTTGGGTATTGACGTGCATACCAACACCACCGTTGGCCAAGATGTTTCCTTTGCACAATTGCACGAAGACTACGACTGCCTCTACCTCGCCATTGGCGCTCACAACGATAAGAAGAGCGGCACCCCTGGCGAAGACAGCATTGGCGTATTCAGTGCTGTAGAAGTGCTGCGCCATATTGGTGACGAAGAAGATCCAGGATTCGAAGGCAAAAACGTGGTCATCATCGGCGGTGGCAACGTTGCTATGGACGTTACCCGTTCTTCCATTCGCTTTGGCGCCAAGAAAGTCACCTGCGTGTACCGCCGTCGTCAAGAGGATATGACCGCCCTTCCTGAAGAAGTGGAAGGCGCTATTGCAGAAGGCGCTGAGCTTTTGACCCTGCATTCCCCTGTACGTATCGAAGCCGACGAAGATGGCCATGTGACTGCCCTTGTTGCCCAAGAGCAAATCACCAGCCTCATCAAGCGCGGTCGCCCATCCCTAGAGCCAGACGAAGTGCCAGAAGTCACGATTCCTGCCGATATCATCATCGAGGCCATTGGCCAAGGGATTGATTCTCGCGTCTTTGAAGATGCTGGCGTGCCTGTCTTCCACGGCGCCATCCAAGCCCTTAGCGACAGCCGCCTAGGCAATGAAAATATGGACGGCGTTTTTGCTGGCGGTGACTGCGTTACCGGTCCTGCCTCTGCCATCCGCGCCATTGCAGCTGGTAAGGTGGCTGCTGCCAATATTGACGAATATTTGGGCTTCAACCACGAAATCACTGTGGACGTGCAAATTCCAGACCCAGCCCTTTCCGACAAGCCACTTTGCTCCCGTGTCAACACCACCGAACGCGAAGCCTTGGTGCGCAAAAACGACTTTGAATGCATTGAATGCGGTCTCACCGAAAAAGGCGCCATGGCCGAAAGCAGCCGTTGCCTACGTTGTGACCACTTTGGCTACGGTATCTTCAGAGGAGGGAGACATACAAAATGGTAACCTTAAAAATCGATGACGTAACCCTAACAGTACCGGAAGGCACCACCCTCTTAAAGGCCGCCGACATTGCTGGCCATCCTGTGCCTAGCCTCTGCTACTGGGAAGGGCTGAACGAAATTGGCGCTTGCCGTATGTGCATTGTAGAGGTGGAAGGCATTGAGCACCTTGTTCCTGCCTGCGTTGACCTTTGCCAAGAGGGCATGGTGGTTCATACCAACAGCCCACGCGTGCGTGCAGCGCGCCGCACCAATATGCGCCTGATTCTTTCTCAGCACAATTGCAACTGTCCAATTTGCGTGCGCAACGGCAACTGCGCCTTGCAAAAGCTCGCGCGCGACCTCAACGTGCTTTATAACCCATTCCCACTCAACATTCATCACAATATTTGGGACCAAACCCAACCCCTCATTCGCGACAACAGCAAGTGCATCAAATGTATGCGCTGCATCCAAGTCTGCGACAACATTCAAACCTTAAACATTTGGGACCTTACCGGCACTGGCTCCCGCGTGGCCATTAACGTTAGCCACAACCGCGACTTTGCCCATGCCGACTGCTCCTTCTGCGGCCAATGCATCACCCACTGCCCAACAGCCGCCCTTAGCGAACGCGATGACACCGAAAAGGTCATGGACGCTTTGGCAGATCCTGAAATTGTCACCGTGGTACAGGTGGCTCCTGCTGTGCGTGTGGCTTGGGCCGAAGAATTGGGCATTGACTCCACCGTCCTCACCACCAAGAAGATGGTAGGCGTATTAAAGCAAATTGGCTTTGACTATGTTTTTGACACCAACTTTGCCGCTGACCTCACCATTATGGAAGAAGGCACAGAATTTGTAGAACGTTTCACCCATCATGACCGCCATGTATGGCCAATGTTCACCTCCTGCTGCCCTGGTTGGGTGCGTTTCCTCAAGTCCAACTATCCAGAATTTACCCAAAACCTTTCTACCGCAAAATCGCCACAGCAAATGTTTGGCGCTGTAACCAAGAGCTATTTTGCCAAGAAGGCCGGCATTGATCCACACAAAATTCGCATGATTTCCATTATGCCTTGCGTGGCCAAAAAATCCGAATGCGCCATTGAAACCATGAACGATGCCTGCGGCGATCCAGACGTAGATATCGTTCTCACCACCCGCGAGTTTACCCGCATGATTCGCGCCGACCAAATCGACATCCACGAAATTGTTGATGCAGAATTTGACACCCCACTCGGCACCAGCACCGGCGCTGCTGTTATCTTTGGTACCACCGGTGGTGTTATGGACGCGGCCCTTCGCAGCGCCTACTACCTCATTACCGGCGAAAACCCATCTCCAGATGCCTTTATGTCCATCCGCGACCTTGAAGCCGCCGAAGGCAAGCAAGCCATCTTCTCCATTCCTGGAGCCGGAGATGTGCGTATTGCCGTTGTATCTGGCCTCGGTAACACCCGCAAGCTCATGGAAGCCATTAAAGCTGGCAAGGCGCGCTTCGACTTTGTTGAAGTCATGGCCTGCCCTGGTGGCTGCGTAGGTGGCGGCGGACAGCCATTCCTTGATGGCGTTTCCAACAACGTTCACCGCGGCGCTGCCCTTTGGAAAATCGACCGCGAAGAAAACCTTCGCTTTAGCCACGAAAATCCAGACGTGCAAACCCTCTACCACGACTACCTCGGCACCCCATGTGGCGAAAAGGCCCATCACCTGCTTCATACCGACCACGAAGCCTGGAAAATGCCACGCCACCTCACAGACTAAGACAAATAAAAAGAGTAGGCTGCTCCCTAGGGAGTAACCTACTCTTATTTTTTATAGCTTATCATTGAGCCAAACGAGAACGCGATACATCAAGATGCCCCAACCAACGAAGAAGCCCATGCAAATCACTGGATGCTTAAAACCCAAATGCCGTGATTCTAAAAACACCTTCGACCAGCCCGGCACATCGGTGAAATAGTACGCGCCCGGTCCATAACTCTCCCAAAGAGGAAACCACCAATGTTGGCATCATACACGAGAAGGAGCAAGGCCGCAATGTAGGGGCAAATTGGAAGCACTGTCAGCACCCTTAAAACCAGGATGGCGTTTTTGGTTGTTTAGTTGAGGAAGCCGTTGATGATTTGTTCTTCTGCTTCTTGTTCGGTGAGGCCTAGGGTCATGAGTTTGATGAGCTGTTCGCCGGCGATTTTGCCGATGGCGGCTTCGTGGATGAGGCTGGCGTCGATGCAGCTTGCGCTGAGCTGTGGGCTTGCGATGACGCGTGCGTCGTCCATGATGATGGCGTCACATTCGGTGTGACCGTAGCATTCTGCGTTGCCGTTGATGCGGCTGACGAATTCTTGGAAGGATTTTTCCTTAGCTACGGAGCGGGACACCACGTTGGTGGAGCAGCCTTTGCCGTTGAGGTCGACGGAGAAGTTGGTCTTTGCAACTTGCTCGCCGGTGGTGAGGATTTTTTCGTTCACGATGAGGGTGGCACCTGCTGCCAAATCGCCGCTGGTATCGCGAATGGTGTCATCAATGCCGGCAATTTGGGCGGTTTCCATTTCCATGTAGGCGTTTTCTTCGAGATGCACCACGGTGGTTGGGTTCATGATTTGCTTGCCGCGGCCATCGCCTTCGCCAAAGTGCTTTTCTATGTAGCGTACCTTTGCGTTTTTGCCAATGTAGAAGGTGTGGATACCGTCGTGTTGGCTTTCGCCGCCGCCACAGTTGTGGATGCCGCAACCAGCGACGATGGTGATGTCACAGTTTTCTCCAATGTAGAAATCATTATAGACCATATCCTTGAGGCCACTTTCCTGAATAATAACAGGGATATGCATGGATTCGTTGACGGTGCCTGGCTTGACGTGAATTTCAATACCTGGGCGGTCCTTTTGGGACACGATTTCGATGTTGGCGGTGGATTGACGGCCTGCGCTTGCGCCATCGGCGCGAATATTATATGCACCTACTGGGAGTGCGTCTAAATCTGCAACTTCTTTAAGTAAACGTTTTTGAATATCATCCATTGTAGTACCTCCTTAGTTGCCCATCTTGTCCATGAGCTTGGTGCAACCGGTGTTTAAAATATGTGGCATAACTTCCTCTGGGGTGCCCTTGTGAACCACCTTGCCGTCTTGCATCATGATGATGGTGTTGGCAATGTTCAAAATGCGTTCTTGGTGAGAAATGATGAGAATGTTGCCTTGGGTTTTTTCGTTCATTTTTTCGAACACAGAAATGAGGTTTTGGAAGCTCCAAAGGTCAATACCGGCTTCTGGTTCGTCAAAAAGGGATAGGGCTGTGGAGCGAGCGAGAATCATGGCGATTTCGATGCGCTTCATTTCGCCGCCGCTGAGACTATCGTTGAGCTCACGGTTGATGTAATCGCGGGCGCAGAGGCCAACTTCACTCAAGTATTCGCAGGCTTCGGTGAGGTTGAGGCCCTTGCCGGCTGCGAGGTTGATTAAATCAAACACCTTGAGGCCCTTAAAAGCGACAGGCTTTTGGAAGGCGTAGCTGATACCCATGTTGGCGCGTTCAGTGATGGACAAATCGGTGATGTCTTGGCCATCGAAATAAATGCGGCCGCTGGTTGGCTTAATAATGCCAGCAATGACCTTAACGAGGGTGCTCTTGCCGCTGCCATTAGGGCCGGTGATGGCTACAAATGGTTCATCAAGCTCTAGGCAGACATCGTTTAAAATATTAGGGCGTTCTTCTACGCCGTAAGAAATGTGTTCTAACTTTAACATGCTCTTTCCTCCAATAAATCCCTTAATATTGATCGAGCGCCTCTTCGAAGGCGTCGAGCAGCTCTAGCATAATGAGGGCGCTTTCCTCCGGTAGCGCACTGGCGGCTGCAAGCACCTTGCGCAAGCGACAATCTCTATATGCAAAATAATTAACTAAAATTTCGTGTCCGCTGTCGGTCAAACGAATGTAGGCTGTGGCGCCATCGTCGCGATAGATGAGCCCCTTCTTTTCGAGCTTGGCCAAGGTTTGGCTCACAGCCCCCTTGGTAATGCCCAAAATAGAAGCAATCATCGAGCCCGTCACGTTGTCCTCGTGGGCCACCACGTCCAACACCTGTGCCTCTGAGCCGCACACCGTTTCTTTGGTGCCAAAAGTCTTTGGCTGCTTAGTTTTGGCGTTGTACTTGTTGATGATGCGGTACACGCTGATGTAAAGGTCTTTTTTTTCCATAAAGTCACCTCTTTATGAGGGCTGCTTGTTTAGCAGCTAAACCTCACAGTACTTATTATACTGATATTACAGGTTATGAAAAGACCTTTTTGCCCTTTTGACTATTAATATCCCTTATCGCAGAAAAATGAGCGCAAAAAAACCCCACCACGCGGGTGAGGTTTTTGTTTGGCTTACTTTACGAGGGCTAGGATTTGAGCCTTTGGTTGTACGCCAACGCTTTGGTTCACGATTTTGCCATCCTTTACGCCCATGAGGGTTGGGATGCTCATTACACGGAATTGTGCAGCGAGTTCTTGTTGTTCGTCTACGTTGATTTTGCCAACCTTGATGTCTGGGTTTTCTTCGGCGATTTGTTCAACGATTGGACCTACCATACGGCAAGGACCGCACCAAGTTGCCCAGAAATCGATGATGACTGGTTTGTCGCTACTGATAACTTCTGCTTCGAAATTTTCTTTGGTAATGGTGATTACTGCCATGTTGTAAATTCCTCCTTGGAGTCTTGTTTGCTCTAGTATAACACACTTCTTACTGAAAAGAATCGCAAATTTCTTTTTCTTGCGTGTTTTTGCTAATAACTATTCTCTATGGGCCTTTATAGCTGACGTTAATCGCAGACTTATATGCCACACGCTATACGCTATAAGGGCGCCGAGCACCACTGCCACGAGTACGTCTGATGGAAAATGCACAAAAAGATAGAGCCTTGAAAGCCCCATAAGGGTCGCGAGGCTGATGCCCACAAGACCCAGCCACTTCCCGCCAAAGCACATACAAGTAGCTGCTATAAAGGACGAGAGGGTGTGGCCCGAGGGGAAGGAATACTGGCCCGGCGGTGGTATGAGGAGGGCCACCGAAGAATCTAGCATAAAGGGCCTCGGACGCGCGACGAGGTTTTTTAGCCACTCGTTGCCCAAAAGCACCCCCGCCATCATCCCCACGAGCATACACGCCCCCACGCGGCGGTAGCTTTTGCTAAAAAGCAGCACCAACGCAATGGCTATCCACAAATGGCCACCGTTGCCAAGGCTCGAATAAAACGGCACCACAACATCGAGCCAAGCCGTGCGCAAATGCTCTTGGATAAAATACAAAATGGGCCAATCAAAGGGTAGGGCAAAGGTCATGGTTCCTCCTAAAAAAACAGGGCGATTCCGCGGAATCGCCCTCATTGCATTCTATCTTACTTGGCGTAGGTCATGGCTTCTAGCTCGCTCATGAAGAGATCGTAGTAGTCGTCTTCGCCTAGGAGCACAGGTGAATTTTCGCCGCCTCCGTTGGTGGCGCGGCGCATGTGGGCGTAGTCGTTTTCGCCAGCAAAGGCGAGCTCAACGACGTCGATTGGGTAGCCATATTCTTTTGAGAGGGCGCAGAAGGTTTCTACGCCTTTTTCCATATCGCGGGTGGCGAGCAAGCGATCACGCACACTGCTGTCCTCTTTTGCTAGGTGACGCAGGCCGGCGAGTAAATCTTGTAAATCCATGATTTTTCCCCCTTCGTTTATTTTAGGCTACTTTAAATAAAGAAGTCGAGAACGTTGGAAAGTCCTGTGCCTTCTTTGTAAAGCTCGGTATAGCCGCATTTTTTGCAGCTCACAGCGGTGAATTTCTTATTTTGAATGTCTAGCACTTTGGCAACGGTGCCGCCTGTTGCTTGGAATTGATCGGTTTCAAAGGAATCGTTGCCACATTTTGGGCATTCATAATGTCTTTTATCTATTTTTGCCATTTTAGGGCCTCCGTTCTGTTTTACGTTTTGCAGTAAATTTCTTTGGTTAATAGTATACCACATAATGAACGCTAGGTAACGACATTTGCACAATCTCCACGCATTTGTTACCGCTCACTAAACCTCCTCGGCAGTGGTAAAGCGTAGCCAATAGAGCCATTTTTTGGTGACGCGTTTGCCTCTAGCCTTTTCTAGGGCTTGGGCATACATATCGAGCTGAGCGCGGTAGCTATCGGTGCGCATGACGCGGTCGGTTTTAAAATCGACAATCTCGTAACCCTCTGCTGTTTCAAAAAACATATCAATCTGCCCATCGACCATGTACTCGGCGGTTTTCATGGTAAAGGACACCTCGTGCTCGATATTGAAGGCCACCTTGCTGATGCGCGCCACAAAATCGCTGGCGTAAAACTGCACGAGCATCTCTCGGTCAACGGCCGCCGCCTCTTCCTTGGTCAAAAAAGCGCGGGCCACAAGGCTTGCAAGGGCAGCTTCGATGGCATCGGCGCTTTGGGGTTGCATGGGTAGCCACTGCACCACCTGGTGCATGAGTGTCCCCATGCGCGCCCCGGTAAAGGACACGTGCTCGTCGATAAAGCGCGGCACGCGAATGTCTGCTGGCGTGGCAGCTGGGCTTTCGTCGGCCTGCGGCCAACTTTGCACGTGCTCTGGCATGACGATGTTTTTCTTGGCGAGCTCCGAAACAGTCTTCTTAAAAGGACGGGTGGTGAGGTCTTCGTACGGATAGGCGTGGTTAAAGCGCGCGCCAATACGTGCCACCTCGTCCTCGTCCCAATGGTCCAAAATGGCACTGTAGCTGCGCGCCTCTTCCTCTATTGCGTCCTCTTCGTCGTCAATATTCACCAACTGCCATTTATACAACGGACGCTCGGCCTTTATAGAAAGTGGATGATCTGCGTCCTCCATGCAGGCAAGGAGCCAATCTCTGTAGGAAAAGCCCTTGGCGAGCTTTTCGTCGGCGCGCGCTGTTTCGCTGCCACTTTCTAGACGCTCGGCAATTTTCTCATCAATGCTTGTCACAAGATAGAGCCTATCGATGGCGCGGGTAAGGGCCACATACAAGAGGCGCACCTCTTCTGAGAGGGTGTCTTTTTTTGTTTTTAGGGCAATGAGCTTCTTTTCAAAGCTATGGTGGGTGGTGCCTCGGGCCACATCGACCACGTCAACACCTAGCCCCAGCGCATCATCCATCACCACAGGCACCATGGTGTCGCGCAAATTGAAGCGACGCGACAAATCGGCCAAAAATACCACCTTAAAGCCCAAGCCCTTGCTCTTGTGTACGCTCATAATGCGCACGCAGCTGTCGTTTTCGCTCAGGCCAATGCCTGGCATGGCGTTGTCCATGCTGCGCGCCTCGAGGGTATCGACATAATGGAGAAAGCCCACCAAGCCGTAGCGCTGGCTGGCTTCGTAGCCTTGAATCATGTCGATAAAGGCGTAAACGTTGTCCACGCGTTCGCTGCCGCCGTCTAGTCCCAAAAGGAAGGCGCTGTAGCCGCTTTCTTCAAAAAGACGAATGGCCACCTCGCAAACGCTCTCGTAATGAAGGGCGTGGCGCGCCTTTTTGATGCGCGCGTAAAAATCTTCCAACTTGAGCGCGGTGTCGTCATCCCTTTCTTCCATATAACGCCTTGCTGCTTCAAAGAAGGCACCTTCTGGCGTATAAATGCGAATGGCCGCAAGCTCCTCGTCACGCAAGCCACCAAAAGGAGAAATCAGCGCCGCCAAAAGGTCGTTGTCGTTTTCGTCGTTGGCAATCACCGTGAGCATGGAGCGGAAAAGCCGCACCTCGAGGTTGTGGAAACTGGTCACGGAGTTGTCGGAGTAATACGGAATGTGCTTGGCCTTAAAGACCTCCTCAAAAGTGCGAAGGCGGGCCTTCGGCGAACGCATCAAGACCACAAAATCGCCATAGCCATAGCGACCTTCGGCCACAAGGCGCTCAATTTCAGCAGCAATCCACACGGCCTCCTTTTCGACCTTGTCCTCGTCCACCACGGTGACAATTTGCACAGCCTCCTTGTCCTCTTCGACGGTACTACCGCACACCAAGGCTTGGCCGGGCTCCATATAATCCACATCGCCCAAGCTTTTGGTCATAAGGGTGGCAAAAAGAGCGTTGGAAAAATCGAGCACCTCTCTGCGCGAACGGAAGTTTTCGCTCAAAAAGATGAGACGGCCGTCCTCGTGCTTTTGATACCGCGCATAACGGCGATTAAAAATGTTCGGGTCGGCACGGCGGAAACGATAGATGGCCTGCTTTACATCCCCCACAAAGAAAAGCTGATTCGGCGTTTTGAGGGCCTCGACAATGGCCTCTTGAATAGGGTTGGCGTCTTGATATTCGTCAAAAAAGATGTAGCGAATTTCATCCATCACCGCAGCCTTGGTGGCTTCGTCCTTTAATAGCGCAAGCATGAGGTGCTCGAGGTCGTTAAAGTCGAGCCCCTGTTTTTCGCGCTTGAGGGCGGTGAAGCTTTGGTCAAAGGCCGCTACAAGCTCGCCTAGGGCCACAAGCATAGGGTGCACAAGCTGGCGGTCGGCCATAATACGCTCCGCTCCTCCCTCTACTCCGAGCTTTTCTAGGGGCTTTAAGGCCTCCTTATAAAGCCCACGGAGGGCAGTGATGCGTGCGTCTAAGTCTGCCACCTCGCCAGTGGCGTTGCGTGGCTTGGCTGGCTTGCGCATCCATTTGGTGCCTTCCATATAACTCATGACGCTTGTGAGGGCATCCTTTTTTTGACTGGCCTTTTTTAGCCCTGCTAAAATGCTCTCATCTTCGTTGAGCATCTCGTGGAGTTTGTCGGCGTTTGGCATTTGATCGGCCAGGGCGCGTTCCTTTGCCATAAGGGCGGCCATTTCTTCGCAAACATCCCCAACCTCTTGCACAAAGAGTGCCGTAGTCCCACTGGCGGCGCCGCCGTTAAAGGCCTCAATTTGCGCAAAGAGCCATGCAAGCGGCTCCTCGTGGGATTGGATGCGGCCATAGACACTGCGCACCAAGTTGCGCACCTTTTCGTCGCCGCTTTTGCCGCCATAGGCAGCCACAAGATTCAAAAATGCCTCGTCGTCGCTCTCGTAGGCCGCGTCCATCACCCCTTCGAGGGCCTCCTCGCGCATGATGGTGGTGGTTGTTTCGGCTAGGATTTTAAAGCTAGGGTCTAGGCCCAAAACGTGATAAAAACGTCTGAGCTCGGCAATACAAAAGGCGTGCATGGTGGAAATATGGGCCTCTGGGATGCTTGCAAGCTGCTCAAGCAAGAAGGCCTTGGCCTCGCCTTCTTCCCCATGGGCTGCCTCCTCTAAACCTTGGCGCAAACGGGTGCGCATCTCTCCGGCAGCGGCGTTGGTAAAGGTAACAATGAGCATTTGCTCGAGGGGCACGCGGTCGGATTGCACCATCTTTACAATGCGGTCCACAAGAACGCGGGTTTTGCCAGAGCCGGCTGCGGCAGAAATCAAGAGGTTTTCTCCGCGCGCGTCTATGGCCTCCTGCTGGTTTGGTGTGTAGTTCATGCCTCTCCCTCCTCATTCAAGCGTTCCTTAACGCCCTTCCAATCGACCTTTTCAATGTCGCGCACCTTGTTGCCACCGCTGTTTTTTTCAAAACGGCAAATCGAGGCATAGTCGCAATAGGTGCAGCTCGCCTTGTCATCCTCCAACGGATGGACGCTGATGTCTCCCTCTGTGACCTCTATGGCGGTGCGGCGTGCTTCGTCAACGGCGTGCTGCAAAAGCTTGTCCAAAAGCGTTACACTGACGCCGTTTTCTGGCGTTTTGCCACGGCCGCTGAATTTGACCACGCGCTTTTCGCCCTCTCTGGCACCATGGTCTAAGGCTGCCAAAACCTCTGGATCGTCCACAAAAACGCCGTCCATCAAGAGCTCCGAGGCGATGAGCTTTTCAATGGTGGCTTCATCTAGGCTTTCGGTGCTCACAAAGGGATCCTTTAGGCTCAAGTAAAAGACCCCAGCTGGCAGCGGCGCCTTTTGCCACCCCATCACGGCGCGCAAATACAAGAGAAGCTGCAAATCGAGCCCTGCCCACACGCGGGCAATGTCGAAGCTGTTGAAGCCCGACTTATAGTCAATCACGCGGGCATAGAGGTTTTGGCCGTCACTGTAGGTATCCACGCGGTCAATGCGGCCTTCGATGCGCAAAATTTGCCCACCGAGGTCCAAATAAATAGGCGGCAGGACAGGCGAATTTTCGCCAAAAAACATCTCGTTAAAGCGCGGCTTAAAGCTGCTTTCCCTAAGCTGGCGCACAATGAATTTGCCGGCTTTGTGGCCTTGGGCGCGCAGCTTGGTCAAAACAGCGCGGTTGCGTGCCTCCTCACTGCGTTGGCTGTCCAAGGTACGTGCGCGCTCCTCATCGAGATAGCGGTCTATTTGGGCGTAGATGGCCGCCTCATCCCAGTTTTCCCAGTCGTCTGTAGCGCGTAGCGCCTTGGTAAAGCCATCTAAGGCACCATGGAGGACACTGCCCAATTCATCGGCGCGGAGGGTATAGTCCAATCCCTCCTCTGGGCGAATGCCGTAGCGCAGGAAGTGCTTGTACGGGCAGCCCTGCCAGCTTTCGAGCTCGCTAATGGACACCGTGCCCTTCTCAATGGATGGATAGAGCTTTTTGGCCATCTCTGGCGCCAAGCGCTTGCGCACGTTGGAATAATAAAGCCCATCGTCCAAAAAAGGCGCCAGGTTTTGACGATTTTCGGCATAATAACGGTAATAGCTGGCCACTCTCGTGACTGCATCGTTATCTTCGGCCAATTCCGGACGGGTGCTGCACAAACGCAGCCAGTCGGCACAGCGCACAAGGCTCTCCCATTCCAAATAAGGGCGCACCGTATCAAAATCGGCCAAGAGGCTTTTTTCCTCAAGGTTTGGATAAATGGCCTTGGCGCGGGCAATGTAACTGCTTTCGTTGACCCCTGCGCCACCGCTTTCGCTCAAGGGATAGGAAAAAATGAGCATCTCTTGTGGCTTGGTCACGGCCTCGTAAAGGCTCATGGCCTCATCCTCCATCATGCGTCCTTCGTCAAAGCGCAGCGCCACGCCCTCGCTGGCGAGCCAACGTTTTTCTTCCTTGATAAAAATCGTGCGTGCCATTTCTGTGGACGGAAGCCACGCATCACTCATACCGAGCACAATTTCCACCTTGCAACGGCCCGAACGCGCACGGCCAATATCCCCCACCATCACCTGATCCTGCGCCGGTGGCAAAATGCCAAGGCTGGCCTCGCCAAGGCCCTCGGCCAAAATGCGGCCAAAGCCCTTCACATCCACCGTCATCTCGCCAATGGTTTCGACCAATTGATCCAAAAGCCCCACCGCCGCGTCAATAATGCGCTCATCGGTTTCAATTTCTAAAGCGCTCTTATTGCCATCATCCGCGTGAAGATTGTCCATAAGCTCTGGAGAGGTAAGGAAATAATACACAAGTGTGGAAAAATCGCGCACCGTCTTGGCTTTTTTCATATCCTCCCAAAAAGGCTTGAAGCGCGCGGTGAATTTTTCCCTGGCCTGATTGGCCAAGGCGTGGCGTTTGCGCAGGCCATCAACCTTGCGTGAGGTCACTTCTTCGTCAGGAAGGGCAAAATAGCGCGCATCAAAATACATCCCGCCGCGCAAATGCTTGGCACGAGCGTAATAATCAAGGGCTTGCATCTCCTCGTCACTGAGCCCCGCAAGGCCCGTTTTGAGGCAGGCAAAAACTGCCGGATAATTAAAACCATAGGCCACCATGTCGATGGCGTTTAATAGATAGCGCGCCAAATAATGGCCCTCAACGGATTTGCGCTCGTCTACAAACACTGGAATCTCGTACTGCTTAAAAAGACGCTCTAAAAGGGGATAATATACGGTGCTGGCGTTGGTCGTGATATAAAAATCGCGCCAGCGGTAGCCCTCTTCAATGACCTTTTTGCGCAGCCACCCCGCCAAATAGCTCACCTCTAGCTTTGGGTTTGGCGCCTTCCAAATGGCAAAGCCCTCGGGCGCCTCCGCCACCGTTTCGGCCTCGTAGCTAAAGAGGCCGCGCGCCAATGGACGTGCCGAGGCAAGCACTGCCTCGTCGGTATCAATAAGCTCTGTTTGCAGCGTAAACCCAGCCTCCTTGAGGCTATCATAAAAGCGCAGTGAGGCCATATAAGCCTCGTGGCCCACCCAAAAGCCCACCTTATTGGTGAGAGCATCAGGCGAGAGAACCATGCCAATGGTGACCTCTGCCCCCATAGACTCCATTTCGCGCACCACGCCAAGCTCTGGATGGCTCAAAGAATGGAAGCCGTCGATATAAATAGGCAGCCCGCGGAGCCAATCGGCCTCGTGGATTTTTTCGGCCAAAAGAAAGAGCCTGGCCTCGTTGTCTAATCTTGCCTCGCCCAATAGGTCCTCATAGCGGTCCAAAAGGAGGGCCATATCGCTAAGCTTGTCCTTTAAAAGAGGGTTGGCCGCCTCGCCATCCGCCAGAGCCAAAACGTCCGCGCCCTTCATACCCATGGCGCGGAACTCGCTTAGGGTTTCTAACATTTTTACCGCTGCGCCCGCCTGGCTCTTGACGCGGCCAAGGACGCGCAGCTCCTCGCCATTTTCCTCCAAGAGATAGCTTGAGAGCATACGCCTAGCGTCCTCGCCCACAAAGGCCAGCTTGATGCCGCCTGTTTTTGAGAGCACCTCGCGCGAGAGGGAGCCAAAGCTTTTGACCTTGATATCCATGATGACATCTGTGTCCAAGGCATTTAATAGCATGAGGTCTGTTTGCATGGTGAATTGCTCTGGCACCAAAAGATAGGCGCTCTGCTGCGCCTGGGCCACAGCGGCCAGCTCTGCAAATATTTTTTCGCGCACAGCGTTGGCGCTCGCTCCAATAATCAGTCGCATAGTCATCCTCCTTGGTTTTTCTTTTAATGATACCCTCCCAGCCAACGCCGCGCAAGGCCCGTCCGCATAGTTGACAGTCCCCCTCCGCTTCTATTAAAATAATGAAGACTATAACTTTAAGGAGAGAGAACCTGTGGTATTTTTAACAAAGCTCATCTCTACAGTGTTGGCGCTGGCTATGACAATATCCAGTTTTTTGCCATTTCCGGCACTCAAGGAAGAGAGCACCCCAGTTTATGATATTGATCACGCCGCCTACAGCGACACCAAAAATGGCCTGAACGCCTCCAGCGCTGACAGCGTGCGCGTGGCAGAAAATAAAGGTCTGTTTTCTACAGAAGAGGTATTAAACGACACCATCCGCTTCTCCAACAAAGCCCTAGGCTACAGCTTTAACCTTCCCAAGGGGCTAGAGCTTGTCGATATGGCCGACGCCAGCTACCGCGCCACCTTTGCCAACGACAGCACCCGCCTAGAGGTCTACACCCAAGCGCTACCAGAAAACTCCAGCGCCAAAATTTACTTGAGCTATTCCAACCAATTTTTAGAAAACAGCGATGACTTTACCAAAACCTTCGACGAAACCCACACCATTGGCACAAGCACCTACCACACCCTCGCGTGGAACCGCCGCAGTCTTTCAGAAATAGAAAACGACCGCAACTATTACGGCCTTGTAGACTATGTGACCGAGGATGAGATGGTTTATTCCTTCCTTATGACCTCGCAAGAGAAAATCAGCGGCACCACCTTAAAAGCCATTGCTGAAAGTGTGGAAATCTTCCGCGCCACCAAGGAGGCACGCGATTACCCACGCTTTGCCTCTGCCCGCATTGATGAATGGAACGAAGAAACCACCGCCTTTTACAACGCCTACTTTGGCGAGTCGGCACCTCTCACCTGGGGTGTTTTTGAACCCCTCGCCAATGGCAAGAGCGTAGAGAGCCTAGAAAGCCTTGAGAGCAGCTTGGACTATCATTTTGATATTTTGCTCCGTTACACCTCTGTGCAGCCGGGCTTGGAGTATGAAGAAAACTACGTCTATGACACCCTCACCAAATATTGGGAGCACGGCAGCGTCACCGAGCTCACCCTGCAAACGCGATTATACAATGCAAGCGAGGAAACCAACGCCATTTTTGAAATTCTAGACGGCGCCTGCGATGAGTATCTGCGCGAGTATGCCCGCGATGTGGCCCGCTTTGGCCATCCGGTGCTATTCCGTCCGTTTAACGAAATGAATGGTGACTGGTGCAACTATTCCGCCTACTGGGCCGGCCGTGACTGTGATATTTATGTGGAGCTCTACCGCTACATTTACCGCATTTTTGAAGAGGAAGGCGCCAACGCCAACACCCTTTGGGTGTGGAACCCCAACGAGCGCTCCTTCCCAGACTTCCCTTGGAACCATGTGGACAACTACTATCCAGGCGATGAGTATGTAGACATTGTGGGCCTCACGGGCTACAACACCGGCGATTATTACGAAGGCGAAAGCTGGCGCAGCTTCAACGACATCTACGCCCCACTCTATGCCGAAGTCTCTGCCCAATACAAGCAGCCACTGATGATTACCGAATTTGCCTCAGCCAGCCACGGCGGCGACAAGGTAGAATGGATCAACGATATGTTTGAACAAATCACCCACTACCCCCGCGTGAAGGTGGCTGTATGGTGGGACGGCGCCGACCTCACCGCCGATAAGGAAATTGCCCGCAATTACTATTTGCGCGAAAATGAAGAAGTCACCAAGGCCGTCGGCGATAATCTCCCAGATATTGACGTCAACCAAATCGGCGGCAATGAAGAAAAATAAGTGCATTGAGAAGAAGCCTTTCACCCCGTTTAATGGTGAGGGCTTCTTTCGTTTTCATATAGAAAGGACACATCATGACCCTACAGCAATTGCGCTACATTGTGGCTGTGGCCGAAACAGGCAGCTTCAGCGAGGCTGCCAAGAGCCTGTTTTTGAGCCAGCCGAGCCTCACCCGCGCCATCAAGGACCTCGAAAAGGAAATGGACGTCACCATTTTTGAACGCACCAACAAGGGCGCCGACCTCTCTAAGGAGGGCGAGATTTTTCTCGGCTACGCCCGCCAAATTTTGGAGCAGGTGGCCCTTATGGAAGAAAAATACAAAACCCACGCCCACCACAAACAGGAGCTGCGCATTTCTACTCAGCATTATTCCTTCGCCGTCAACGCCTTTGTGGATCTCATTAAAACCTACGGCCGCGACGAGTATGATCTGAGCCTTATCGAAACCCAAACCTACACCATCATCGAGGATGTGGCGCGCATGAAAAGCGAAATCGGCATTCTCTATTACAACGACTTCAACCGCGATGTTATTTTTAAGCTCCTGCGCGCCAACAATCTCAAATTCACCGAGCTTTTTACCGCCTCGCCTCATATTTTTGTCAGCGCCACCAATCCCTTGGCCACACGCACCGCCGTCACCATGGACGATTTGGCGCCTTATCCTTATCTTTCCTACGAGCAGGGCGAGCACAACTCCTTTTATTTTTCGGAGGAAATTTTTTCCACCGCCATTCGCAAAAAAAACATCCGCGTGATGGACCGCGCCACCCTTTTTAACCTCCTCATTGGCCTTGACGGCTACACCATCTGTAGTGGCGTCATCGATAAGGAGCTCAACGGCGAAAACATTGTCGCTGTGCCGCTTTTGGCCGAAGGCGATATGCACCTGGGCTACATCACCCACGACAAGGGACTGCTCACGCCGCTGGCCGCCCTCTACATCGACGCCCTCAAAAAATACGTGGCCAGCTGCACTGAACAGCTATAGCAAAAAGCTATGGCAAACCGTCATTTTTAAGTATTTTACACCTAGCTCTCTGTATGGTTTAATAAACACACATCAACGAGAGAGAGGAAACACAACCATGTACAACCAAAACGCACCTTTTAAATATGATATCGTCGGCTCCTTCCTTCGCCCAGAAAACCTCAAGGCCGCTCGCGCTGCTTATGCCGAAGGAAACCTCAGCCACGAAGAGCTCACCAAGATTGAAAACGAAGAAATCACCAAGCTTGTAGAAAAGCAAAAGGCTTCTGGCTATCACGTCATCACCGACGGCGAATTCCGCCGCAGCTACTGGCACCTCGATTTTATGTGGGGATTCAACGGCATCGACGAAATCACCCTCGACCACGGCTACTTCTTCAAGGGTGAAGAAACCACCCCAGGCTCCATCGCCGTGCGTGGCAAAATCACTGGCGAAAACCATCCTTTCGTAGAACACTTCAAGTTTCTCAAGCAGTTTGAAGACGACAACACCGTGGCGCGCCAAACCATTCCTGCACCAGCTCAGCTCCTTGCAGAGCTCTACCGCGAGGACAACACCCTCAACACCGAAAAGGTCTACCCAGACCATGAAGCCCTCCTCCAAGACATTGCTGCAGCTTACCGCACCGTCATTGCAGATCTTTACGCAGCTGGCTGCCGCAACATTCAATTTGACGACTGCACCTGGGGGATGCTCTGCGACGCTGGCTACCAATCCCACCTTCCTAACGGCGAAGAAAGCGCCAAGGAAATTGGCGAAGAATACCTCCGTCTCAACAACCTCGCCCTAGAAGGCCGTCCAGACGACCTTGTGATCAACACCCACGTTTGCCGTGGCAACTATCACTCCACCTGGGCCTCCTCTGGCGGCTATGAACCAATCGCCGACATCCTCTTTAGCAGAGAAAACGTTGACGGCTTCTACCTCGAATTTGACGACGACCGTTCCGGCGGCTTTGAACCCCTCCGCTTTGTGCCAGAAGGTAAGAAGGTTGTATTGGGTCTTTTGACCTCCAAGTCCCCAGTGCTTGAAGAAGAAGCACCAATCGTGGCCCGCATCAAGGAAGCAAGCCAATACGTGCCACTAGAAAACCTCTACCTCAGCCCACAATGTGGCTTCGCCTCCTGCGAAATCGGCAACAAGCTCACCGAAGAAGAAGAATGGGCCAAACTCGCTCGCGTAAAAGAAATCTCCGAAAAGGTTTGGTAACCCCCATTACCTAACCCCTGCCTCCATAAAAAATACGCCATGCCCCCAAAAAGGGTATGGCGTACTTTTTATGCTTCGTAAAACTCTATAAAACGTTTGAGGGCTTGAGTTTTTGGCTCGTGCAGGAGGCTCTCCTTGCTGCCGTACTCCACAAGCTGGCCCTTGTCCAAAAAGAGGAGCTCATCAGCGAGGCGTGCGGCTTGGGCGAGGCTATGGGTAATGAGGAGGACGGTGGCGTGGGTTTCTTGGGCATAGTCCCTAATGAGGGCTTCAGAGGCGTGGGTGGAGGCAATGTCCATGGCGGCTGTTGGCTCATCCAAAAGGAGGAGCGCACAAGTTGCCATGCAAAGCCTAGCTAGGGCCATGCGCGCTGTTTCGCCGCCCGAAAGGCTTTGGGCGCGGGTGTTGGCCAAATGCGTTAAATCCAGCCGCTCCATGAGTCTCTCGCAGCGCGCCTTGTCGCTACCTGCGAGCATGATGTTGGCGCGGGTGGTCATACGAAAGGCGAAGTTTTTTTGGGGCATATAGCCCACCTCTACCCCCTCTAGCGGCGCGCGGCCGCTGTCTGCGCGAAGCACACCGGAAAGGACCTTGGCCAGTGTGGATTTGCCGCAGCCATTGGCGCCAATAACGGCGTAGATGTTGCCCTCTTTAAGCTCAAAGTCCGGAAAATCCAGCACCGTGCGCCCTGCGTAGGTTTTTTTGAAGGCGCCGATTCTCATTTGCTCATCCTCCCCTGCATGATGGTCATAACAACGTTCACACCCAAGGAAATGCTCATTAGGATGATACCTAGGGCAATCCCTAGAGAAAAATTACCACGATTGGTGTATTGCATGATGGCTGTGGTCATAACGTTGGTTTTCCACGAAATGGCCCCGCCAACCATGGAAACAGCGCCAACCTCTGCCACCGAGCGCCCAAAGGCCAAGAGATAGGCAGCAAAAATTTGGTAGGTGCATTCGTTCATCAAAAGCCTTAGGGTTTTAAAAGGGCCCAAGCGCAAGCCCCGAGCCGTTTCGCGCACCATGGGCGCCACACCGCCCACATAGGCCTCCATGTTGCTCACCACAATCGGCGTGAGGAGGACCACCTGAGCCATAATCATAATCTTGACGGTAAAGAGCAAATGCAAGGAGCGAAACGGCCCCACACCCGAAAAGAGCATATAAAAAAGCAGCCCGCAAACCACAGGTGGCATGCTCATCAGCGTGCGGTTACACACAACAAGCACGCTCCTGCCTGGAAAACGACAGCTCCCTAGCCAAATCCCCATGGGCACGCCCAAAAGCAGGGCTATGATGGAGCTTTGAATGCTCATGGTGGCTGTAACGCCCAGAATATCTAGAAGCTCGCGGTCGCCTGATAAAATAAGCGCCAAGGCTTTTTGTAATGCTGTTTCCATACGTCGTCCCCCTGCTTTTAAAAAATCCCGTGGGGTCACCACGGGATTGGCAATGTGCATATAGTTTAAACGATTACTTTTCGATTTGTCCACCGTTGGCTTGGAAGGTAAGGAAGGTGGCCTTATCGGTGAGGATGTAGGCACCTTGTTCTTCAGCCATAACGAGACAAGCGCCCATGCCAGCGTTGGCAGAGGTGTACCAGTCTTTGTATTGTTCAAAGCTGGCTGCATCTTCGGTGATACCCAAGGATTCTGGCCAGAGCGTGAGTTCCTTGGTGTGTGTACCGGAACCGTCACCACGAGAAATGAATGGAGCCTTTTGTTCTGCAATGGCTGCAAATGCATCCTTAACAGAAGCAGCGTCCTTCACGCCAGCTGGATCGTCCTTTGGACCGCAGAGCACGAAGTAGTTGTAAAGGAAGGAAACGCGTTCGCTATCAAAGCCATCGACCACGCGGCCAAAGCCCTTTTGTACAAATTCTTCTTCCTTGTCTTTTGCGTGAACGAGGATGAGGTCTGCGTTGCCGTTTTCGGCAGCTGCAATGGCCTTACCAGTACCATCAGAAGTCACTTCTACAGTGTAGCCGTACTTTTGTTCAAACACTGGAAGGAGCTCAGCCAAGAGGCCGGAGTCGTTGACAGAGGTGGTGGTAGAAAGACGGATGGTCTTGGTGTCTTCGGTGGCCTTTGCAATTTCGCCATCATACACTGGCGCATCATCTTGGCGATAGAAGAGGTATTCGCCGTAATCATCGTAGCCAAAATCTGCTGCCATTGCGAGGGCTTCTTCAGAAAGGAGCCAATGCATAAGGGCATCTGCGCCGGCGGTGTTGATTGCTACATCGCTTACAGCAGTACCATTAGCGTCCACAAATGGCGCTTCTGGGTTCACTGCGATGGCGGTGTAGGTGTTTTTCATGTCATCGTCTTTTTCCATGAGAATGACGGTGCCGAGTTCCTTTGTTTCTGCTTTTTCTTCGGTTGCGCTGCTTTCACTTGCTGCACTTGTTGCTGCTTGATCGTTGCTACCGCCACAAGCGGTAAAGGAAAACATCATGACCAAAGACAACATTAAAGCGATTGTTCTTTTCATTTTATTTCCTCCATAAAATTGTAATAAAAAAAACACACTTCTCCCCAAGGCCATTTTCGTTTGACTTTAGAAAGAGGCTCGTCCACCGCTTTGAAAAGAATGCACCTTGCCCACGCCTTGCGGGATTGGTACCTTACAGCTCTTTATTATAACAGCTTTCCTCCTCCTCTTCAATATTATATAATAGACGCGTGGAGGTGCTGCAATGATAAATGAAATTTGGGCCCTTGATGAAGCGCGGCTGCGCAGCTTTTTTGACGCGCAAATAGATGTGGTGCCACAGGGCGCCGGCTACCAGTTTTTGCATACCGCTATCACCTTTTCCCCCGTTCCGCCAAATCCCCAGGCGCGTTTTCAGCCGCAGCGCACCGAGATTACCTTTGACGGACCACCTAGCGAAGAACAAACCATTTACCGCCGCTTTTTTCTGTGCTTTGTATCGGCAGGCGGCTAAGAAGGAGAAAACATGAGCAAACCAACCCCATCTGTAGACGCTTGGCTCACAGAAGCCAAGGAGCTTGAAGCCGCTGGCGACATCGGCATGTATCTTTTGCACAACGGCGTGGTACGCCAAACACCGCGCGCCTTGGTGCGCGAGGGCGACGCGAGTGCTGCGTCTGTAACCGGTATGACCTTTTCCTACGACGAAGAGAAGGTGCTTGACGCCATCGATGCAGCCTACGCCCTCCCGGGTATTGGCCACATTCGCCTGTGGCTCAACGAAGGCGAGCTCGCCGTGGGCGACGACATTATGTACGTCCTCATAGGTGGCGACATCCGCCCCCACGTAATCGACGCCCTAAGCTTCCTCGTAGGAAAAATAAAAACAGAATGCGTCCAAGAAACAGAACACCACGCGTGAAAAACATAAGAAAAGAGCGTCAATATCCAGAATGACATTGGCGCTCTTCTTTTTTATACGAACTTATCGAGCTCTTTTTCGCAGAGGTCGATTTTTTTGACCTTTGGTTCGGCAATCAACGCGCCTTCTTTGATGACCATCGACACGTTTCTGAGGACGTGTGGACGCACGAGGGGGTTGTCGCGAGTTATGATCATATCGGCGGCCTTGCCGACCTCAATGCTCCCTGTGAGTTGGTCAATATCGGCAATTTGGGCATTTAAGAGGGTGGCTGTGTGAAGGGCAAAAAACGCCCACACAGACATAAAAGCCTGCATGGGCGCTTCGAGTATGGAAATTGTCGGCGGCTGTCGGAGGGCATAGGTATTCTACGGTGTCCGGGTATCGCCCGGTTATGCTCCCGGCACGGCTTGTTGCCGCAGCATTAGCGGCACCTCCTATGCTCTCCTGCCATACGCATAGGTCCCTTCCATCTGAAAAATGTTGGGACAGTAAAAACAACGGCCGCCCCGTACAGAGCGGACGCCGTTTTCCCTATACCATACGCTGCTTTTCAATACCGCAAGGATGGGTGTCCTATTATCGTCATATTCTGATTTCTTTTAGGGCATTTCAGGACTATCCACAAGGGATACGCTGAACGCCTGCACGGTCGCCCCCTCCGGCAGCAGCTTCGCCATGACCACCAGCCGCTGATTGCCGCTGTTGGCCTTGTCATACTTCCGGCAGCAGGTGGAGAAGGTCACGCCATCAAAGTCAAGCCATTTTTTCCGCGCGATCGTCTCAAAGAAGCAGGTCAGATCATCTCCCGAGGGATTGGGTGCAATATAGTCAAAACCAATATCAGTGATGAACAGCGCGGTGATCTGAAAAATCATATCCTCGCCATCCACAGAGAGATAGATATACGGATGCTCCTTTGTGAAGTCTGCGTCCATATAGCGGTATAGCTTGGTGAACCGCACACCGTCCGGTTCGCAGTTGCTGGCGAAGTGGCCGAAAATGGCGGTGTTCTGTCCAACTTATCCCTGCTGCCGATTTCGTTTTCACAATGGGCATAATAGCAGCCCGTGACTGCCGTGGTCCTGGCAAAGAGAAGGACATCCATGCAGATGATCGGACGAATGATTCTTGTGATTCTTTTCATATTGCTGTCTCCTTGCCGCGCTGGGATAGCGGCGCAGCTCAAAATGTCATTGATTTGTTTCTTGTAGCGAAAAGAGAAC
>CAKQDL010000008.1 GCA_934229395.1 uncultured Peptococcaceae bacterium | reverse complement strand
TTAGATGCAGTGTATTCAAATGCAGAAAATAGTGTGGCTTGATTTTTTACTGTTCAACTTGGACTTGCAATTAATGATCAAATTTCCTCACCGTCCTTTCTGCTAAAATACATTATATTACACAGCTTCTTTGAAAAGCCGAAGTAATCGCAGTTCGTAATTGGTATAATCCTTATTGCCGTAAGTCAACCATTTACGATAGTATCTGTACGCGTAATCAGCGGCTTCAAGACTTATTTCAAATCTGTTGTAGACTTCTATGTAATTCTTGAATCCAAGCTCGTGAATCAGCGCCGGAGGAGCAATTGCATATTTTGCGAAGAATTTTGCTTCCGCTTCTGCCAAATCACTTTCCTCGGTGTGATCGAGAACTATATGACCACTTTCGCGTGTGAGAGTATTATTTGCTCGACCATAGCTTTTTTTGTCATTATAGTAAATGTACCACTCACCATTGTATTTAGCAGTAAAACCGTCCTCACTTCGTAACATCATAAGGCGACGAGTTTCTTCATTTTTTGAAGAATACGGAATTATCTTTGCTCCGAGTTTTTTCGCAATCTCAAACCCGCTAATGGGAACACAACGTATGTTCAAGCGAACAAAGGTATCCACAACGATTTCCTTAATTTCTTCACAGCGATGGTCAGATAATCTGAATGCCAATATATTAGTCTTCCTTAAACAAAGCAGCTATTAAAGCCTGTTTTTCTTGATTTGTCATTTTTGAAGCACCACGTGCGAGCAGTCTTTCCAATTTCGGGAAATCATAGTCGCTTCTTTCGATTCCAAGCAGATAATCCGATGTAGTATTGAGCGCGGTTGCAATATTAGCAAGCATATCTGCCTTAGGTTCCCTGTCTCCGTTTACATAGCGGGACAAAGTTGCTTCTGTTGTGTTAAGTCTGTCGGCAAGTTGTTTTTGCGTCATTCCTTGTTTTTGTAATAGGCTTAATAGCCTTTCTCCAAATGCCTTGCTCATAGTAATCCTCCTTATTGGTCAGTGTTTCTCACCAACTTACCAAAAGTATAACACGTATTACCGATAAAGCCAAGAGGCTTTGAAAAATAACACAAGATTTAGTTTCTTTTCTATGTATCATACCGCACATTTGGTGATTTTTGCACCAGAAACAATACATTCGCAACGCAAGGAAAAATATAAGGATATCTCATAGGCAAAATATTTTCAAGGGCGCACAGCCCACGAAAATATCAATATTCGCCCCGAAAGCAAACAGAAAAACACACTCCACCCCATAAGAGCAAAAGAATGAACGAGTGTGCTAAAAAGTTTACAAATAAGATTCTGTAAAGGTGTTGCAATTATACAGAAAATGTATTGTGATATATTCAGCAAATAACGTGGAGGTGTATTGATGAATACCATCGGTGAGCGTATGAGGACGCTTCGTGAGGGTATGAAATTACCCCAAAAGAAAACACTGGGTACGCTCTTTGGTGTAAAATATAAAGTAATAACTACAACAAAGAGGAGGCAACAACAATGAAGACGAAAAGTTTGTAAGTTGGGTAGCGCAGGATGGCGTAGAAATTAGCGGCGATAAGGCAACCCTTACAAACGTTACAGACGACATCACCCTCACCGCCAATTATAAGCCAGTCGTCAAGGCCGTCGACCTCTACCTAAGTGGCCAAGTAGAAGTTGGCAAAACCTTGCCAACCTTAGATGGTGACACACCATGCGTAGCCAACGTCACAAAAGAACAGAAAATCAGCAAAGACGACCTCGACGTCGAGTGGATTGCCAGCAATCTCGATTATGACGCAACAAACAAAAGCTACACCCTCGCGCCACACACAAAACGTGCGTGGCGATTTTTAATGTGCGCTGCCGGCGCTTTCTTGAAAATCCATGATCAATAGGATACAATAAAAGCGTGTGTCTGGCCTGTGCCGCGACATTGAAACCAAGAAAGAGGAGAGCGACTATGCTAGATAAATTAGAAAACTTGGATGAAAAATACGAAGAGCTTGGACGTATGATGGCCGACCCTGAGGTGTTGGGCAATCCAGACGAGCTTCGAAAAACAGCCAAGGCCCATGCCGATTTGGAAGACGTGGTGATGGCCTGGAGAAAATACAAAAAAGCAAGCGAAGGCTTGGAAGAAGCAAAGATGATGCAGGAAGAAGATTTGGATGCCGATATGGACCAAATGATTAAGGAAGAAATCAAGGAGCTCACTGCTGAGCTGGAAAGCCTTGAAAAGGAAATCAACATCCTTCTTCTGCCAAAGGACCCTAGCGACGAGCGCAACGTTATTGTGGAAGTGCGCGCCGGTACTGGTGGTGACGAAGCGGCCCTTTTTGCAGCAGACCTCTACAAGATGTATGTGCGCTATGCCGAAAAGCAGGGCTGGAAGATTGATATTATGAACACCAACGAAACCGATGGTGGTGGCTACAAGGAAGTGACCTTTATGATTATTGGTAAGGGCGCTTACTCCAAGCTCAAATTTGAAAGTGGCGTCCACCGTGTGCAACGCGTGCCAGCTACAGAAGCTTCTGGCCGTATCCACACCTCTGCAGCCACTGTTGCTGTGCTCCCGGAAGCCGATGACGTAGAGGTACACATCGAAGCCAAGGATTTGCGCATTGACGTGTTCTGCTCCAGCGGCCCTGGTGGACAGTCTGTAAACACCACTAAGTCTGCTGCGCGCGTTACCCATATTCCTACCGGTCTTGTTGTTAGCTGCCAGGATGAAAAATCTCAGCAGATGAACAAGGAAAAGGCCATCAAGGTCCTAAAGAGTCGTTTATATGAAAAAATGCAGGAAGAACAGCACGGTGAAGAGGCTGCTTTGCGCCGTTCCATGATTGGCAGCGGGGATCGCAGCGAACGTATCCGTACCTACAACTTCCCACAAGGTCGCATCACTGACCACCGCATCAACCTCACCACCCACCGTTTGGAACAAACCCTTATGGGCGATATGGATGAGCTCATTGATGCGCTTGTGAGCACCGATCAGGCACGTAAGCTCAAGCAAGCGGCAGAAGAGGTTGAAGCATGACAATTCGTGAATGGATGCAGGGGGCGCTCAAGGGGGCGCCTCATGCAAGCCGTCTTGAGACGGAGCTTGTGGCAGCAGAGCGCCTTGGCATGAACCGTGCCAACCTTTTGGCGCATTTGGACGATGAAGTAAGCGATTCGGTGATGGCCCAGCTAGAAAAGGATGCCCAGTCCTTGGCCAATCACCGACCAATTCAATATATTTTAGGAAGAGCCTTTTTCCGTGACTGTGAATATGAGGTCAACGAAAATGTGCTGATTCCACGTTTTGACACCGAGCATCTCGTTGAGGCCGTACTTGCACGTGTACGTTCATCTCAAGCTGAGGTGCTTGATTTATGCACAGGCAGTGGCATTGTGGCCATTTCCTTTGCCAGAGAGCGCGCCGCTTGGCGTGTGCACGCCTCTGACCTATCACCAAAGGCGCTAGAAGTAGCGCGCCTCAACGGCGAGCGCTTAGGAGCCAAAGTAGAATGGCGCGAGGGCGATTTGCTTGCACCATGGGAAGGGATGCGCTTTGATTGCATCAGCGCCAACCCTCCTTATATAGAAAGAAACGAGTATCTCGAATTGGCCGAAGAAATCCATAAGGAACCCATTATGGCTTTGGTGGCCGAAGAGGAGGGCCTCCTGTTTTATAAGCGCTTGGCCACAGAAAGCAAGGCGTATTTGAACAGTGGCGGTTGGTTGGCCGTAGAAATTGGCTATAACCAGGGTGAGGCCGTGACGGCGCTATTTTCCAAGAACGATTTTAAGGAGGTTGAATGTCTCAAAGACGACCAAGGTCACGACCGCGTCGTTGTAGGACACTTACTATGAGTACAAATTCTGTAAAAACAAACACAAACACCAACGATGGTATGCTGGTGCTGCTTATTGTCATCGCTTGCTTTTTGGCGCTGTACAACTCTACAGCCCTAAACGCTGGCCTACCAACTTTTATTGAAATTTTTGATGCCTCTGTCACCCAAGTGCAGTGGATTATGATTGGCTACACCGTTGTGATGGGTGTGGTGAGCCCACTAGCAAGCTGGTTTGTGCATCGCTTTACCCTGCGCAATTATTTTTTGGCGAGCATTCTAAGCTTTGCAGTGTTTTCTTTGATCAGCGGGCTTACAAACAACATTTATGTTATTATCGCTGTGCGTGCCGTGCAGGGGATTGCTGGCTCGGCGCTGATTCCTGTGACGATGATTGCCATCTATCGCTTTGTGGGACGCCGTCGTCAGCCGCTCTTTTTGACCATTCAAAGCATGAGTCTTTCTTTGGGGCCGGCTGTTGGTCCTGTAGTGGCTGGACTCTTGCTCAAATATGTGAGCTGGCGCTGGCTTTTTTGGTTCAGCGTGCCATTTTCCTTGGTGGCGGCAGTGATTGCCATGCGCGTGTTCCCAAAGGAAGAACAGCAAAAAGGACAGCACGTGGATGCGCTCTCCTTTGTGACCATTGTGATTGGCTGTCTTTTGGTGCTCCTAGGCTTTAGCTTGGCGAGCGACTATAGTCTTACATCGCCGATGATTCTTTCTATGCTTATTGCAGGCACCCTCTTTTGCGCCTACTTCATTGTGCGTCAGGGGAAGCTTGAGCAGCCTGTGCTCACTTTTGCTACCCTCAAATACCGTGAATTTACCCTAAGCCTTGTGGCCAACATCCTGTGGTCGATGGCACTTTGCTTGGCGCCTTTTGTACTGGCAATTTATTTGCAAACGGTGCGCGGCTATTCGGCCTTTGCCTATGGGATGCTCTTGCTTATTCCGGCAGTCTTTTCCATTGGCGGGGCGCCTATTAGCCAACGACTTTATGGCAAGCTCAGCTCCAAGGAGCTCATTGCTATTGGCTTTTTGATTTTGGCCAGTGGCAGCTTACTTTTGGGACGCTCTACCATTGACACCTCTATTCCAGTCTTCATCGCCTTCTTATGTCTGCGCTATTTGGGTATTGGCGTGATGGGGATGCCTGTTATGGATCACGGCATGCGCGCGCTACCGAAGGAGCTGCAGGACGATGGCTCGACCTTGGTCAATTGGGCCAAGCTCATGGCCAACAGCTTTAGCCTGAGCGTGTTCACCATGGTATACGCCGTGATGGCTGCTGACATTAAAGGCGCAGGCAGTGCAGTGCTTGCCATGGTCAAGGGCGTGGATACGGTCTTCTTTAGCTCAGGTGTGATGCTTCTTTTTGGCCTCATCATGACAGGCTTTATGAAAAATGAAAAGTAGTGGTTAGCCAGACAAAATATTCATTAAATAAGGATGATTAAGCAAAGGTTTTATGATATAGTGAAATTGTAAATTATTGGGAGGCGAGACAATGCAACCAAAGGCTTGTATCTTTGATTTAGACGGCACCCTTTTGGACACCTTGGACGATTTGGCCAACAGCGTCAATGAAGCGCTTCACGATTTTGAACAGCCCCAGCGTACGCGCGAAGAGGTGCGCCGTTTTGTGGGCAATGGTGTGCGTGTGCTCATGCGCCGCGCCATGGGTGAAGGCGTGGATAGAGAAACAGGCGATGCTATTTTTGAGCGCTTCCTGCGCGTTTACGAACGAGAAAAGGCGCATTACACCTGTCCCTATGAGGGAGTAGAGGAGGCTTTGGCCTTTTTGAAGGCCGAGGGCATTCGCTTGGCGGTACTCTCTAACAAAAACGACGATGCTGTGGGCGTTTTGTGCCAAAAATATTTTCCTGACACCTTTGAGCTTACCCAAGGCTTGGTGGATGGTATTCGTCCAAAGCCAGCGCCAGATGCTCTTTTGCTGATTTGCGAAAAGCTGGGCATAAGGGTAGAGGATGCCGTGTATATTGGCGACTCTGAGGTGGATGTAGAAACAGCCAAAAGCTGTGGCATGCGCCTTGTTGCTTGCGATTGGGGCTTCCGCGACAAAGCTGTTTTAGAGGAAAGTGGGGCAACAACAATTATTTCTAGCCCAAAAGATTTGAAAGGGCTGGTTCGTTTCTAAGGAGAGTAAAGGAGGTGTCATTATGGAAGCTTGCTACTACAATAAGCTAGAGGACGGCGGCGTAGAATGTACGCTCTGCTCCCATAAGTGTGTATTGCTTCCTGGTGAAATGGGTATTTGCAAGTGTCGCGTCAACAACGATGGGGTGCTTGTAGCAAAAACCTATGGTGTGATTAGTGGGATGACAACAGAAAACCTTGGGGAAATGGGCTTCCATTTTTACCCAAAGGAGGATGTGCAGCTTTTGTCCATTTCGGGCTATGGCTGCAATATGAATTGCCCATACTGTGCCAACAAGCACATTTCCCAAGGGCGCATTCATACCGAGCCCTTACACCAAGAGGATTTGATTAATCGCTTAAAAAATCTAAAAAAATCAAGTGGCGTACGCGGTGTGTGCTATACTTTCAACGAGCCCCTCATTTGGTTTGAACACGTGCGCGATTATGCCAAGGCGGTACATGAAGCCGGCTTTTATAACGCCATTGAAACCAATGGGATGATTCATCCAGAGGCCTTTAAGGAAATTCTCGCCCATATGGATTTGGTGAACATTGACTATAAGGGCTTCAGCAAGGAATTTTACGAAACCTATGTACACGGCGATTTTGACAACGTCTTAGAAAACATCCGCGCACTAGAGGAAAGTGGTGTGTTTTACGAAGTCAGCTGCGTCATTGTGGCTGGCGAAAACGACGATGAAGCCTTCTTTGAAGAGGGCATGCGCATCCTAAAGGAAAAGGCACCAACGGCACGCATCAACCTTTTGGCCGTTGTTACCCGTCCAGATGAAGAAAACATCCAAGTGCCAAGCATGGAAAAAATGGATGCCCTTTTGGGCATTGCCCAACGCTATTTCGCCGACGTAAAAATTGTGGAGCGCGAAGTGCTCCCTAGATGGTGAGTACGATGAATACCTACACAAAAAAACTCATTGAAATCAACACGTCCCTAAAGAGCTGTCAAAAGAAGGAAGAAAAGCTGCTTTTTCATAATCCAGCGTACAAAAAAGCGTTGCGCAGCTACACCTCCTCGTGGCGTGAAAAGGCTGAAGAAAAAATTCCACCAAAGCTAGAGGACACCCTAAAGGTGGCTTTTGCCAAAGCTTTCGAGCTGGTTTTTAAGGATGGCAAGGTGCTCATTGATAAAACCTATGATGAGGACAGCTTAAAAAAACAATACGCAAAAAAGCGCAGTGCCCTACAGGGCGAGGGCCACGACGAAGGATTGAATGACATTCGTAAGGCCGAAGTCAAGCGTTATCTTGCATCCCTAGGCTTCGCCACCACCGAAGGTGTGGGCTTGGGCCTTTTGGGCATTGGGCTTCCCGATGTGCCGATTCTTATTGCCAACCTCATTCGCACCTGTATGGTGGAGGCCAAAAGCCGTGGCTTTGACCCAGACCGTGCCGACGAGCAAAGCTATATGCTTGCTTTGATTCAGCTTGTGGCCACGCCAAGTAGCGAGCGCGAGATGGTCCACAGAAAGCTCGATGCCATGGGGCGCGCCATAGACAGAGGCGAAACCTCTATTTGTTTGATTGAAAATGAAATCCAAGCCACAGCCAACACCCTCTCCACGGCGATGCTTTTTAGCCGTTTTGTGATGGGCCTGCCTATTGTAGGCGTGGCTGGCGGCTTTTACAACACTGTTGTTATTTCTCAGCTCCACAAGCTGGCAGAGATAAAATATGAAATGCGTCTTTTAAACCGTTGCAAGGATGACCTTATACGCCAAAACAGACGAGAACAAGGAGAGAATAAACAATGAAGAAGCTAGTAGTACTCGAACCACTTAATGTTCCAGCAGATGCCCTAGAAGCTCTTATGCAAGAAAAGCTTGGCGGCCAAGTAGAATGGACCTTTTACGACAGTCGTGCAACCTCTGACGAAGAAATGATTGAACGCGCAAAGGATGCAGAAATTGTTGTTATTGCCAACCAACCAATGAGCGCCAACGTAATGGAGCACTTGGAAAAAATCGAACTTTTGGCAGTTGCCTTCACTGGCTTCGACCATATCCCAATGGACGTTTGCAAGGCAAAGGGTGTAACTGTTTGCAATGCAAGCGGCTACTCCAACGAAGCGGTTGCTGACCTCGTATTTGGTATGACCATTTCCCTTCTCCGCAACATTCGTGAATGCGACAAGACCGTGCGTGAAGGTGGCACCATGAAGGGCCTTATTGGCCAAGAGCTTTCTGCTCTTAAATTTGGTGTTGTAGGTGCTGGTAACATCGGTAAGCAAGTGCTCAAGGTAGCAGATGCCTTTGGCTGCGACTGCTACGCTTACAACCGTTCTCCAAAGGAAATCGAAGGCGTGAAGATGGTGGACCTCGATACCCTTATGTCTACCTGCGACGTTATATCCATCCACTTGGCTATGAACGATTCTACCCGCGGCCTTATCGGCAAGGATGCCATCGGCAAGATGAAGCCGACCGCTCTCCTCATCAACTGTGCGCGTGGCCCAATCGTTGACATCGATGCTTTGGCAGATGCACTGAACGAAGGTCGCATTGGTGGTGCTGGTATTGATGTGTTCTACACCGAACCGCCACTAGAAGCTGGCCATCCACTCTTCTCCACCCCACACACTCTTTTGACCCCACACGTTGCCTTCGCTACCGACGAAGCATTCGTAAAGCGTGCTCACATTGTAGCTGACAACATCGTGGCTTACCTCGCTGGCAATCCGGCAAACGTTGTTGGCTAAGGCACAGCGGCCATAAGCGTGTGGTAAAAACCACATAAGAAATTTTTATCAGACGGTGCTCCTTTGCTGGAGCGCCGTTTTTTGTGTTCGTGGTGGGGAGAATGCGCGCGCGCTCGCTAGCGGCGCGCCCTCGAACGCTCATTTGTAGCCATTTTTATGTAGCATTCTTTTGTAAAATAGTGTAGAGTGGTATAAAAAGGGTCAAAATGGGGAATTGTGGAATGGAGGTGGCCTGTCTATGTTTTTAGGGGAGTATAAGCACACCATAGACAACAAAAGCCGCCTGACCATTCCAGCCAAGTTTCGCGAGGCGCTCGCTGGAGAATGCGTGATTGCCAAGGGCTTGGACGGCTGTCTGACGATTTACCCAATGAGCGAATGGGCCTTGGTGTGCGAAAAAATCGACGCCAAGCCATCGAGCGACCCAAAGGTACGTCGGTTTAAGCGACTTTTTTATGCGTCTGCCAGTGTGGAAACGATTGACAAGCAAGGGAGAGTGTCTATTCCTCCGGCTTTAAAGGCGCACGCAGCTATTGACAGCGAGGTTGTCGTTGTGGGCGAATCCAATGTGATTGAGCTTTGGAGCAGCCAAAGATGGGAGAACAATCAAATGGATGAGGGCGGCGAATCCTTGGAGGATTTGGCGTATATGCTAGGATTATAGGGCGGTGAAGGTATTGGCATTTGAACATATTCCAGTGCTTTATGAGGAAGTGCTAGAAGGCTTAGATTTAAAGGAAGGTGGCACCTATGTGGATGGTACCGTTGGTGGTGGCGGTCACTCTGGTGGTATCTTAAAAGCCATTGGCAAAAACGGGCGTTTGTTGGCCATTGACCAAGACATGAACGCCATTCGTGCAGCCAGTGAGCACCTAGCGCCTTTTGGCGATCAGGTGACCTTCTTTCATTCCAACTATATCAATATGCCTTCCATTATTGATGAAAACGCGCCAGAGGGCGTGGACGGTATTTTGATTGATATCGGCGTATCCTCCCCGCAAATTGACGATTATAGCCGCGGCTTCAGCTATATGCACGATGCTAGGCTAGATATGCGTATGAATCCTGAGGCACCCCTTTCGGCCTATGAGGTGGTCAATACCTACTCAGAGGACGATTTGGAGCGTATTTTGCGCGAATACGGCGAAGAAAAATGGGCGCGTCGTATTGCCAAAATCATCGTTGAGCGCAGAGCGTTGGCACCCATTGAAACGACCTTCCAATTGGTGGATTGTATTGAACGTGCCGTGCCAAAGGGTGCCCGCGAAAAGGGCTCTCACGTGGCAAAACGTAGCTTCCAAGGCATTCGCATTGAGGTCAATAAGGAGCTTGAGGTTTTAGAGGGCGTTATTGACGAGGCTGTGGCTCGCTTAAAGGTAGGGGGGCGTATGGCGGTCATCACCTTCCATTCTCTGGAAGATCGCATTGTAAAAAATCGCTTTAAGTATTTGGCAAGCGATTGCGTGTGTCCACCAGAGCTGCCTATTTGCCAATGCGACAAAATGGCCACAGTGAAAATCGTCACACGCAAGCCTATTGTGGCAAGTGACGAAGAGCTGGAACAAAACAAACGTGCAGCCAGCGCAAAATTGCGCGTGGTTGAAAAAATTGAACCAAAAAAACGTAGAAGAATGTAGCAATAAGTAAGCTGGGGATGAAGCTATGAGCACAGCAAGAGATGAGGCACAAAAAGAGGCCCATGCTAGAAAGAAAAAAATAAATACAAAAAAACAAGAGACAACATTTGCTGCTGGCTCAAACAATCCAATGGCGAAGAAGCAAAATGAGCGTGTGCTGCGAAAGAAGTTTGAAAAAAAGAAACCGCGTCTTTCAACCCTTCGCGCACTCATGATTGCCTTTTTGTTTGGCATTTTGTGCGCAGGCCAATACGGTGCTATTCAAAATATGGGCCTAAGCATCAATGAAAAACAAGCGGCGCTTAAAGAAATTAATGCCGAAAACGAAGCCTTGAAGCAAAAAAGCGCGCAGCTTAGCAATAAGAGCGTCATCAAGGAAGAGGCGAGCAAGCAGCTAGGGATGAGCGAGGCCGAGGACATCATTGTCTATACGCCGAGTGAAAAATAGCGCAGCTGCCAATAAGGAGTTGTAACACAATGAATCAAAGAAAAGCGCGCATTATGTATATCCTTGCGATAGCAACGGTGGTTGCCTTTGCTATTTTTGCAAAGCTTTTCTATGTACAGGTTTTGGCAAGCGAAAAATACAGCGGCGATTCGCTCAACAACCGCTTGCAAAACGTAGAGATAACCCCAAACCGTGGCGTTATCTACGATAGAAACAACGAAGTGATGGCCATAAGTGTGGAAAAAATGTCTGTTTATATCACACCTTCGGTGATTCGCGAGTCGAGCAGCCGAGATGAAATTGTAAAAGACATTTCTAAGTGCCTACATATGACCAAAACAGAAATCAATAAGATTATCGATGGCTCTTCCAACGACTTTGCATGGCTCAAGCGCCAGTGCGAAAAGGAAGACGCCAAAAAGCTCCAAGAAATGAACTACATAGGCATTGGTTTTACCACGGAATACGCCAGAGAGTATCCAAACAACGAGGAACTTTGCCATGTGTTGGGCTTTTCGGGCCTAGATAACCAAGGCCTTGCTGGTATTGAGCTTCAATACGACAAGGTACTCGCTGGTACACCTGGGAAGCTCGTTGTTGAATATGACAAGCTTGGCAACGCCATTCCTCAGTCCATCCGCGAATCGGTGCCGGCCAAGGAAGGCGAAAATGTTTACTTGACCATAGATTCTACCGTGCAGTTTTACATGGAACAGGCCTTGGCCAAGGCGCAAGAAGAGCAGCAGGCAGAGGCCATGACCTCTATTTTGATGGATGTAGAAACTGGAGAAATCTTGGCAATGGCCAACATTCCTGATTTTAATCCAAACAATTATGGTGAGTACGAGCCAGAAACTTGGTCCAACCTGGCGGTGTCGAAGCTCTATGAACCGGGCTCGCCGTTTAAGAGTCTTTCGACCTCCATGTATTTAGAAGATGACATCATTGAAACCGACACCCAATTGACCTGTGGTGGCTACATTATGATTGATGACCACCGCTTCCAAGACTGGGATTATCCAGAGGGTGACGGCTTGCAAACTATGAAACACGCCCTTGAGCAATCGTGTAACGTTGCCCAAGCGCAATGTGTGGAAAAATTAGGCTTAAGCCGTTTTTACAACTACCTCGATGGCTTTGGTATGACGGTCAAAACTGGTGTTGAATTGCCAGCAGAGGCGTCGCCAATTTTGATTGACGAGGAGGACGCGGTGCCTTTGGACTTGGCTGCTTCGGCCATTGGCCAGGGCAACGCCTACACGGCCATACAGATGATTACCGCCTTTTGCTCTGTTGTAAATGGTGGTAAGCTGATGAAGCCACAAATTGTTTCCAAAATTGTGGATGCTGACGGTAATGTTACCAGCCAGATGGAACCAGAGGTGGTGCGTCAGGTCATTTCTGAGGATACCTCTGCGCAAATGCGCGATATGCTCGAAGGCGTTGTTGAAGAAGGCCTCGGGACTCCGGCTGCTGTGCCTGGCTATCGTGTTGGTGGTAAAACAGGTACGGCAGAAATTGCATCGGGTGGTAGCTACCAAGAAGGCAACTACATCCTGAGTTTTGTGGGCTTTGCGCCTGTAGAAAATCCAAAATATGCTTGCATTGTTATTGTGGATAGCCCAGCAAGTGGTGGCAACAGTGGTACCTTGGCCGGTGGTATTTTCTCAGAAATTATGGAAAACACCTTGAATTATTACGAGGTGCCACAAACAGAAACCATCAGCACCGACGATGAAAACGTCACCGAGGCTGAGGAAGTAGAAACCGTCACAGTGCCAGACATTGAAAAAGCAGCCAATGCCGAAGAAGCGAGGGCGCTAATGGTTGAAGCTGGCTTGAATGTGGATTTTGTAAGCAGTGGTTCAGAGGTTGTATGCTGTTTGCCTCGTACAGGCACGAAGGTAGCCAAGGGCTCAACGGTAGAATTTTACTGCATTAATGACACAGACAGTTACATCACCCTCCCATCCTTTGAGGGGAAAACCATCAAAGAGGTGGATGCGATTTTAACAGGCTATGGCTTAAAATCAAAATTCTCGGGCAGTGGCTTGGCCTATAGACAGGAGGCTGCAGCAGGCACGAGTGTGGCCAAGGGCGACACCGTGAGCGTATGGTTTGCTGGCTCCGAGGAATTGGCCAAAATCGAAGAAGAAACGAAAAAAATCGAAGAAACAGCCCTTGCAGAGCAGCAAGCGGCTTTAGAGGCATCAAGTAACACAAATACGAACCAAGCTACAGACAGTGGCGTCGCTACCACAACGGATCAAACGGCGGCAGCAACCAACTAGAAGGCTTCAAAAAGCAAAAATTCTAGATACATTGAGCAAGCACGAACCAGTAGCGAAACGAGTCGTCTATGTCCTTAAGATGACTTCATAGCAAAGAGAAGCCGGACGATGCTTAGCATTTCCGGCTTACTCATTTTTTGGAGGAAAAACCATGTATAATAGTACAATCGGAGAAATTGCCCGCGAATTGGGGCTTCACTACACCGGCCCTGAAGGCATTGTACCCAAGCGTGTTGTTTATGACAGCCGCGCGGTTGAAGAGGGTGATCTCTTTGTGGCCATTCGAGGAGAAAGAGTGGATGGACACCGCTTTATAGAGCAGGCCATTAAAGCCGGCGCCGTTGCTGTTTGCGTAGACGCTGACCACGCTTTTACAAGCGATGCGGTGGGTTGCGTGGTGGCAGAGGATGGCCAGAGCTTTATCCAAGCCTTAGGAAAATGGTGCCGCGCGCGCTTTAATGGACCTGTGGTGGCTATTACAGGCAGCCAAGGAAAGACCAGCACCAAGGACCTCTTGGCGCAGGTGTGCGCTAAATCCCACAAGATTGTGGTAACTAAGGAAAATCAAAATAACGAGTTGGGTATGCCCCTTACCTTAACACGCCTGAGCGAAGAAACCCAAATCCTCATTGTAGAAATGGGGATGCAGGGCTTTGGCGAAATTGAATTCCTTTGTGAGATTGCCCACCCGACCCACGCCATCATCACCGGTATTGGCATGGTGCACGCTGAATTTTTGGGCAGCCAAGAAGGCATTGCCCGTGCCAAGACAGAGCTTTTCCGCTACTTGCCAGAAAATGGGGCTGTGGCCTTGCGTGCGCGCGATAGAAACCTCGTTACACCGTTTTTGCCAGAATGTGCAGCAAAAGTGGTGTGGTGCGGTGACGAAACAGAAGAGGCAGAGGCCAAGAGCTACAACACCGTTCTCGCTCAAGATGGGGTAAGCTTTGAGTATGGCGAAGGCGACAAGCGCTTTTTTGTGCGTCTGCCATTTGCAGGACGCCATTTTGTAGACAATGCGCTTTTGGTTACAGCCATTGCCTGCGCCCTTGACATTCCACAAGAGGACATTCAAAATGGACTAGGGCACGCCGTGTCCCTTTCCTCTAGCCGCATGGAAATGCACGAGATGGCTGGCAATCGCTTGCTTATTAACGATTGCTACAATGCCAACCCAGATTCTATGATGGCTACGGTGGATGTGTTGGCGGGATATAAGCCACGTCCAACCATTGCTTGCCTTGGCAATATGTACGAGCTTGGGCAATATGAAAAAGAGGGCCACGCAAAGGTGGGCCGTCATTTGACCGAAAAGAACATTGACCTTTTGATTTGCTTGGGCACCTTGGCAGAAATCATTGGTACCAGTGCCATAGCAAGTGGTATGGATCATGAAAAGGTATTTTATGTAGACACCACCAAGCAGGTATCCATTCTCCTCAAGGAGTTTGCTCAAGAGGATGCTGTGATTCTTGTAAAAGGCAGCAACAGTATGAAAATGACAGAGGTTTACAACTATTTAAGCAGAGAAGCGTAAACCGCCTAAGGGAGGTTCCTAACATGGAAGAAATGCGTTTGCAGGATATGAAGGGCTTTCGCATCGGTAGCAGCGAAAACTTAGAAGCTGGCACAGGTTGTACGGTGATTCTTTGCGATAAGCCGTCGCCTTGCAGTGTAGATGTGCGTGGCGGTGGCCCAGCGAGCCGCGAAAGCGAGCTCCTAAACCCAGTGGCAGCGTGCGACAGCATCCACGCTGTGGTGCTCAGTGGCGGTAGTGCCTATGGGCTCGATGCTGCCGGCGGTGTGATGCAATACTTAGAGGAACACGGCGTAGGCTTGCCTGTTGGCGATGCCATTGTGCCTCTTGTGGTGCAGGCGTGTATTTTTGACCTTGAGTGTGGCCAAAACATCCGCCCAGACAAAGAAATGGGCTATGAGGCTTGCGTTCATGCCGAAGGCAATCCAACCGTTAAAGAAGGCAACTTTGGTGTAGGTACAGGCGCCACTGTGGGCAAGCTTTTGGGCGAGGCGTATATGACCAAAGCTGGCCTAGGGACCTTTGCCGTGCGCTTGGGTGAGCTAGAGGTTGGGGCCATTGTGGCCGTCAATGCCCTAGGGGATGTTTTAGACGAAGAGGGCAATGTTTTGGCCGGTCTTCGCAATCCAAATGGAGAAGGCTTTATGAGCTCACGCATGATGATGCTTGAGCATAGTGACGAGATGATGAAAATCTTGGGTGGGGCAGCAAATGCCACCACCAATACCACCATTGGCGCCGTTGTGACCAATGGCAAATTCAACAAAACAGAACTTAAAAAAATTGCAGCCCTTGCGTCCAATGGTGTGGTGCGTGCCATTTCACCGGTCAACACCACAGCAGATGGCGACAGCATTTTCGCTCTTAGTGTGGGCGAAGTGGCAAGTGATGTGAACCTTGCAGGGGTGGCGTGTGCCTATGCCATGGAGCAGGCCATTCGTCGCGCCATTAGAGCAGCTGAAGGCGCCTATGGGGTGCCAGCCTTGAGGGATGTAAAGAGCAGCAAAAACTAAACTAATCGGAGGAACAATAGCATGTGGGCAGTAGGTTTTATTGTGAGCCTTGTCATTGGGCTTATCGTGGGTCATTTTATGATTCCAGTATTACACAACTTGAAATTTGGTCAATCCATTCGTGAGGAAGGGCCAAAAAGTCACCAGAAAAAATCAGGGACACCTACCATGGGTGGGATTTTGTTTATGATTACTGTGGTGGTAGCGCTCCTTGCTATGCGCCAATTCACTGGCGTAACCTGGTTCATTGTTGGCTCGGCCTTTCTTTTTGGGGCCATTGGCCTAGCAGACGATGCCATTAAAATTGTGATGCATCACAACGAAGGCCTCACGCCAAAGCAAAAAATTGCCCTTCAACTCTTGGCGGCTGTAGCCATCATTTTTTGGGCAAAAAGTTTAGATATGAACGTGAGCGCTTTTTGGGTGCCACTTTTTAACACGGTGCTGCCTGTAGGCGTTCTTTATTGGCCACTGATGATTTTTATCATCATCGGTACCACAAACAGTGCCAATCTCACAGACGGCCTGGACGGCCTTCTTACAACGGTCAGTGTTATCATCTTCTTGGCTTTCTTTGCCATTGTGAAGCTCTACAATGAGCCAAGCTCTCTCATTGTTGTAGCTGTTATGATTGGCGCGCTCTTGGCCTTTCTTTTCTACAACCGCCACCCAGCGCGCGTCTTTATGGGCGATACAGGGAGCTTCTTTATAGGTGGTATGGTCGTTGGCCTTTCGATGGTGACAAAGACCGAGCTCCTTATTCCGGTGATTTGTTTCACCTATATGATGGAGTCTGTTAGCGATATCATTCAAGTGGCTGTGTATAAAACAAAGAAACGCCGTGTTTTCCGCATGGCACCTTTGCACCACCATTTTGAGCTGGGTGGTCGCAGTGAAAATCAAGTGGTAATGCTTTTTAGCATCATCACACTCATCACGAGCGTTATTGGTGTAGCTCTATTTTGGACCGCATTGCTTTAGGCTGAAGGAGGCACATTGTGGAAAAAACGATACTTATTATTGGTGCAGCGCGAAGCGGGATTGCAAGCGCTGAATACTTACAATCTATTGGCAAAAGCATTGTCCTTAGTGACATGAACACAAATATTGCACAAAAGGTAGAGGCGCAGCTTGGGCATGCGTCTATTTCCTATGTATGGGGCGAACAGCCAAATGTGGACGAGATTAATCCGGCGCTCATTGTGATGAGCCCAGGAATTCCGCTCACCATACCTCCGGTGGTGCGCGCAAAGGCGCTCGGTATTCCAGTCATCAGCGAGCCGGAGCTTGCCTTCCGCCACAGCGAGGTGCCATTTGTAGCCATTACCGGCACCAATGGTAAAACCACCACCACAACCCTCGCAGCCCTTCTTTTGGGAAAGGAAGGCCGCAAGGTGGTCGCTGGTGGCAACATTGGCCTGCCTCTTGTGAGCCAATGCCCACAAATGACAAAGGATGATGTGGTTGTGGCAGAAATGAGCTCCTTCCAGCTTGAGAGCGTCGATGCTTTTCGTCCAAAGGTGGCCTGCATCATGAACCTTACGCCAGACCACCTCGACCGTCACAAAACCATGGAAGGCTACGCCGCGGCTAAGGCAAACATCTTTAAAAACCAAGGTGAGGGCGACTACCTCCTATTAAACAAAGACGACGCTATGGTGGCTCTAATGGAAAAGGATGCGCACGCGCGCGTGTATTTCTTTAGCCAAAAGGATATCCTCAAAGAAGGTATGTGGCTAGAAGAGGGTGAAGTCAAGTATGCACTAAACGCAGCAGACGAAGCGCAAACCCTCATCCGTGCCGATGAAATTGGCATTGTAGGCGCGCACAATTTGCAAAACGCCATGGCTGCTTCCTTGGCCGCACTGCTGATGGGCCAAGATAAGGACATCATTAACGCCCGCCTCAAGGCCTTCACAGGCGTGGCGCACCGCATGGAGCCATGTGGTGATATTGATGGCGTGCTCTATGTGAACGACTCAAAAGGCACCAATCCAGATTCCACCGAAAAAGCTTTGGGCTCCTATGGCGAACGTCCAATTGTGCTCATTGCTGGCGGAAAAAACAAAGGCAGCGATTTTACCGATTTGGTACCACTCATGCGTGCGCATTGCCGCAAGATTGTTCTGGTGGGCCAAGCCATTGACGATTTTATCGATGCCTTCACGCGCACCGATTACAGCGACTATGTGGTGGCCGATGGCTTTGAGGATGCTGTGGCAAAGGCGCATGATTTGGCCCAAAAGGGCGATGTGGTTCTCTTGTCACCTGCGTGTGCTAGCTGGGATATGTTTGACAACTTTGAACAAAGAGGCGATCTCTTCAAAAAATTGGTGAGAGAGTATGCAATACAAGAATAATCAAAACAAGGGTCAATTCGCGACAAACAACCGCTTGCCGCGCAAACATCCTCATTATGAAAAACCGGGTCCGGACGAGCGGACCAATACCCGCACCGAGCGCTACAAGGCACCAGAGGTGCAGGACGCCGTGCAAGATGGTAAGGCCAGTGCGCAAGGGCAAACACAGACAAACGGCACAAATAAGCCTCGCCCGCTCACAAATGCAAAGAGCGCCAGCGAGGCAAAAAGACGCCTAGAAAATGCCCAAGTAAAACAGGCCAATGCGTCCATGCATCAGGCCATGTATATGGGCAACAGCCGTGAGCCGAGCATTCAAGAGCGTGCGCGCGCGCGTCAGCTAGAAAAAGAGCGCCAAAAGGAAATTCAATACGGCGAGTATGACGATGAGTACAGAGAAACGGCGCCTAGCGCGCCGCGAAAACGCATTGTGCCAAAAAATGTAGACACCTCCAAAAGCAAGCTGCAAAAGCCAAATGTCAAGGAACAAACGGCGGAAACTGTTTCTGCGCTTTTTCCAAAGGATAAAAGCGCCCAGGGAGCGCCTGACTTTTTGGCTTTGGAAATTGCTGTGGCCCTTTTGGTCATAGGCCTTGTCATGGTTTTTTCGGCCAGCAGCTACCGCTCCTTGCTTGAATATGGCAGTGCCTTTTCTTATTTCATTCGCCAAGGGGCCTCGGCGATCCTTGGCCTTGGGCTAATGGTGGTAGCAACCTACATTTCACCAGAAATCATTAGAAAGCTGGCGCCGATTGCCCTTTTGGCTGTAGCGGCCCTGGTTGTTGTGACCATTTTTAAGGGCGAAGAAACCTTGGGTGCCACGCGCTGGATTACCATTGCTGGGATTCGCTTCACACCATCTGAAATGGCCAAGCCTTTGATGATTGTTTGTACGGCGGACCTTATTAAAAATAGCCCTTATGATGTGGTCAAATCGCGCGAAAACCTTTTTGTCTTTGTCCTTATGCTCCTGACTTTGGTGGTTATTGCTACAGAAGACTTGGGTTCAGCTTTGGCTATTTTTGGCGGTTGCTTTGCCATGTTTATTATTGCAGGTATTGGTGTGCGCGCCATTGCAGGTGTCTTTGCAGCCTGTCTTTTGGGCGTTGTTGCTGCCTGCATTCAAGAGCCTTACCGCATCAACCGTATCATCGGCTTTTTGAGCCAAACCGATGCCGATGCGTCTACAGGCTCGGCGTATCAGCTGGTACAAAGCCTCTATGCCTTTGGCTCTGGCGGTTTGTTTGGCGTGGGCATTGGCAATAGCGGGCAAAAGCTTTTGTATTTGCCGGGGATGCACACAGACTTTATTTATTCTGTTATTGGTGAAGAGCTTGGTATTATTGGTGCTCTTCTGGTTTTGGGCCTCTTTTTGGCCTTTGCATGGCGCGGCTTTTGGATTGCCACGAGAATTGAGGATAATTTCAAATCCTATTTGGCCTTTGGGGCTGCAGCCATTATTGTTGTACAGGCTTTGATTAACATGGGTGTTGCCGTTGGTGTCTTGCCTGTAACGGGGATTACCTTGCCATTTATTAGCTATGGCGGTACTTCCCTCATGATTACCCTAGGCATTGTGGGCATTCTGTTGAATATGTCGCGCTATGCCAACAAAGAGAAGAAAAAAGAGTCAGCAGCCAAGAGAGCTGCGAAAAAATAAAGATTGGTGGGACGATATATGAGAGTGATTGTAGCTGGTGGCGGTACAGGGGGGCATATTTACCCAGCCCTTGCCATTGCTCAGAGAATTCTGGAAACCATGCCAGGAAGCGAGGTTTTATACATCGGCTGTGACAATGGGCTAGAAAACACCATAGTGCCGACAACAAAAATTCCTTTTAAAACCATTTCTGCAAAGGGCTTACCTAGAAAGCCAACGCCAGAATTGATCAAGTCACTCTTTGTCAATGCCAAGGGCTTGGTGGATGCCAAGCGCTACATCAAAGACTTTAAGCCAGACCTTGTTATTGGCACAGGCGGCTTCGTTTGCGGGCCAACGGTGCTTATGGCGAGCGTAGCCAACATTCCAACCATGATTCACGAGCAAAATGCCTATCCGGGCATGACCAACCGTATGCTGGCAGGGCGTGTCGACAAGGTCATGATTAATTACCCTGGAGCGTCACGCTTTTTTGCCAAAGCCAAGGAAACTGTGCTCACGGGTCTACCAGTGCGCGAGGATATTGGCCAGGTGACTAAGGAAGAGGGCTGCAAAAAATTTGGCCTCGATCCAAATAAGAAAACCGTACTGATTACCGGCGGGAGCCGTGGCGCTAGAACCATCAACCGCGTTTGCGCCTTGGCGCTTTCTGGTATGCTTGCTAGCGAAAACGTGCAGGTTATTTTTATCACCGGTAAAAACGGCTATGTAGAAACAAGCCTTCTAATTAAAGAGAGCGACGGCGCCCTTCTTTCTAATGAACGCTTATGTTTCTTGGAATACTCTCACGATATGCCACACGCCCTGGCTGCTGCCGATGTCATCATTGGCCGCGCTGGTGCCACCTTCTTGGCCGAAATTGCCAGTTGTGGCCTGCCAGGCATTTTGGTGCCTTACCCATACGCCAGCGACAACCACCAACAGTTCAATGCACAAGCCGTTGTTGATGCAGGTGGTGGCGAAATGATTTTGGACGATGAAATGACAGTGCCAAAGCTGCTTGCGGCACTCAAAAAATTCTTAGAAGATGACGCCTACTACGAAAGCAAGAAAAAGGGCATGGCCTCCTTGGCCCGCCCAGATGCGTTGAATGATATTATGATGCTCGTAGAAGGCTTTGAAAAATAATTTGAGGTGACAGAGATGGACAATACAAAAACTTTTAAACACGTTCACTTTATTGGTATAGGTGGCATTGGCATGAGCGCCATTGCCGAAGTCATGCTAGAACGTGATTTCATCATTTCTGGTTCAGATTTGAACGAGTCTGACCAAGTGCAAATGCTCAGAAGCCGTGGTGCAACCATTCATATTCCACAAAAGAAGGAAAACATCACCTCAGATATTGACGTGGTTGTGCGCTCCACAGCCATTAAGGAAAACAATGTAGAATACCAAGCCGCTCTTGAACTCGGCATTCCAGTGGTACACCGCTCCGAAATGCTCGGCTACCTCATGCAAAGCCAAAAGGCCATTTGCGTAGCTGGCTCCCACGGCAAAACCACCACCTCGTCCATGATTGCCCTTTGCTTTGAAAAATGCGGCCTTGATCCAACCATCGTTGTTGGTGGCGTAATCAGCGAAATTGGCTCCAACGCCAAAAACGGTAAGGGCGAATGGTTTGTGGCCGAAGCCGATGAAAGCGATGGCAGCTTTGTCAACCTCCTGCCTTGGTACACCGTGATTACCAACATTGAAGAGGACCATCTCGATCATTACAAGGACATCAACGAAATCCGCGATATCTTTAAACGCTTCTTGCACATGACCAACCCAAATGGGCGCTGCCTTCTTTGCGCCGACAACGACGAATCCTTCGCCATTGCCGCCCAATCTCCAGTACCAATGAAAACCTATGGCTTCCACGAAAGAAGTCAGTACCGCATTTTGAACCACAAACAAACAGGCATGAAAAACGAAGCCGATATTTATAACGGCGATCGCTTCATTGGTCATATTGAGCTCCAGGTGCCAGGTAAGCACAACGTTTCAAATGCCACTGCAGCTGTGGTTGTTGGTCTTGATGCAGGCTTGGCTTTTGAAGACATTGCCAAGGCCTTGAAGGAATTTAAGGGCACCCGCCGCCGCTTCCAGCACCAAGGCACCGTGGACAACATCGACGTGTATGACGACTATGCCCACCATCCAACAGAAATCAGAGCAACCCTTGAGGCAGCACGTTCCGCTCATGATGGTCGCCTCGTGGCCATTTTCCAACCACATCGTTATTCTCGCACCCAATTTTTGGCCAAGGATTTTGCAGCGGCCTTATCACTCGCCGACGAAGTGGCCCTTTTGGACGTGTATCCAGCAGGCGAAGCGCCAATTGAAGGCGTGTCCAGTCAGCTTATTGCCGACATGGTAGACCCCGATAAGCACGCGCGCGTGGTCAGCGAGGAATACTTGGTCAACGGCTTTATTGAAAAGCTCCAAGCGGGAGATATGGTGCTCGTTTTGGGCGCTGGCTCTGTATGGAAGCAAGCACCGCTTATTGTAAAGGCATTGAGCGAAAAACGTTCCTAAGCGCATACGAAACAAGAAAAGGTTGAGGTCATTTGAAACTATTTAAACAAAAAGACAGAGGGCCCAAAGTAAAAAGCGAAGATGTTCATATTCCAGAGGAATATTTGGCCTACGAAAGCGAAGCAGAGGCAAAAAAATATCGCGAACGCAACTTGCGCGAACGCTACAACGAAGAGCAAGAGAAAAAATCTGCCCAAGTTGCTCAGGATGAGGGCAGCAGCATAGAGGCGAGAGGCTTTGAACGCCGCATCAACGATTTGAACGCTGGCGCATCTACTAGAATGCAAAGAGCACGCGCGGCTACACCAGAAAAAACGGCCAGCGAGGCGCCAAGGCAAGGTGCAAAACGTGCGCAAAAGCGCAAGCTGGCAAAAGAAGCAGCGCCTCAAGCCAAGCCAGAGAGAAAAAAAACAGCAAAAAAACAACCAGAGGCGCCCAAGGAAAGCAATGTACCAGCAGCCTTTGTGGTTTTCTTGGTCTTCCTCGTGTTCTTCACCGCCGGCTTTGTCTTGATGCTCGGGCCTATTATGAACATTGACCGCGTAGAAATATCTAACCTCAAATATGTAGACGAAGCAGAGGTCGAGCGTCTTGCTGGCGCACCGATTGGGAAAAACCTCCTGCTTTACAAAACCGCCCAAGCAGAAGAGGCCATTAAGACAAACCCTTACGTGGAAAATGTGGAAATCAAGCGCCATCTTCCACACTACATAGAAATCGTTGTGCAAGAAAGAGAGCCAGCCGGCGTTCTCCTGAGTGGTGGCAAATATTTGTCCTTCAGCAAGGATGGCATCCTCCTAGATAAAGACGCCACCCTAAGCAAGGACGGGTTTCCAATCATCACAGGATTCACCATGGATGAGGTCCCAGAGCTTGGCGGCACCTTCAAAAACAGCGAGCGCTTCACCATGGCCCTTGATATCGTTAACGCTTGCAGCGACGAGCTTCTAACCATGATTCAAGAGCTCAACATCAAAGACACCAACAACATTTTGGCCTATACAAGCCAGGGGCTAGAAATTCGCATTGGCGATACCAAAAACATCGAAAAGCGCATGAAAATTTTAGAAGACATCATCAACCAGGTGGTGCTCAGCGATTTGATAGAGGATGAAATTGGTGCCATAGATGTACGCTCCGAAAAATCGCCCGTTGTGGTCAAAAAAGGCTATGAAAGCTTGACCGATGAAGAGCTGGCTCAATACATTGAAGCCAATACAGAAAAGAGCGCAACAGAGGCAGCAGGCAGCACGCAAGCAGCAAACAACAGCGCCCAAACCAATACGACAACGCAAGAGAATAGTGCAGATGCGTCAACAGAGAATCAAACAGATACTGATGCAGAAAACGCTACAGCAACAGACACCACAGATAGCACAACGCCTGCTGATGGCACAACCACTCAGCAATAAATAGGTGCTAATAGTCACAAATCAGTAAGAATCTGTGAAAAATATTTGCATGGAACTCTTGAATAGTATATTATTAAAACAATAAAGCAAGAAATACTTTGTGGAGGGATATGGATGTTCCAATTTGAAGATAAAGACAACAACGTCGCCGTAATTAAAGTCATCGGCGTCGGCGGTGGCGGCGGTAATGCCGTAGAACGCATGATTGCTACCAGCGTAGACAATGTAGAATTTATTGTAGCTAATACCGACGCTCAAGTTTTGGCTCAGTCCAACGCTGATACCAAAATCCAAATCGGCGTCAAGCTTACCCGTGGCCTTGGTGCCGGTGGTAACCCTGAAATCGGCCAAAAGGCAGCAGAAGAAAGCCGCGAAGAAATCGCAGCAGCCCTCGAAGGTGCCGACCTTGTATTCGTTACCGCAGGTATGGGTGGTGGTACCGGTACCGGTGCAGCAGCCGTTGTGGCAGAAATCGCCAAGAGCCAAGGCGCTCTCACCATCGGTGTTGTAACCAAGCCATTCAAGTTTGAAGGCCGCAAGCGTCAAAAGAATGCCATCGAAGGCATTGAAGAACTCATCAGCAAGGTAGACTCCTTGGTCACCATCCCTAACGATCGTCTTCTTGAAATCGCTAGTAAGGAAATGACCATGAAGGAAGCCTTCGAATATGCCGATGACGTACTCCGTCAAGGTGTACAAGGTATCGCTGATACCATCACCAAGAATGCAATGATCAACCTCGACTTTGCAGACGTACGCTCAACCATGCAAAATACCGGTACCGCACTCATGGGTGTTGGTGTTGGTAAGGGCGAAGACCGCGCCATTGCAGCAGCAAAGGCCGCTATTTCTTCCCCACTTCTTGAAACCTCCATTCAAGGTGCAACCGCTCTTCTCATCAACATCAGCGGTCAAAACCCAACCCTTATGGAAACCCAAGAAGCTGTTGACTACATCAACGATGCAACCGGTGGCGAACCAGACGTTATCTTTGGTGTAATAGACGATCCAGGTGCCAAGGATGATATCCGCGTAACTGTTATTGCCACAGGCTTTGCACGCGTTTCTGCAGAAGAGCAAATGTATCAAGCAAGCCAACCAAAGGCAGAACCACGTGCTCATCAAGCACAAGCACCACGCCAAAACCCAACCACCACCCGTCGTTCCCCATCTGGCGCTTACGAAGATGTAAGAATCCCAGATTTCCTCAAGAACAGACGCTAATTGTTGAGTATGAGCATAATAAAAGCCTTCTCCTCGCATGAAGAGAAGGCTTTTTTACAGAAGAAGAGGAGATATACCATGGCATTTTTAAAGGAATACGCGCACGAGCGCAACTTCAAGGGTCTCATCATTGGCTTTTTGTCCTTCCTATGTATTGGCATTTGGCACCCAATCGTGATTAAGGGTGAATACCACCTAGGCAGCAAGGTCTGTGCGGCCCTCTTCGGTTTTATTGGTGGTATCTGCGTGAGCCTTTCCTTGCGCATCAAAAACACCATGCTAAGCACCGTCATCGCCATCTTTGGCTTCTCCGCCATTTGGGGCATTGGTGAAGCTAAGGAACAAGAAAAACGCGTCGCCAAAGGCTGGTTCCCAGCCAACCCAAAACGCCAGAAATAAGCAAAAAAACAAACGCTCCATCGTGCAATTCTGCTATTTTAACCAATAAGTGGTTGAATAATCAGATAAAACCCTTTAGCATTAAGGCAAAGGAAAAACGACCTAGGAGGTTATGACAATGAAAGAAAGAATCTTAAAGAGAACGGTGTCACTTTGCGCAGCTGCGGCACTTTGTGCAGGGGTGCTCGGTGCATCGCCAGCATAGGCAGACAGCACTGATGTAAGCCTTGTGGTCAATGGCAAAGCCGTCTATACCGATGCAACCATTGGCGCACCTTATATTACAAGTGCAGGACGCACCATGCTGCCGCTGCGCGTCATTAGCGAAACCTTAGATTGCACAGTGACCTATGCGGACGGCAATGTGTACATTGAAAACGACAAAAACAATTTCCACGCCATCTTTAAGCCAAATGTAGAATATTTTTATGCCAAGGGTGAACGCATCGATATGGATACAGAAATGGCCATCAGCGTCCAAGGACGCGCCTACGTGCCAGCACGTGCCTTGGCCCAAACCTTTGGTAAGGTCGATTGGAACAACGACACACGCACCGTCACCATCACCCAAGAAAACTGGGACAACAACGACGATCCGTATTTTGTAAAGAAACTGACCGTAGCAGGCAAACCGTACAGCGTAGACCTTGACTATGGAAGAGGCGCAGAGCAAGCCAACAAGCTCTATTTGAAGCTAGAGGATAGCAAAAATCATGAAAGTGCCTTCGTTGCCATGCCATCCCCTATAGCAGAGTGGTTTGTTAGTGACAACAAAAGCGACATCTGGTTCAAGCATCCAAAAGTCATTGCTAACCAAATGACCACAGGTGTCTATCGCGCAAGCGTAGCAAACAAAGACCATATGATGGACGTAGTAGGCTACAAAAGAGATGGTGGAGTCCAAGCCACCTATCTAGGTAAAGTCGTTCAATCCTCCGATTACACCACCGATGGCACCTATCTGTATTCCACCGATGGCCTTTATCAAGGTGGTTTTAGCATCGACGCCAACCGCCTTTATATAGCAAAAATTGGTGACAGCGTCGACCGTCAAATGGTAGACGTAGGGTTTGCCATCAACGAATGCACTCTCACCATGAAAAACGGCATGCTTATCGCCACAGACCTAGACGGCAACCGTCACGAGGTGGATGTAGCAGCACTTACCCAAAGTAAATAACCGCTGAAACGGCCTTTGGGTCTTTCAAATAAATGTATTTATGGATCATACAACAAAACGCCACCCATTGTGCTTGGTAGCACGGCGGGCGGCGTTTTGTTTTAGTCGCTGATAAGCCAAGAGATGATGGTTGAAATGACGGTGAGCACGAGGGCTGCAAAAACGGTAACGAAGAAGCCGCCAACGTCTAAGCCTGGAACAATCATGGCTGTAATCTTGAGCATGAGCCCGTTTACAACGAAGGTGAAAAGACCAATGGTCATGAGGTTGATTGGCAAGGTGAGGAGCATGACGACAGGCTTCACAATTGAGTCGACAATGGCCAGGACAATGGCACCAAATATAAGGGCGCCTACTGTATCGTAATAAAGGCCTTGTACCAGCTGTGCTGTGAGATAAAGGCCGAGAGAATAAGACAAAATGCGAACAATAATAGATTTCATAAAGAAACTCCTTTCCAGAGATTACTGTTTCAGCTTTAGACGCGCTTGCAAGTCTTGGTGCGTCTTGAGATAGGTATAGATATTTTCGGCCAGCGCGGGGCTGATGCCTGGCGCTTCGGCGAGTTCATCTATGCTTGCACCTTGAATTTTACTAAATGAACCGAAATGGGTCAAGAGATTCTCCTTGCGTTTCTTGCCAATGCCGGGAATATCGTCAAGAATAGAGGCGAGTTGGCGCTTGCCACGCAGTGAGCGGTGGTAGGTAATGGCAAAACGGTGCGATTCATCGCGCACGCGCTGAATGAGATAGAGGGCATAGGATTGGCGCGGGAGTACCACAGGCAGGTCTTCGCCTTCCTTAAAAAGGAGCTCCTCTTGCTTGGCCAGACCAAAGGTGGGCAAATAGTCATAGCCCTGTTCACGCATGGCGCGGCGTGCGTAGGCGAGCTGGCCCTTGCCACCGTCAATAATCACAAGGTCAGGCAGCCAAGCAAATTTGCCCATCTTAAAGCCTTTTTCAATTTCCTCGCGGGCGTTGCGGAAGCGGCGCGTGATGACCTCATACATGCTTGCAAAGTCGTTGGGCCCTTCAACGGTTTTAATCTTAAAATGGCGGTATTGGCTTTTCATGGGTTTGCCGGCCACAAAAACAACCATCGAGGCCACGCTGTCGGTGCCTTGAATGTTGGATATGTCGTAGCATTCGATGCGGTTGGGCAGTTTCTCAAGACCCAAGTATTCCTGCAAATCGGCCAAGGCGCCTTCGGTACGCTTTTGAGCAATATCGTTGGTCAAAAGGCGTTTGTTCAAAGCTTCCTTGGCGTTGCGCCGCACAAGGTCCATAAGGGCCTTGGTATCACCGGCTTGGGGCTGATGAAAATGGACCTTTTGCCCGTGCTTTTCACTGAGGAGGTTCTCCAAAAGGGCTTCGTCCTCAAAATGGAGGTCGATATAGATGGTTTTTGGCACAGCCTCCTGAGCAAGGTAGAATTGCTTGATAAAGCTCGAAAAAACCTCTTCGTCGCTGTCGTTTTTGTTGGCATGGAGGGGATAGGATTCGCGGCCAATGATTTTGCCGGCGCGCACAAAGAAAATCTGCATCATTACACCGAGGTCGTTGCGGGCCATGGCCACCACGTCGTGGTTGTCCTTTTGGCCGCGGGTGGCCTTTTGTCGGTTCATAATGGCGTCGATGGCACGCACTTGGTCACGTTTTTCGGCGGCCAGCTCAAAATCAAGGTCTTCTGAGGCTGCAAGCATTTCTGCTTCAAGACGTTTGTGAAGGCCTTCAGTGTGGCCGCCAAAAAACTGCGCCACCTCATCAATCATGGCGTTGTATTTGTCTTTGCTGATGGCGCCAACGCAAGGCGCTGGGCAAATGCCAAGGTGCTTGTTGAGACAGGCCTCGCCTTTGTTGAACTGTACATCGGAGCAGGTGCGCGCTGGAAAAATCTTTTGCATGAGCTCTACGGTGTCGCGCAGCTCACTTACATTGGGATAGGGGCCAAAATAGCGCGAGCCATCGCGGATGACCTGGCGCGTGATGAAATACTTTGGATAGTCCTCGTTTGTGATGCGCAAATAGGGATAGGTTTTGCCGTCCTTGAGGCTGATGTTGTACTTGGGACGGTATTTTTTTATGAGGTTGCACTCCAAAACGAGGGCTTCGGTTTCGTTGTCTACAATAATATACTCTAGGTCCTCGATGTTGCTCACGAGGGCCTTTGTTTTTACAGCCTCCTTGGGCTGGGTGCGGAAGTAGGAGCGCACGCGGTTTTTGAGGTTCACAGCCTTGCCTACATAGATGATGGTGCCGTCCTTGTCCTTCATTAAATAAACGCCAGGCGTTGTCGGTAGCTTGGCGAGCTTGTCTTTGATGATATCGTTCATAATGTCACCTGCCTTTGTTGCTTCTTCCATCATAGCACACTTTGGGCGCGTACGGTAGAGAGCTGCGGATGGTCAAAAGATCAAAGAAGGTCAAAATAATCGGTTATCTAATAAAACTAACGATTATCAATGATTATAAACGATTACAAACGATTAACATATCAATTCGACCATAGTTTGACCTTTACTTATCTTTGCGCGCGTGTATAATAAACAGTGTAAAGGTTAACAAAGGTCAAACGAAAGCGAGGTGAGAACCATGAGCAGCTTATCCCATGAAATTGAGCGTTATCTCAAAACACTCCTGGCCCAACAGGACGAAGGCTTTGTGATTGTTCAGCGCAGCGTTTTGTCTGAAAAATTCTGTTGCGTACCGAGCCAAATCAATTATGTGCTGCGCACGCGTTTCACACCAAGTAATGGTTACATTGTAGAAACCAGACGTGGCGGCGGCGGTTATGTACGTATTCAATCGGTACCTATCCAAAGCGAGCAAGACTTTCGTCCTCTGATGGAAGCGTCCCGACAAAGCCTGACCGAAAAGGAAGGCGAGGGTATTTTGAATTATTTGGTAGAGGAGGATATTCTCCCGCCAGATGTGGCGACTCTACTGAGTGCTATTTTAAAAAATCGTGTCTTGCAGCTTCCACAGCCAATGACGACCAACGAGGTGCGCGCTTATCTTATGCAGCATCTCTTGGCACATATGAGCCTTGATACCTCAAAAAAGACCCGCGAGGGTCAATCTCAGGATGCAAAGGCATCCAATGAAAAACAAACCATAAAGGAGTAATGTAAGATGTTATGTGAAAAATGTAAACAGCGTGAGGCTACTGTTCATAAACAAGCCATCATCAACGGTGTTTCCCACACCGAACATCTCTGCAGCGAATGTGCCGCAAAGGAAGGGCACAGCTGGGGCAACAACTTTGGCTCCTTCTTTAATAACGACTTTTTTGCAGACGATTTCTTTGGCGCCCCTAGCTTGAGCAATTGGTTTGAACCATTCTTTAAGCTCGGCGGCGAAAGCAGTATCCAAAAACAAAAGCAAACCCTCGATGCTTGTCCAAAATGTGGCACAAGCTGGGAGGATTTCCAACGCAACGGCCTCTTAGGCTGCAGCGAATGCTACAACCATTTTGCAGACGCCTTGCCACCACTTTTGCGCCAGCTCCACAGCGGCAGCGAACACCTTGGCAAAAAGCCATACGATAGCGCTGCTGTGAAAGAAGACGTGCCAAAGCAAGAGGTGCAAGAAGAAAAACCTATGAGCGAAGTAGATAAGCTCAGAGCGCAAATGCAGCAGGCCATTGAGGAAGAAAACTTTGAAGAGGCTTGCAAGTTGCGTGACGCCATCAAAGCCCTAGAGGCTGGGGAGGACCACAATGCAGACAATCAATGAGCTTCTAAAAAGTAAGACGCCGGCATGGTGCGCAGGCACCGGCAAGGACAACGATGTTGTTGTTTCCACGCGTGTGCGCCTTGCAAGAAACTTCGCAGCCGAACGCTTTCCGGTGAAGCAGGACGATGAAGAGGCCATGCGCGTGTGGAAACGCGTGCTGGATTTTACACAGGCCCATCCATCCTATAGCTTTTACCGTCTAGATACCACCTCGCAAAGCGAAAAGGACGGCCTCGTTGCAAGTCACCTCATTAGCCCAGAGCATGGGCGTGAGGACGAGCGCAAGCGCGCCGTGGTGCTCAACGAAGACTTATCCCAGTCCATCATGGTCAACGAGGAGGATCATTTGCGCATGCAGGTGTTCCGCTCTGGCCTAGATTTGGGCGATGCGTGGCAGGAGGCTTCGGCCTTGGATGACAAACTGGCCCAGCATGGCGACTATGCATTTACAAACGCCTTTGGCTATCTTTCATCCTGCCCAACCAATTTGGGCACGGGCTTGCGTGCTTCGGTGATGCTGCACTTGCCGGTGTTGGCCCAAAGCAACAAAAGAGGTGCCTTGCAGCAGGTTGGCAAGATGGGCCTCACCCTAAGAGGTTTCCAAGGTGAAGGCAGCGAAGCCACTGGCAATTTGTACCAGCTTTCTAACCAAGTCACCTTAGGCCGCAGCGAAGAAGATATTTTGGCCGGTCTAGGCGCTGCAACCAAGCAGATTGTTGGTCTTGAACGCGCACTGCGCGAAGCGCTTCTAAAAAACAAGACAGCCCTCAGTGACCAATGCTACCGCGCACTAGGCAACCTGGCCTATGCAAGACGTCTTACGAGCAAGGAAGCCTACGCGCTTTTATCTACCGTAAGACTTGGCGTTAGCCTATCCCTTGTGGAAGGCTTGAGCCTAGAAACCATCGATGCACTCCTCATTAAGGTGCATCCTGGCTATGTGTCCTTTGAAAAGGGCGCACCATTAAACGAGGAAGAACGCGACATCCATCGCGCCAACCTTGTAAGAAAAGAATTATTACCTCATTAAGGAGAGGATCTATATGAAGGCATTTAACTTTACAGAAAACGCACAAATGGCCCTTGCCTATGCGCAAGAAGAAGCCATCAAAATGAACCACCGAGTGATTGGCACCGAGCATTTGCTCCTAGGTGTGATGCGCGCCCCTGGTATTGCGTCTGATGTATTGCGTTCTTTGAACGTCGATTATGATAAAACCAGAGAAGGCATTCTTTCTATGGTAGGCGCTGGCAAAGAAGCCGTTAACCCTAACCGTTTGGAATACACTCCTCGTGTAAAGAGAAGCTTCGAAGTAGCTTGGAGCTTGGCCGTGCGTCTTCGCATGAACGCCATTGCTACCGAGCATTTGCTCTTAGCCATTATGCAATCGGCTGAAGGCGTGGCTTACCAAGTTTTGGCCGACCAAGGCGTTGGCCTAGACAATGTGGTGCGTGAAATCAACGGCCATTATGGAGGCGGCGTCTTTGGCAGCAACCAAGGCGGGCAGGGCATGAACTACGGCGGCCAAGATGGTCAAAACCCAGAAGGCACCAACGGCAAGGGTAGCGCCCTCGAAGAATTTGGCCGCAACCTCAACCAAATGGCCAAGGAAGGCAAGATTGACCCTGTCATTGGTCGTGCCAAGGAAATTGAACGTGTGATTCAAATTCTCATCCGTCGTACCAAGAATAACCCAGTGCTCATTGGTGAACCTGGTGTAGGTAAAACTGCCATCGCCGAAGGCTTGGCTCAACGCATTGTAAATGGCGATGTGCCAGAGCTTTTGAAGGACAAGGAAATTGTCAATGTAGATATGGGCGGCCTTGTAGCAGGCAGCAAGTACCGTGGTGACTTTGAAGAACGTGTAAAAAACATCATCGAAGAGGTCAAGGCAAAGAAAAACGTCATCCTCTTTATTGATGAAATTCACACCATCGTTGGCGCCGGCTCTGCCGAAGGCTCCCTCGATGCAGCCAACATCTTAAAGCCGGAATTGGCCCGTGGCGATTTGCAAGTCATTGGTGCCACCACCTTGGATGAATATAGAAAGAACATCGAAAAGGATGCAGCTTTGGAACGTCGTTTCCAACCTGTTGTGGTTGATGAACCTAGCGTTGAAGACGCCACCGAAATTTTGCGTGGTATTAAGGACAAGTACGAAGCCTACCACCAAGTAGCCATCGACGATGAAGCTATTGTTCAAGCCGTCAAGCTTTCTGACCGCTACATCAACGATCGTCATCTTCCAGACAAGGCCATCGACCTTATTGATGAAGCTTGCTCCCGTGTGCGCCTAAGACACAACACTGCACCAGAAAGCATTCAAGAAATGGAAAGCAAGCTCGAAGAGCTCACCAACGAAATGGAAGCAGCCATCAAATCCCAAGCCTTTGAAAAGGCTGCCGAATACCGTGACGAAAAGAAGGCCCTCCAAGCCAAGCTCGACGAAGCACGTGACGCCTGGGATAAGCAAAACAAAACCACCCATCAAAAGGTTACTGCCGAAGACATTGCAGAAATCGTTTCCAACTGGTCCGGCGTGCCTGTAACCAAGCTCAAAGAAGAAGATAGCCAACGTCTTTTGAACCTTGAAGGCATTTTGCACAAGCGTGTCATTGGCCAAGAAGAAGCCGTTACCGCTGTTTCTAAGGCCGTGCGCCGTGCCCATAGTGGCATCAAGGATGCAAAGCGTCCTATTGGTAGTTTCCTCTTCCTAGGGCCTACCGGTGTAGGTAAAACCGAGCTTGCCAAGTCCCTCGCCGAAGCCCTCTTTGACGATGAAAACGCCATGATTCGTATCGACATGAGCGAATACATGGAAAAATTCGCTGTCAGCCGTCTTGTTGGGGCGCCTCCAGGATATGTAGGCTACGATGAAGGTGGTCAACTCACAGAAGCCGTACGCCGTAAACCATACAGCGTTGTTCTCCTAGACGAAATCGAAAAGGCCCATCCAGATGTGTTTAACATCCTCCTCCAGGTACTCGACGATGGCCGCCTCACCGACAGCCAAGGCCGCGTGGTTGATTTTAAAAATACCGTCATCATCATGACCTCCAACCTCGGCTCTCAAACCATCATGAACAACAAGAGCCTTGGCTTCACCTCTGTTGCTGAAGAAGAAAAGACAGAAACCGATTACAATACAATGAAGGAAAAGGTCATGGAAAACCTAAAGCGTGCTTTCCGTCCAGAATTTCTCAACCGTATTGACGACATCGTTGTCTTCCATCCACTCACCGAAGCAGAGCTTGGCGACATTGCCAACATTATGATGAACGATCTTCGTAAGCGTTTGGCAGAGCAAGACCTCAGCCTTGAGCTCACCGATGAAGCCCTCAAGGAGCTCAGCCGCGATGGCTACGACGTAGAATACGGCGCACGTCCACTCCGCCGTACCATCCAAAATAAAATCGAAGACCCACTCGCCGATGCCCTCCTAGAAGGGAAATACAAAGAAGGCGACACCATCAAGGTCGACGTAGAAGAAGGCAAGTTCGTCTTCACCAAGTAATAGAACAAAAAAAGGCCGCGAGCAAAAAAAGCCCGCGGCCTTTTTGCGTGTGCAATTAGAAATAGCCGTTCGCTCGCGGTCAAAATTTTTGAGAAAAATTTAGAAAAATTTGAAGAGAAGAGGATGAAAAATGAAAAGCGGTCGCATAGTGACTGCTAGAAAAAATGACGAAAAACCGCTAGAAATAAGCAAAAAAACGCTTGCATTGAAGCAAATCGTATGGTACTATGTAGTGGTGCCTGAAAACGCAACGAAGCGGGAGATTGCTAGGCGACAGGACACACCTGAGTCCGTGTTCTAGGTAACTCACGCGGAGAAGTCCGACAATCGGGCGAAAACAAGGAGGAAAAATAATGGCAAGAAGCAAAATCAGAATCCGCTTGAAGGCTTTTGATCACAAAGTGCTTGATCAAAGCGCAAGCAAAATCGTAGAAACTGCCAAGAAGACTGGTGCTACCGTTTCCGGTCCAGTACCACTACCAACTGAAAAGGCAGTCTACACCGTACTTCGTTCTCCACACGTTAACAAAGACAGTAGAGAACAGTTCGAAACCAGAACCCACAAACGTCTCATTGACATCACCGAACACACCAATAAGACTGTAGAAGCTCTTATGCGTTTGGATTTGCCAAGCGGCGTTGAAATCGAAATCAAATTATAATAATTAGAGAAGGAGGTGGCAGTTTCGTATGAAAGCCATTTTAGGTAAGAAAATCGGGATGACCCAGATCTTCACTCCAGAAGGCGTTTTGGTTCCTGTAACTGTAGTAGAAGCAGGCCCTTGCGTGGTCACCCAAGTTAAGACAATTGATACTGACGGATATAATGCTGTTCAGGTCGGCTTTGGCGATATTAAGCCTGTAGCAGTAAACAAGCCTGCTAAGGGTCATTTCGACAAGGCCGGTGTAGCCGCTAGAAAGTATCTTCGCGAATTCACCGTTGAAGAACCAGCTAGCTACAACAATGGCGACGAAATCAAAGCTGATGTTTTTGCTGAAGGCGACGCAATCGACGTTTCCGGCGTAAGCAAGGGTAAAGGCTTTGCAGGTACCATTAAGCGCTACGGCCGTCATCGTGGGCCTATGACACACGGTTCCAAGCACAAGAGAAAAACCGGTTCTGTTGGCGCTGCCGGTCCTCATCACGTATTCAAAGGCCATTTGATGCCTGGTCGTGCTGGGAATAAGAACACTACCGTTCAAAACCTTAAGGTTGTTAAGGTTGACGTTGAAAATAATTTGCTCTTGATCAAAGGCTCTGTCCCTGGTGCTAAAAACAGCCTCGTTGTTGTTAAAGAAAGCGTAAAGAGTAAGTAAGGAAAGGAGGAGAATACATGCCAGAAATTAAAGTAAAAAATATGCAAGGCGCTGAAGTAGAAGGCATCGTTCTTAACGATGACGTGTTCGGCATCGAACCTAACAAAGCTGTTATGCATGAAGTTGTAGTTAATTATTTAGCAGGCTTACGTCGTGGTACTTCCCGTACGAAGTCCCGTGGCGAAGTAAGAGGCGGTGGCCGCAAGCCATGGCGTCAAAAAGGTACTGGTCGCGCTCGTGCTGGTACTTCCCGTTCCCCACTATGGCGTGGCGGTGCAATCATCTTCGGGCCAAAGCCTAGAGATTATTCCTACCGTGTAAACAAGAAGAAAGTTTCTTTGGCTATGCGTTCTGCACTTTCCGACAAGGTTATGGAAAATGCATTGACCGTAGTTGACGCATTAGCATTTGATGCTCCAAAGACGAAGGACATGGTTAAAGTTCTCGAAGCACTTGGTGCTGAAAAGAAGACTCTCGTTGTCCTCGGTGAACTTGATGAAGCTGTTGTAAAGAGTGCTCGTAACATTAAGGGCGTAACTCCTGTAACTGTTAATGAACTCAATACCTATGAACTCATTAACAACAACAACGTTATCATCACCAAGGAAGCTGTTGCGAAGGTTGAGGAGGTGTTGGCGTAATGAAATTGGCAAGAGAAATCATTATCAAACCAGTTGTAACTGAAAAAAGCGTTGATTTGATGCAAGAAAACAAGTATTGCTTCAAGGTTGCGAAAGATGCCAACAAAATCGAAATCAAAAACGCAATCGAAGAAATCTTCAAGGTTACGGTTGTTGGTGTTAACACCGTAAACGTTCACGGCAAAATGAAGCGTATGGGCCGTTTCCAAGGCAAAACTGCTAACTGGAAAAAGGCAATCGTTGAACTCCGTGAAGGCGATAGCATCGAAGTATTTGAAGGTCTTTAATAAATAGGAGGAACAAAATGGCATTAAGATCATTTAAGCCGACTTCTCCTGGCGTTCGTCAGATGACTGTTTCTTCTTTCGAAGAAATCACCACTAACAAGCCTGAGAAATCCCTGCTTGTACCACTAAAGAAAAATGCTGGTCGTAACAGCTATGGCCGCATCACCGTTCGCCATCAAGGCGGTGGTCACAAGAGAAAATATCGTATCATCGACTTTAAGCGTACCAAAGATGGCGTTCCAGCTCGCGTAGCTACCATCGAATACGATCCAAACCGCTCCAGCCGTATCGCTCTTCTTCACTACTTAGATGGTGAAAAGCGTTACATCATCGCTCCAGCTGGTCTTAAGGTTGGTGATATGGTTTATTCCGGTCCAGATGCAGACATCAAGACTGGTAATGCACTTCCATTGGCTAACATCCCTGTTGGTACCACAGTTCACAACATTGAACTCCACCCAGGTCGTGGCGGCCAAATCTGCCGTAGTGCTGGCGTAAGCGCTCAGCTTATGGCTAAGGAAGGCAAATATGCTCTTCTAAGACTCCCTTCCGGTGAAGTTCGCAAGATTTTGCTTACCTGCCGTGCAACCATCGGTGTTGTTGGTAACCATGAACATGCTAACATCAACATTGGTAAGGCTGGTCGTACCCGTTGGATGGGCGTTCGTCCTACCGTTCGTGGTTCTGTAATGAACCCTAACGATCACCCACATGGTGGTGGTGAAGGTCGTGCACCTGTTGGTCGTAAGTCACCTGTTAGCCCTTGGGGCAAGGTTGCTCACGGTGGTAAGACCCGTAAGAAGAAAAACCTTAGCAACAAGTTCATCGTGACACCTAGAAAAGGCAAGTAAAAGCCGGGCTTAATCGAAAGGAGGCAATTCATTCATGAGCAGATCTCTCAAAAAAGGACCTTTTGTTGATGAAAAACTCTACAACAAAGTTGTAGCAATGAATGAAAACAATGAAAAATCCGTGATCAAGACTTGGTCACGTTCATCCACCATCTTCCCAGAATTCATTGGGCACACTTTTGCCGTTCACGATGGCAGAAAGCATATTCCAGTGTATGTAACTGAAGACATGGTTGGACATAAACTAGGCGAATTCGCACCTACCCGTACCTACAAGGGTCACGCAGGTGACGAAAAATCCAGTCGTTCCCGATAAGCAGAAAGGAGGAAATTTAGTGGAAGCAAAAGCATGTGCAAAACACATTAGAATTTCACCACGCAAGGCTCGCCAAGTGGTTGACTTGGTTCGCGGCAAGAGCGTACAAGAAGCTTACAATATTTTACAATTTACTCCACATAAAGGTTCTGCAATCGTAATGAAGGTTTTAAAATCCGCTGTTGCAAACGCAGAGCATAACTATGATATGGATGTTGACAATCTCGTTGTAAGTACTGCATTCGTAGATGCAGGCCCAAGCATCAAGCGCTTCAAGCCACGCGCTATGGGTCGCGCTGATGCCATCAATAAGAGAACCAGCCACATCACTATTATGGTAAGCGAAAGATAAGGAGGAATACTGTGGGACAAAAAGTAAATCCAATAGGCATTCGTGTTGGCGTTATCCGCGATTGGGACGCTAAATGGTATGCTAACGATAAAAACTATGTCGATCTCCTCCATGAAGATTTCAAAGTACGTAAATTCGTAAAGACCAAACTCTTCGACAGCGGTGTTGCTAGAATCATCATCGAACGCACTGGTACTACCAAGATCAAGGTTACCATCCACACTGCAAAACCTGGTATCGTCATTGGTCGTAACGGTTCCGCAATCGAAGTACTTCGTGGAGAACTTGAAAAGCTCACCCAAAAGAGCGTTTCCATCAGTGTTGTTGAAGTAAAGCAACCTGAAAAGAGTGCACAACTCGTTGCAGAATCCATTGCTCAAGCATTGGAAAACCGTGTGGCTTATCGTCGTGCTATGAAGCAACACATCCAAAGAGCTCAAAAAGCTGGCGCTCTTGGTATTAAAGTAAGCTGCGCAGGCCGTTTGGCTGGTGCTGATATCGCTCGTACCGAATGGGTTACCGAAGGCAAAGTGCCTCTACACACCCTTCGTGCAGATATTGATTACGGTTTCTATGAAGCAGATACCACCTATGGTAAGATTGGTATCAAAGTATGGATTTACAACGGTGAAATCCTAGATGACAGCAAAGAAGGAGGACGCTAATTATGTTAATGCCTAAGAGAACAAAATGGCGTCGCCCACATCGTAGAAAACTTGGTGGCGAAGCTCATAAGGGCACCAAGGTAACTTACGGTGAATTTGGTTTGCAAGCTACCACCGGTGCTTGGGTAACCAGCCGTCAAATCGAAGCAGCCCGTATTGCTATGACCCGTTACATCAAGCGTGGTGGTAAGGTATGGATCAAGATTTTCCCTGACCAACCTGTAACCGCAAAGCCAGCTGAAGTCCGCATGGGTTCTGGTAAGGGTGCTCCTGACTACTGGGTAGCAGTAGTAAAGCCAGGTCGTGTAATGTTTGAAGTAAGTGGCGTTCCAGAAGAAACTGCTCGTGAAGCACTTCGTCTCGCTATGCACAAACTTCCTTGCAAGTGCAAGATTGTAAAGAATGAAGAAATGGAGGCTGGTATCTAATGAAGGCAGAAACCTTAAGAGAACTTTCAACTGAAGAGTTGAACAAAAAGGTTATTGATCTTAAAGAAGAACTCTTTAACCTACGTTTCCAGATGGCTACCGGCCAACTCGAAAACCCAATGCAACTCAAGCAAGTTAAAAAAGACATCGCTAGAGCTAAGACTGTGATTCGCGAACGCGAAATCGCTGCTCAAGCGTAAGTGAAGGAGGAAGAAAAGTGGCAGATCGTAACAATAGAAAAGTGCGTATCGGCATTGTTAGCTCCGATAAAATGGACAAGACAATTGTTGTAGATGTTGATAGTCCTCGCCGCCATCCTCTGTATGGTAAGCTTGCGAAGAATACCAACCACTTCAAAGCCCACGACGAGCTCAACGAGGCTAAGGTAGGGGATCGCGTTAAAATCATGGAAACTCGTCCACTATCTAAGACCAAAAGATGGCGCCTCGTCGAAATCCTTGAAAAGGCACCGATTGTTTAAGGCATCGTAAGCTCGAAAGGAGGAAAGCTCGTAATGATTCAACAAGAAACAAGACTCAAAGTTGGTGACAACACTGGCGCAAAAGAACTTCTCTGCATCCGTGTGCTTGGTGGTACTAAGCGTCGTTACGCTTCCATTGGTGACATCATCATTTGTGCAGTAAAAGAAGCAACACCAGGCGGCGTTGTCAAGAAGGGTGACGTTGTAAAGGCTGTAGTGGTTCGTACCTCTCGCCCAGTTAAGCGTCCAGACGGCTCTTACATTCGCTTCAGCGAAAATGCAGCTGTTATTATTAAAGATGATAAGAGCCCAAGAGGAACTCGTATCTTTGGGCCAGTTGCCAGAGAACTTCGTGACAAAGATTTCATGAAGATCGTCAGCTTGGCACCTGAAGTACTTTAATCCTTGGAGGTGAATATAAGTGCCTAAAATGAAAATTCGTAAGGGTGACGAAGTTATCGTCATCTCTGGTAAAGATAAAGGTAAGGTAGGTAAGGTCCTCAAGGCTCTTCCTGAAGTAGGCCGCGTAATCGTAGAAGGCGTAGCAGTAGCTAAGCGCCACACCAAACCATCCCAAGCCAATCCTCAAGGTGGCATCATCGACAAGGAAATGCCAATTCACGTATCCAATGTTATGGCTTATGACCCAGCCAACAAGAAGGGTTCCCGTATTGGTTACAAGTTCGTTGATGGTAAGAAGATCCGCGTGCTCAAGAGCAGCGGCAAAGAGTATTAATAGGGAGGAGGTCTACAAGTGGCTAGATTAAAAGATAAATACATCGCAGAAATTGCTCCTGCAATGCAAGAAAAGTTTGGTTATACCAACGTAATGGCTATTCCAAAACTTGACAAAGTAATCATCAACATCGGTCTTGGTGAAGCAGTAGACAACCCTAAGGCTCTCGACGGTGCTGTTGACGATATTACCCGTATTGCTGGTCAAAAACCAGTTATCACTCGCGCTAAGAAATCCATCGCAGGTTTCAAGATTCGTGAAGGTATGCCAATCGGCGTAAAGGTTACCCTTCGTGGCGACCAAATGTATGAATTCGTTGACCGTTTGGTGAACGTTGCACTACCTCGCGTAAGAGACTTCCGTGGCGTTTCCGGCAAGAGCTTCGATGGCCGCGGCAACTACAGCCTCGGCTTAACCGAACAGCTGATTTTCCCAGAAATCGATTATGATAAAATTGATAAAATCAGAGGTATGCAAATCGTATTTACCACAACCGCTAAGACGGATGAAGAAGGTAAAGAGCTCCTGAAGATGCTCGGCATGCCTTTCGCAGGTTAACAGGAGGTAAGGAAATTGGCTAAAACATCCAAGATAGTCCATAAAGCACCTAAATATAAAGTGCGTGAACATAACAGATGCAAGGTTTGCGGACGTCCACACGGGTATATGAGAAAGTTCGGCCTTTGCCGCGTATGCTTCCGTGAATTGGCTAGCAAGGGCGAGCTCCCAGGCGTAACCAAGTCCAGCTGGTAAGCATCACTTTCGGAAGGAGGTCATCATTTAATGGTAATGTCAGATCCAATCGCGGATTTCTTAACTAGAATCCGTAATGCAAACATGCAAATGCATGAAAAAGTAGAAATCCCTGCTTCTAAGACTAAAGTTCGTTTGGCTGAAATTCTTAAGGCTGAAGGCTTTATTAAGGACTTTGAAGTAGTTGAAGATAATGTACAGGGCAAAATCATTGTGACTTTGAAGTACAGCCCAGAAAAAGAACGTGTAATTACAGGGCTTAAGAGAATCTCCAAGCCTGGTCTTAGAGTTTATTGCAAGAGCGATAACATTCCTAAGGTTCTTGGTGGTCTCGGTATCGCAATCATCTCCACTTCTAAGGGGATTGTGACCGATAAAGAAGCGCGCAAGCATGGCTTGGGCGGCGAAGTCATCTGCTACGTTTGGTAATTGTCCTAGGAGGGTAAAATATGTCTCGTATTGGTAAACTTCCAGTAGCCATTCCTGATGGTGTTACTGTTGAAATCTCCGAAGACAACGTAGTTACCGTAAAAGGCGCTAAGGGCGAACTTACCAAAGCGCTCCATCCAGATATGGTAATTAAGGCTGAAAACGGAGAAGTTATCGTCGCATGCCCTAATGACGACGTTAAAAATTATAATGCACTTTGGGGTCTTACCCGTAGCCTCATCAACAACATGGTTATCGGTGTAACTCAAGGTTATTCCAAGGCTCTCACCATGAAGGGCGTTGGTTACAGAGCTGCATTACAAGGCAACAAGCTTGTAATCAGCGCTGGTTATTCTCATCCAGTCGAAATCGATGCTATTGAAGGTATCACCTTCGAAGTACCAGAACAAACCAAGATTGTGGTAAACGGCATCGACAAGCAACTCGTTGGCGAAACTGCTGCGAACATCCGCAAGGTACGTCCACCAGAACCTTACAAAGGCAAAGGTATTCGCTACGAAGGCGAAGTTGTTAAGCTCAAAGCTGGTAAGACTGGTTCTAAGTAATAGGCGAGAAAGGAGTGAACCGTTTTGAAGAAAGAATATCCTAGAAAGAAAATCCGTACTCATAAGCATAAAAGAATGCGTTTCAGCATCAAAGGTACACCACAACGTCCTCGCCTTGCAGTTTTCCGTAGCGCAAAGCACATCTATGCTCAAGTCATTGATGATACCAAGGGCGTAACACTCGCTAGTGCTTCTACCTTGACTGTTAAGTCTGAAGGCACCAAGACCGAAGCTGCTAAAGCAGTAGGGGCAGCGGTTGCTCAGAAGGCTCTCGAAGCTGGTATTACCAAGGTTGTATTTGACCGTGGGGGCAACCTCTATCATGGCCGTATCCAAGCCGTGGCAGAAGGCGCTCGTGAAGCTGGCTTAGACTTCTAATAACAGGCGAAGGAGGGAAAAACGTGACTAGAGAAATTATCGATCCAAGTGTACTTGATTTAGAAGAACGTGTTGTAACCATCAACCGTGTTGCTAAGGTTGTAAAGGGTGGTCGTCGTTTCAGCTTCAGCGCTCTCGTTGTAGTTGGTAACGGTGACGGCATTGTTGGCGTTGGTATGGGTAAGGCTGGCGAAGTGCCAGAAGCTATCCGTAAGGGTGTAGAAGACGCTAAGAAAAACCTCATTCGCGTGCCTATCGTAAACGGTGGCACCGTTCCTCACGAAACCGTAGGTCGTTTCGGCGCAGCTCGTGTAATGTTGAAGCCTGCTAGCGAAGGTACCGGGGTTATCGCAGGCGGCGCTGTTCGTGCAGTCGTTGAATTGGCAGGTATTTCCAATATCCTCACCAAGTCCATGCGTTCCGACAACCAAATCAACATCGTTCGTGCCACCATCGCTGGTCTTCAATCTATGAAGAACGCTGAACAAGTAGCTAAGCTCCGTGGCAAAACCGTTGAAGAGATCTTAGGTTAAGGAGGTCTATGATGGCAGAATTGAAAATCACTTTATCCCGCAGTGTTATCGGTTCCAGTGAAGCTCAAAGAAAAGTCGTTAAGGCTCTTGGCTTAAGAAAAACAAACAGCACTGTAGTACGTCCTGATACTCCTTCTGTACGTGGCATGATTACCAAAGTTAATCACCTTGTCACTGTAGAAGAAATCAACTAATTAGGAGGTGACGTTACATTGAAACTGCATGAATTACAACCAGCAGAAGGTTCTAAGCACGCGCTCAAGCGTAAAGGTCGCGGTATTGGCTCCGGCCTTGGCAAGACCTCTGGTAAAGGTCATAAGGGACAAAAAGCACGTTCCGGTGGCGGTAAGGGCCCAGCATTCGAAGGTGGCCAAACCCCAATCCAACGTCGTCTTCCAAAGCGTGGTTTTAGCAACCACAACTTTAAGACCACCTACTCCACTGTAAATCTTTCCATTCTCGATGCATTCGAAGCTAACACCGTAGTTACTCCAGAAAGCCTCGTAGAATGCGGTAAGGTTAAGCAAATGGAAAACGGCGGTGTTAAGATTCTAGGCGGTGGCGAAATCACCAAGCCGCTTACTGTAAAAGCTAATGCTTTTAGTGCTTCCGCAAAAGAAAAAATTGAAGCTGCAGGCGGCACCGTAGAGGTTATTGACTAATGTTAGAAACCTTGCGTGACGCCCTTAAAACTCAAGAAATGCGCAAGAAAATCATCTTTACCTTGGTAATGTTCTTGATTTTCCGCATTGGGAGTCACATTCCAGTCCCAGGCATTGATAAGGCGCAAATTGCTGCACTGATTGAACGCGTAGCCCTCTTAGGCTTCTTCGACACCATTTCCGGTAGTGCGTTCCAAAACGTGTCCATTTTCGCAATGAGCATCACCCCATACATCAACGCATCGATTATTATTCAATTACTGACTGTCGTGTTCCCACGTTTGGAGGCCATCGCAAAGGACGATCGCAAGAAGATTGTTGAATATACCAGATATTTAACCGTTGTTCTTGGTTTCATCCAAGCAATTGGTATGTCTTTCGGTTTGCGCTCTGCGCTTACCGATACTTCATTCCTCAGCATTGCGACAATCGTCATTTCCCTCACTGCAGGGACCGCATGCTTGATGTGGATTGGTGAATTGATTACAGAAAAAGGTATTGGTAACGGTATCAGCTTGATTATCTTCGCAGGTATCGTATCCCGCATTCCATCTGGTTGCGCATATCTCATTGAGTTTGCAAAACAAGGTGCTATGAACATCCTCTACATTTTGATTTTCTTGGTGATTGCCATCGTATCCATCGTAGCAGTTATCATTGTTAATCAAGGCGAACGCCGCGTTCCAGTGCAATATGCAAAGCGCGTTGTTGGTCGTAAAATGTATGGTGGTCAATCCACTCACATTCCAATCAAAATCAACAATGCCGGGGTTATTCCAGTCATCTTCGCGATGAGCTTGATGTTCTTCCCTGGTACAATTGCTAGCTTCTTCCCAGATAATGGCGTAGCAACATGGATCAGCACACATTTCACTTTTGAAAATGTTGGCTACAACGTCCTTTACGCTGTTCTCATTGTATTCTTCACCTATTTTTATTCTTCGATTACCTTCAACCCTATCGATGTGGCTGATAATATTCGCAAGAATGGTGGTTTCATCCCTGGCATCCGTCCAGGTCGTCCAACCAGCGAATATATTATGAAAGTTATGAGTCGTATTACCTTGTTTGGTGGGTTGTTCCTCGCAGTCATTGCAGTGCTTCCTGCAATTGTAATGGGCTTCAGTGGTATGAACCTCTACTTTGGTGGTACCTCACTCTTGATTGTCGTTGGTGTAGCAATTGACACAATGAAGCAAATTGAATCCAGTATGATGATGAGAAACTACGAAGGATTTATGAAATAAGAATAGAAGGTGTAAAAATGCATATTCTACTAATGGGCCCTCCGGGAGCCGGTAAAGGCACCCAGGCCGATGAATTGAAAAAGATTCTCGATATTCCACATATTTCAACTGGCGATATGTTTAGAAAGGCTCAAGCCGACCAAACAGCCCTTGGCCTCGAAGCAAAGGGTTACATGGATCGCGGCGAGCTCGTTCCAGACGAAGTAACCATCGGTATCGTTCGTGAACGTCTTGCTGAAGATGATTGCAAGAAGGGCTTCATTCTTGACGGGTTCCCAAGAACCGTTGCTCAAGCTGATGCACTTTCTGAAATCATGGCCAATCTTGACTACAAGCTTGATGGTGCAGTCAACATCGTTGTTCCACTAGAAAAGCTTGTTGCTAGACTTACAGGTCGCAGACTCTGCCCAACCTGTAAGGCATCCTATCATACAGTATTCAACCCACCTAAGGTTGAAGGTGTATGCGATAATGATGGTAGCGCCTTGTATCAACGTGATGATGACACTGAAGAAACTGCCCAAAATAGACTTGGTGTCTATGAAAAGAACACAGCGCCACTCATTGCTTACTACAAGGAAAAAGGCGATTTGATTGACATTAATGGCGATCAAGACATGGCTCTCGTTACGAAAGAAATCATGCAGAAACTAGGGCAAGAAGCATGATTACAATTAAATCACAACATGAAATTGATTTAATGCGTGAAGCGGGCCGCATCGTTGCCGAAACTCATCAATTATTGAAAGAGTCTTTGCGCCCAGGTATGTCAACCTTAGAACTCGATGAAATTGCCGAACGCTACATCCGTAGCAAAGGCGCTATTCCATCTTTCAAAGGTTACTACGGCTTTACCGGTTCAATTTGCGCATCCATCAATGAAGTTGTCGTACATGGTATCCCTTCACCGGACGTTATCGTTCGTGAAGGGGATATCATTAGTTTTGACGTAGGAGCTATATTGAACGGCTATCACGGCGACGCAGCAAGAACCATTGCTTGCGGCACCATCAGTGAAGAAGCCCAAAAACTGATTGACGATACACGCCAAAGTTTCTTCTGCGGCATTGAACAAGCCATCGTCGGCAATCGTTTATCAGATGTTTCTCATGCCATTCAGGTTTATGCCGAAGATCGTGGTTACGGTGTTGTTCGTGACTTCTGCGGTCATGGCATTGGCACAAAAATGCATGAGGATCCGCAAATTCCAAACTATGGAAAACCAGGACATGGTCCACGCCTTAAGGCCGGTATGTGCTTGGCTATTGAACCAATGATTAACCTTGGTACCCACGAGGTTGAGGTTCTAGGGGATGACTGGACAACTGTTACCATCGATGGTAAACTGTCTTGCCACTATGAAAACACTGTGGCAGTAACAGAAAATGGTCCATTTATTCTTACAGCCCTATAAAAAAAGGAGATAAACATGAGTAAAGACGTTATTGAGCTTCAGGGAACTGTTGTTGAATCACTGCCAAATGCCATGTTTCAAGTGGAACTAGAAAATGGTTATACCATTTTGGCGCATATCAGCGGAAAGATTCGCATGAACTTTATTAAGATTTTGCCAGGGGATCGTGTGACTGTTGAACTTTCACCATACGATCTTACCCGCGGTCGAATCACTTATAGATTTAAGTAAAACTCTCGAGTTTCTCACAAGGAGGCTTCATATATGAAAGTTAGAGCATCCGTAAAACCGATGTGTGAAAAGTGCAAAGTCATCAAGCGCAAAGGTCGCGTTATGGTGATTTGTGAAAACCCAAAGCATAAACAAGTACAAGGCTAACTGTTACCCAGGAGGTGCATTAAATGGCAAGAATTGCAGGTATCGACTTACCAAGAGACAAACGCATTGTCATTGGTCTTACCTATATTTATGGTATTGGCAACCCAACTGCTGAAAAGCTCGTTGCTGAAGCTGGTATCAACCCAGACACTCGCGTTCGCGATTTGACCGATGAGGAAGAAGAAAAGCTTCGTCGTTTAATTGACGATTATACCGTGGAAGGTGACCTTCGTCGTGAAGTAAACCTCAACATCAAGCGCCTTTCCGAAATTGGCTGCTACCGCGGTATCCGTCATAGAAAAGGCCTTCCTGTTCGTGGTCAAAAGACTAAGACCAACGCTAGAACTCGCAAGGGCAAAAAATCCGCTGCAGCTGGTAAGCGTAAGAAGTAATAGGGGTGAGATAAAGTGGCAAAGCCAAGAAAAACGACTCGCGTTCGTCGCAAAGAACGTAAGAACATTGAAAAAGGTGTTGCTCACATCAAGAGCAGCTTCAACAATACTCTCGTAACTATCACCGATGTTAACGGTAACGCAATCAGCTGGGCAAGTGCTGGTGGCATGGGTTTCCGTGGCTCCCGTAAGAGCACCCCATACGCTGCACAAGTTGCTGCTGAAACCGCTGCAAAGGCTGCTATGGAACATGGCTTGAAAGAAATCGAATGCCTTGTTAAAGGTCCAGGCGCTGGCCGTGAAGCCGCTATCCGCGCTTTACAAGCTGCTGGTCTTGAAGTAAGCATGATTAAAGACGTTACTCCAATTCCACACAACGGTTGCCGTCCACCAAAACGCAGAAGAGTATAATTAGGAGGGTTCAATAGAATGGCAAGAAATAGAGAACCAATCGTAAAAAGATGCCGTGCATTGGGCATTTCTCCTGCTGAACTAGGTTACAGCAAAGAATCTACCCGTGAACCAAAGAGAATGCGCAAAAAACAAAGTGAATATGGCATGCAGCTTCAAGAAAAGCAAAAAGCCAAGTTCATCTACGGCGTAATGGAAAAGCCTTTCAGAAACTACTTCGAAAAGGCTAAGAAAATTGAAGGTCCTGCTGGTGCTAACCTCATCGTTATGCTCGAACAACGTTTTGACAACGTTGTATTCCGTGCAGGCTTTGGTAAGACCCGTCGTGAATGCCGTCAAATGGTTGTTCACAACCACTTTACCATCAATGGCAAGAAGGCTAACATTCCTTCCATGCAAGTGAAGGTTGGCGACGTTATCCAAATGAAGGAAAAGTCCGCTCAATCTCCAAACTACAAAGAATTCCTCGCTAACCAAGATCTCGCTAACATCCCATCCTGGATGGAACTTGACGCTCAAAACCACAGCGTGAAGATTGTAGCAGCTCCTAAGCGTGAAGATATCGACATCCCTGTAAATGAACAGTTGATCGTCGAATTGTACAACAAGTAATCCTTAAGCATCGTAGCAATCTGCAGAGCCTATTTACAGGAGGATTATGAATGATTGAAATTGAAAAGCCACGCATTGAATGTGTTGAGCAAAGTAATGACAATACCTATGGCAAATTCGTTGTCGAACCACTTGAACGAGGCTATGGTGTTACGCTAGGGAATTCGCTTCGCCGTATTCTCCTATCCTCTATTCCTGGGGCAGCAGTCACATCCATAAAGATTGATGGTGTTTTACACGAATTCTCAACTGTTCCTGGCGTTAAAGAAGACGTTGCGGAAATCATCCTAAACATCAAAACCTTAGCGCTAAAGAGTAATTCTGATGAACCACAAATCATCATCATAGATGCTACTGAAGAAGGCGAAATCACAGCTTGTGATATCATTACCACCGATGCTGTTGAAGTGCTGAATAAGGACTTACATATAGCAACCTTGGATTCCAACAGCCGTCTCTACATTGAAATGGTTGTAGAATCCGGACGTGGCTACGTGTCAGCAGATAAGAACAAAAAGGAAGGTCTTCCAATCGGTACCATTCCTATTGATTCTATCTACACCCCAGTTCAAAAAGTAAACTTTGCAATTGAAGATACCCGTGTTGGTAACAACACCGAGTATGACAAACTAACTATGGATATCGAATGCAATGGCAACATCAAGCCAGCCGATGCTCTTTCTTTGGCAGCGCGCATTCTTGTTGATCACTTGCAGCTCTTCATCGGGCTCAACGATAACATCCGCGATATGCAAGTTATGATTGAAAAGGAAGAAGAAGAAAAAGATAAGGTGCTCGATATGACCATCGAAGAACTTGATCTTTCTGTTCGTTCCTACAATTGCTTAAAGCGTGCTGGAATCAACACCGTTCTCGAGCTGACGCAAAAGAGTAAAGACGACATGATGAAGGTTCGCAATCTTGGTAAGAAATCTCTCGAAGAGGTTCAAGAAAAGATGGTGGCCCTAGGTTTGTCATTGCAAACAAATGAGGAATAATAACTAATAGGAGGTTCGAGGATGAATCATCGTAAAATCGGAACCGATAGCGCACATCGTCGTGCGATTCTCCGTAATATGACCACTTCCGTTCTTATGCATGGTAAAGTGGAAACCACCGAAGTAAAGGCTAAAGAAGTACGCCGCATGGTGGACAAAATGATTACTTTGGGTAAGAAGGGCGATTTGGCTGCTTACCGTCAAGCTAACGCTTATCTTCTTGATGAAGATGTAGCTTACAAGCTTTTCCACGAAATCGCACCAGCTTATGCTGATCGTAACGGTGGCTACACCCGCGTATTGAAGACTGGCTTCCGTCGCGGCGACGCTGCTCCAATGGCTATTCTTGAATTGGTATAATTTAAGTCTAGTAAATAATGAAGCACCGACTTTCGGAAGAAGGTCGGTGCTTTTTTCGTAGGTAAGATTTGTTAGGAGGTAGTAAAAATGCGTACAATGGATGATTTTTTGGCGTATAATAAGGAATTTGTTGCCAACAAGGAATATGAAGCCTACCAAACAAGCAAGTATCCTGATCGCAACGTGGCCATTGTGTCTTGTATGGATACCAGGCTCACTGCGCTCTTGCCGGCGGCCTTGGGCATTAAAAATGGCGATGTGAAACTCATTAAAAATGCTGGTGGTGTGATTAGCGCACCTTTTGGGAGCGTGATGCGTAGCCTTTTGATTGCCATTTATGAGCTTGGCGTGAATGAAATCATGGTCATTGGTCACTATGACTGCGGTGTGCAGCATATGGATGGCGATATGATGATTGAGCATATGCGCAAGCGCGGTATACCAGAGGATCACTTTGAATACCTCGATTATTGTGGCTTTGGCATAAAGGATTGGCTCACAGGCTTTTCCTGTGTGCAGGAGGCCGTAGCAAAAAGCGTGGAGCTGGTGCGCAACCATCCACTCGTGCCCCACGATATCATCATCGAAGGCTTCCTTATGGATCCAACCACCGGCAAAATAGAACATGTGGATGACACCGCGTGGTGCATTGAATAATAAAAAAAGCGTTGCTCTCGTAGGAGGTCAACGCTTTTTGCTTATTGTGGGTGAATTTAGATTTCAATTTTTGCGCCCAAGAGCTTTACAAATTCGCGGCAGATGGCGGTGTTGCCTGGCCATGCTGGAGAGGTAACGAGGTTTCTATCTACAACAGCTTCGTCAGCACCAACTTCTACATAGGTGCCACCAGCCAAGCCGATGTCTGGACCAACTGCTGCGTAGCAGGTAGCCTTGTAGCCATCTAGAACACCAGCAGCGGTGAGCACTTGAGGGCCGTGGCAGATGGCTGCAACTGGCTTTTCAGCCTTGAAGAATTCTTGAACAATTTCAATCACGCGAGGATTGAGGCGAATGTATTCTGGTGCACGACCGCCGGTGATGAAAAGACCAACGTAGTCTGCGGTATCTACTGCGTCAAAATCTGCAGTGAGGGCAAAGTTGTGACCGGTAAGTTCGGTGTAGGTTTGCTTGCCAAGGAAGTCGTGGATGGCAGTGGCTACAGTATCGCCAGCTTTTTTATCTGGGCAAACGGCGTCAACTTGGTAACCAAGCATGGAAAGGGCTTGATAAGGGACCATGGTTTCGTAATCTTCGGTGAAGTCACCGCAAAGTAGTAGAATCTTTTTGCTCATAATGAAACCTCCTAATGTCATTGCGCTGTATAAGGTGCAACGCTTGTTTGTATTAATTTTAGCACTTTATTTCGTTCAATACTATGCAGAAATGGTAAAAAAATGACAAAATATGTGTAAATACGTTAGCACTGTCCGTACGTTCCTCAGAACGCTCATAAGGATTGGCCTTAAGCTGCTCTTGTGATTCTGCTTTCAAAACAGCATGAAGACTATTTTGAAGGAGCGTACGAAAAGCATCGTCATGGTCTTGAGAAAGTAATTGTAGAATATCTTCTTGATTTAAAGTAATATTAAGCTGAGCCATTTGGTTTCATCCTCCTAGGGCTTGTGTTGGTTTGGCGATTAACATTATACCTAAAGGATGAGCCAGTGGCTTATTTTATTTTGTGATTTTACACCATTATATGGACATTACCTCTCAACTCTCGGTCAACGTTGGAAGAAAAGCAAAAAACACCGCCACCCCAACAACCAAAAAAGGTCGTTCTCAACACACTCGTTGATAACGACCTTTTTATTTTAATTAACTTAAGCAGCAAAGCAAATATTCAACAATGGCATCATTAGCAAGAGTACAATCAACGCCGCCCCAAGGAATAAGAGCCCAAACAGGTACGCATCCTTTGCAACCATGTACTTATGACCAAATACCATCCCTGCCATCATACTGCCGGCAGGTGTTACGTATGCACACATCAAGGAGCAATAGATTAAGAACCAGCATACATATGGATTCCCACCCATGGAAATGACAATTGGAACAATAATCGGAATGAAAATAGCCCCCATAACAACGTTATGCATAAACTGGGTAATCACTGCCATTGCCAACATAGCAACAATTATCAGCACCGTCACATCCAGCCTGGTTAACGCCGGTGCCAAAAAATTGGTAATGGTTGCAGTAACTCCGGTTTTTTCGGATTCCATGGCTTCTGCTAATGGATAAGTTACTGCCAACAGCATCAGCATTGCCCAAGGCAGGTTGTTGAAGCAATTCATCAGATTAACAACGGGTTTGCCATTATCTCCGCGCCAAATAAGGAAAACGGTCATGTAGATAACGGTCCAGCCGATAACCCCCAAGCTATTGCAGAAGGCTGCGCCCGGAAGGGTAGGAATAATCGCAGGAATCATCAATACCGCAAAATAGAATAACAGTAAAATAAAGCCGACCTTTTGATACTTGTTCATCTTGTAGTTGCCATATTCTTTGCATAATTCGGCGGTGGTAGTATAGTTTTTAGCATCAACCTTCAAAATAAATCTACTTACAAGAAGCATCAATGCACTGGTAGCAATGATATAAACCATCCCACAAAGCATCATCGGACCGGTTGGAATAACCAGCTTGGTTGCTTGTGTTAAAAAGCCACCATACAATAATACACTACCGTAGAAAGGCACCATCGCCGGTGCTGTCATTGCAATGTACACAATGAACGCTATCAGCATATTCAATACTCTTGAGCCGGACTTGTAGCCATTGATTTCACCGATTTTAATGGCGATCGTCCACATCAAGAACACAGCTGCCATCCCACCGTTGAAAAGCCCCATGAGAAAAGAGGTGGTACAAATTGCTACAATCAGTAACCACGGTCTACCGATGAAAATTTTTCTGCTTAAAATCCAATAAGCAATCCCATCAGAAATACCGATTTCATTTAATGCGATTGCAAATGCCGCCGGAAGCAATACCATGAGGAAGGTGGCATTCCCAAACCCGGACGCAAATGCTTCGGTTGCTGAGCAATAACCTGTTACTGTCAATAAGGCAAACCCGGCAAAGCTTACCCACAATAAATCAATAAAAATCCAGCCGTAAACAATTCCTAAAAATACACCCAGCACCCTCATACCCACATCTGTAATTTGACCAAAAGCAGGCATATTCCACACAGCAATGATAATCGCAAACATGATGACAATATGCATGTACATCTTTTTATTTTTTTGCGCTGCAGTACTCATGAATAACATCTCCTTTTAAAGCAGGAGAACAAATACGCAAGAAATTTGTTCTCCCACACGCCTCAATTGTCGAATGTCTAGTCTTCAAAAATTTGATAAACCGGTGCCCCTTCGCATTGAGCCGGCATTCTCAAGCCGAGTAGGGTTGCGATGGTTGGGGTCACATCGTAGGTACGAATTACACGATCTGTCACATAATCTGCCTTAATGCCAGGGCCTGCAGCAATGAAAATCGGTGATACAGAGGTGTGGTTGGCACCTTGGAAGGTTGACAAGGAATCACCATGCAAGCGGTTAAAGCCTTCTTCCAAGAAATAAATAATATCGCCACATTCGTCGCCGTTCATCCCAATAATTTCAGCTTCCTTGTTTTTGATTGCCAGAGAAACAACACGTTTGCCGTTTTTGTCACGATAATTGTAAAGGTCACTGATAATTTGTGTTTCCAATTCGTATTGATCTTCTGGTTTTACAATGCCGTGTTCATTGCGACCGATGATATTCAGATTGATATGGTTCCCACGATTGGCGACTGCACGGGTTTTTGAATAGTCGATATCACGCAGCTCGTTGCCATTTTCATCTTTCTTCAATACGGTATACCCTAATTCTTCGAGCACACGAACGTTGCAGCCAAAGCCATCGCCAAGTAGCGGAATATCATCCTCCGGTGGTACCAACAAACCGTGGTCAGAGATAACCAAGATGGTCCAGCCTTCATCCAAATAATGTAGGAAGGCGCCAATATAACGGTCAGTTTGGCGATATACCCATTCCATGGCTTCCTGATACAATGCGCCATTGTTCCCAATCGCTGCACGGTCCTTGCTTAAATACCAGAACAAGTGACCGCAAGCATCAACATTGTGCAGATGTGAAAATACAACATCGTAGTTTTCATGATCAATGAGATAATTCATGGCATCAGCTTGCCACTTGGAATAAACATCCCAGCATGGCAACAAGCAGGTTTTTACCAAGCTTTCATTGCGCGCATCTGCCATGGAGGTGCAAGGCACCGGCCCAACGTTTTCAATCACGGTTTTCTTCAATGTCGCCGGATGCCAGAGCACATCTTTGTAAATATCCTTCGCCGGCCCAATCCAAACACGCACTTCGCTGCCATCTTCGGCCAAGCTCAACAAGCGCATCGGACGATTGGTTTTAATCTTGCTTTCATCAATAACAAGCTCATCATACACCGTTGATACAAACGCATCGCCAAGCACAACCAGCGGTTCGGCGGTCTTCTTATCCTTATAAATAGCAACGCTGTCATAGACACCGTTTTCATTTTTCAAAATCAATGCCGGACGTCTGGTTTTCCCACCGTTGATTAAAACAGAAAATTCCTTTGCATCTGCCGGTACATCAATTTGCCATTTTTTTGGAGCGCTGATTGGGGTATTGATAACATCGATTGGCAACATATCCGCAGATAAGTCCCCTTCGTGTTCGGACAAAATCAATGATTTCATTTCCAAGGCGTTATTAAATTCGCTTTCGCTTACAGCGCTGTCATCGGTATCAACCGGTACATCATTAATAATGCACCCGGCGCCGGAGGTATTTGGTACCTTGGCCTTAAAGATGGTTTTTTCAACTTTTTCGGACGCATACAAGAGCTTGTCATCATCGACCACGCAATCTCCGTTCCCGATAGCGTTTGGTTGTGAACCGTCCACAACGTGCAAAAGTGGGCTATCGGAGCTTGGTGGCCATGAGGACCCCGGCCAATGCCATACCAAGGTTTTTAAGCCGGCTTCAGTGGTTACATTCCACATTTGCTCTGCACGGCAGCTCTTGGAATTTAAGTTGTAGGTCATGGTTGCCAAATCCTTTTTGGATTGTCCCCAGAAGCAGGTAATCCCATGGGTTGCCGGTGTGGCGCCGGTAGCCAATGAGGTCCACATCGGTGGTGTAATGGTTGGCATCCCGCCAAGCATTCTCAAATCCTTTCTAGCACTCCCACGATGAATCAATTTTTCAAAGCTCGGCATTTTACCTTCTTCAAGGAAATGACTTGCTAGACGAGGGTCTAACCCGTCAACGCCAAGAACCAACACTTTTTTCTTATCCATGATTGTTCCTCCCTATATATAAATATATAAATTGCGTTTTTATTACTCTTTGTGCTTCCACTTTAACACATCAGTCGGATACTTACTAAACAGAGAAAACTTGTTGTAAGTTATTTGCGCGCAGCTTTTTTTGTTGCAGCAATCGACTTTTAAATGATAAGATGGATAAGAAAAGCTGATATTTATAAGGAGGTCTTATTTTGCGCACAGAATGGCTCATCTATTTAGACGATATCTCAAAAACCCACTCTATCACACAAACAGCCCAACGCTTCTTTATTAGCCAGCAAGCCCTGTCCTTTTCCATAAAAAAGCTCGAAGATGAATTTGGCACAACACTCTTGAACCGCACCAATCACGGTGCCACCCTTACCCCTGAGGGAACAGCATTTCTAAAAAAAGCTCGCCATATGATTGACCTCTACTACGATTTGAAGGAAGAATTTGAGCTCCCCACTTTATCTGAAACCGAAGATGACATGATTCCAGCCGGAAAAATTAAAATACTTACGCACACGCGCCTCTTGGAAGCACTGCTCATCGACTTGATTGAAAAATACGGTCGCAGAGCGCCATCCGTGCAGCTTATCCTACAAGAAAAAGAAAATGTCGCCATTCTTCAAGCCATCGACGAGGGCCAAGCCGATTTGGGGCTTATCTTTGTGCCCGATCCCTTTTTGAATGAGCTCATTAGCGCCGACACCCCCCATCTAAAATTCCAGCGTTTGTTTTCCGATGACTTTATCGCCTGCTGCAACCGCAACCACCCATTTGCCCAAGAAAAAACATTGAAGTTCGAGGACATCGCCAATGCACCAACTTTGGTATTTGACACAAACCCAAAAATTCTTTCATCCGGACTGGAAATAGATGTTTTCGCCACCACCGGAAGCCTATTCTTTTCCTGTAACGAATCCTTTCACAAAGAAATGCTTCGACGTGGCTTGGCGGTGTCGGTAATTACCCTATTCGAATTTAGAAAGATATTTTTGAAATACAAGGATTTGACGGCCATTCCCATTGATAACAGCTTTAAATCCAATATTGTCTTGGTAACCTCCACACAAAAAAAGCCCGACCCAGCAGCCGTGCTCTTCGAAAAGATGCTATTGTCCTATGATTTTTACGGTGTGTAAGGAATACGTTACAAATAAAAAAAGTGAGCCCCATCACCATGATGCATGACAGTCAAGTCCAAATCAGTGTATAAAATACCTTTAGGTATTAATCGTGCGTGTCATCTGCTCTAGAACTCAAGCCGCTAAAAAGGCGGTTTGTTCTAAGGCGATTCGGTGAAATGTTGCAAGTACATCTGTTGACATTAACTTGCGATAGCTTTCTTTAGAAAATACCGCGCGGCCTGATTGGCAAATATCGTTTTGATCAATAAGTACGGAGCCTATCAAGCGGACTAAGGAAGCTTCATTTGGAAATATGCCGATGACTTTCGAGCGGCGCTTCAGCTCTTTGTTGAGTCTTTCAATATGATTGGAGGTGCGAAAGAAACGTCGCATACCCTTTGGAAGATACATCACTGTCATGGCGCTTTCGAAGCCTTCGTCAAGGCAGATTGTTGTTTTTTCTGCGATATCTTGCGGCTGTCCGTACGTTCTTCAGAACGCTCATAAGGATTGGCCTCAAGCTGCTCTTGTGATTCTGCTTTAAAAACAGCATTAAGACTATTTTGAAGGAGAGTACGAAAAGCATCGTCATGGTCTTGAGAAAGTAATTGTAGAATTTCTTCTTGATTTAAAGTAATATTAAGCTGAGCCATTTGGTTTCATCCTCCTAGGGCTTGTGTTGGTTTGGCGATTAACATTATACCTAAAGGATGAGCCAGTGGCTTATTTTATTTTGTGATTTTACACCATTATATGGACATTACCGAAAAATTGCCCAAGGAAATGATGGTAGCATTTGAATAACGAGGGAGTGAGATACATGGAACAATTATTGATTATTGAGGATGATATCGGTTTGAATCAAGGCTTATGCAAAGCGCTGAAAGCAGATGACCGTCAGATTATATCCTGCCATGATCTAAAAGCGGCAAGAGAGCAATTGTTTTGCGGTAGTGTATCCCTGATCCTGCTGGATATCAATCTGCCGGATGGCAGTGGGCTTGAGCTGCTCCGGGAGGTCAAGGAAAACCTGCCCGGTATTCCTGTTATTCTGCTGACTGCCAATGACACCGATCTGGACATCGTAGATGGACTGGAAAGAGGCGCTGATGATTACATTACCAAGCCCTTTTCTCTTTCGGTTTTGCGGGCAAGGGTGAATACCCA
>CAKQDL010000007.1 GCA_934229395.1 uncultured Peptococcaceae bacterium | reverse complement strand
CGCTGGCTTAATTTCATAGAAAACACAAAGAACCCCGTTTTGAGTTGTTTCAAAACGGGGTTCTTCGACAGTCTGAAACGCCCCATTGGGACGTTTCTCATGTACTTACGCTTTAAGCTCTTTTTTGAGCTGTTCTTCAAAAGCAGCCTTTTCAGCAGCAGCTTCTTCGATGGTTTTATCTACAGGCAAGCCAACCTTGATCATCTTTTCACGGAATTCATCTTCGTAGTCTTCATAGTAGTGGAATTCTACAACCGGGTTCCATGGGTTGATGTAACGCTTTGCACGGCTATCGTTAACCATGTTGCGGGTAGGGCTCATGAATACGCCAACAGCGTGCATGAGCTTACTCATTGGGAAGTAAATGAGCAAGGTGCAAACGAGTGCAAAGTGGGTCATAAAGAGTGGTGGAATACCTGTTTCTGGAATAGCTGGGTGGAAGGTCACCAAGGAAACCATAAGCGCACGAACAGCGTCGATGTCAACGTGGTTGAGGTAACGCAAGTTCATACCGGTAAGGCCAATGCCAAGAAGAAGAACGAGTGGGAAATAATCGTTCAAGAGGGAGATGTAACGTACCTTCTTGATGTAAAGGCGACGACCCAAAAGACCGCAAAGACCAGCAACCATAAGGAAACCAGTAAGGTAGATTGGGTGAAGGTCAACCATAAACACACCGTCAACAGCTTCAATAGCGCCAACCCAACCAGGGACATTAACGGTAAAGAAACGGAAGTGACGGAGAAGGGTAAAGAACATACCCCAGTGAAAAAGGAGGGCGAAGAGCCACAACCATTTTTCCCATTGATAACGGATATCGCCATCTTCGGTGAGCTCAGCCTTGCTGTTGCGGAAGAGGGAACGGAACACCGTTACTTCTAAAATCATACGAATGACCATACCAGCGCGGGTAGATGGGCAGTCGATAGGGTTGGTCTTAATAAAGTCAAGGGACTTTTCTTGACCGCAGGTGGTAACAATATTGAATGGTACTGGGGATTTTGCCCAGTTTACGATGCGATAGATCACACCACCGATAAAGAATGCGATGGCGATGTATGGAAGAACGATACCAAAGATGGCACCCATACCAACGGCTACCCCAGCGTAAGCAATTAGAGCAATCGCGCAAACGATTACAAGAGCAACAATTAAACTCATTGTTTATTCCTCACTTTCTTAGGTAGTCGTTAAGCTTGAGCTTCAGCTTCGTTAGCTTCGTCTTCAGCAGGAACTTCTGGCTCTGGTTGTGGACGGGTGTCTACATAGGTACCAGCTTCTTCGTTGAGACGATAAGCAAGGTTCACACGGTCTGGCTTTTCAGGGAATGCGCCTTCGTCGTTGTCGTACTTAACAACGGTAACCATCTTGAGAAGGATGCTCAAGATAAAGAGACCAATTGCAAAGATACCGATGATAACGAGGATTTCTACAAAACCTGGAATGTAGTCTACGATTTCGCCAAATGGGTTTTCAGAAAGACCACCGATAACGAAGGTCAAACCCTTTTCGATGTACATAGACAAGAAGAGCGCAATGCAACCAATGATTTGGGTAGGCTTGTTGTAACGTAGCTTTGTTGGGAGCAAGAGGCACAAAGTAATGAGCACGCAAACAACAAAGACCATCATAAGAGGCACGAACTCAGCATGGCCATGATAGCCAAAGAAGAGATAGGTGAGCGCCACTTTGTGCGCTTCAACGCCAGAGTAGTAAGCAGTGAAGAATTCACCAGCCATCATAATCATGGTAACGATGTACGCATAGATAGCGGTGGTAGAAAGCATCTTAATCGCCTTTTCGCCTGCATCAAAGCCGGTGAGCTTGTTGAGAAGGAGGCAAATAAGGATGATAAGCGCAGGACCAGTTGCAAATGCACTTGCAAGGAACTTTGCAGGAAGCACTGCAGTGAGGAAGTAGTGACGGCTTGGCAAACCAGAGTAAAGGAACGCAGTTACAATGTGGATAGAGAATGCAACTGGTACAGAAAGCATTGCCAAGAACTTGACCCACTTCTTGTAGTGAAGGCCCTTGTTTTCTGCTTGGAGTACTTCATAACCTACAACAATGTTTAAGATAAGGTAGGTAGGAAGAACAACAGAGTCCCAGCAGAGCATGGACTTTGGTGTCCAGTAAATGTAAACGTTAAAGAGTTTGGTTGGCACACCAACGTCAACAACAACGAAGAGAAGCGCCATAATGATTGCAGCAATTGCCAAGAATTCACCAATTACAGTGATACGACCATAAGCTTTCGCATCATGGAAGTAGTATGGCAATACAATCATAACGCCCCCGGCGGCAACCCCTACGAAGAAGGTCAAGTGACCAATGTAGAGACCCCAGGAGATATCACGGCTCATCCCAGTTACCTGGAAGCCTTGGGTCATCTGATAGATATATGCAGCGAAACCAACTACGATAAGTGCAGCGAGGAAAGCCATCCAAGCCCAATACTTAGGACCACTGCGTTTGACAAATGTTTTTTCAATCATTGTTTACGCCTCCTCCCCTGCTAAAGAAACCTTATAGTAGCAGCATGGTTCTGTGCTGTAGCTGGCACCACGAATGATGGTCATGTTTTCTCTAATAAGGGTAGAGATTTCAGAGTTTGCATCATCCAAGTCGCCAACAATAATACCTTCGCTTTGTTCAGCGCAAACAGGCATTTGACCCTTTGCGAGGCGGTCATAGCAGAAGTCACACTTTTCAACAACGCCCTTCATACGGGTTGGGTATGCTGGGTTGGTAGTGGTGAGGTATTCGCGAGGATCAACAAAGTTGAAGCTACGGCTGCCATAAGGGCAGGCTGCCATGCAGTTACGGCAACCAATACAACGGTGCATATCTTGAAGGGTGATACCGCTTTCAGATTGGAAGGTTGCTTGTGTTGGGCAGACCTTTACGCAAACTGGCTTACGGCAATGGTTGCAGACAGAAATAAATGGTACGTCTGCGTATTTTTCCTTAACGCCTTCGTGGGAAATATCAGGGAAGAGTGCAGAGAATGGTTCTGCCCAAATCCATTTTACTTCGTGACGGCTGTCTGGAATGGTAGGCACGTTGTGCTCAGTGTGGCAAGCCTTTGCGATGGCATCAATATCGTCTACCTTAGACATATCGATGAGCATCCCCCATTTGCCAACCTTGGCTTCGCTGGTGGACTTTTCAAAAGAGCCGCCACCGATTGGGGTTTTCTGAATGGTTGCACAGCCTGCTAGGGTCACAAGACCAGCAGAGAGAGCGCCCAGCTTCAGAAATTTACGTCTGGACATATTTTCCATTAGCTAGCCACCTCCTCTGTAGTGATTTCCATGCTTGCTTCTTCAGTACCAGTTACTTTGGTGGAAGAATTGGTATGGCAAGTCCAGCAGTTAGGATCTACGCCATTTTGATCGTGGCAAGCTTGGCAGAATTCTTCATAGTTAGAGTGGCAATCAAGGCAGGTGTTTTGCAAGCTCATTTCGAACTCACGACCATCTGGAGTTACCACGGTGCGGTTACCGTCACGCACGACTTGTACCTTCCATTGATGGAGGATTTCCATGTGGTTTTCGCGCATGTATTCGGTGTCATAGATGCATTTTTTTTCGTCCATCGCATTGATGGTTGGAGTATCAAGGCTAACTTCGGTAGCAGAAGCGCTTTGACCAAGGTTAAGCCAAATTGGAGAGGTCATAACGAGTAAGAAGACCAACACCCCAACAACGATATTTGTTTTTTTACGCATTTACACCAACCTCCTTATACGTCTTGGTTTTGCAATGGTTCAAAGCGCAAGTTTTCAGTTCTATCTGGTTTTTCGCCCTTCATGACCAATGCATTACCCAAAAGTTCGTGTACACCGCAAACATCAACACCAGGGTTCCAGTATTTCATAAGTGGTGGCAATGCTGCACGGTCAATAGCGCATACGCAAGAGAGCATATTAACGCCATGCTTCTGTTGTACATACTTCACTGCGTTTGCACGTGGGAAACCGCCGCGCATACGAAGTTCCATATCTTCTTCTGCGTTCAAGCCGGAACCGGAGCCGCAGCAGAAGGTCTTTTCACGAATGGTGTCTTCTGGCATTTCGTACCATTCAACACAGTGATCGAGGATATAGCGTGGTTCATCCAAAAGGCCCATTGCACGAGCAGGGTTGCAGGAGTCGTGGTAGGTTGCCACAATACCAGCATTTCTGGATGGATCGAGCTTAATTTTGTTATGACGAATAATATCTGCAGTAAATTCAGTCACGTGAATCATCTTGGTGGAACGTGCATTTTCAAACACAGTACCGGTGATAGGGCTCTTTGGTACTTCGAGGAAGTCTGCAGGACCATTCATGGTATCCATGTATTGGTTGATAACACGCCACATGTGGCCGCACTCGCCACCGATGATGAACTTAACACCAAGACGCTTTGCTTCTGCATAAATCTTTTGGTTAAGACGCTTCATCATTTCGTTGGAAGTAAAGAGACCGAAGTTACCACCTTCGGAGTTGAAGGTACTAACGGTGTAGTCAAGACCAAGCTCGTGGAAGAGCATGAGCTGACCCATCAAGGTGTAGTTACCAGGTGTTGCAAAAATGTCCCCTGATGGTGGTACATAGAGGATTTCTGCACCCTTACGGTTATAGGTTAAATCAAGACGTACGCCAGTGATGTCTTCGATGTCATCGAGCATCATGTCGTAACTGTCTACGATACCGTGAGGCTGAATGCCCAAGTGGTTCCCCTTAGAGAAGCAGTTGGCAACTGGAGTGATGACCCAGTCAATGTTAAGACCAACAAGGTTCAAGAGTTCGCGAGCGAGCATGGTGATTTCTGCGGTATCAATACCGTATGGACAGAATACAGAGCAACGACGACATTCAGAGCATTGGAAGAAGTAGTAGAACCATTCTCTCAATACCTGTTCGTTGAGCTCACGTGCACCCACCATTTTGCCCATAATCTTACCTGCTAAGGTGTATTCCTTACGGTATACACTACGCAAGAGTTCTGCACGAAGTACAGGCATGTTCTTTGGATCGCCACTGCCTAAGAAGAAGTGACACTTGTCCGCACACGCACCACAGCGAACACAGCAATCCATGAAGATTTTTAGTGAACGGAAACGATCGAGACGGTCACGAAGACCATCTAGAATGATGGTTTGCCAGTTGTCTGGAAGTTTCCAGTCTTCATCTGGCACACGCCATTCACGAGCGTTTGGGAGACTAACGATTTCTGCGCTTTCTGGTTTCCCAGCATGGCAGTACATCCCTTCTCTAAACTCCGCTGGTGTATCCATCCAAGGAGTTTTAGGAGGGTTATAATCGATGTTCAATAGCTCCGCTGGTTTTGGAAGTTTTGCCATTTCATTACACCCCTTTTTCTATGTTGACCTGACAGCTGCTGCTGGCGCAGGACGCGCAACCACTAGGAGAGCACGCACTACCCTCTGCCTCAGCGTCAAGTGAACTACTACATTGCATAAAGTCACTCATATCAAGGGCCTTATCCAAAAGGTCGGCCTTGACCAAGATGTCGTTTGTTTGTCTAATTTGATCCAAGCGCATCTTGTAAATCAATTCGCGACTTTCACTATAACTGTCGAAAGCATAAAGTGCAACAGTATCAATGTCGCTGTAAAAATCGAGCCACTCTTGAAGCGGCACGCCAGCGGCACGAAGCTCCTTGCCACAAATGCTTTCAACAACCTGTTTCAAAGCTGGTACAAAAGATACTGCTTGGCTAGGCAATACCTCCTGCACGGCCTTGATACGGAGAATCATGTTGACTTCTTCATTGACCTTGTCTGCATCGGGTGCGTCAGACAAGAGTGTGTGCAACAAGCTCTCCAGGCTGTGATATAAATTAGCGCCCACAGGATTTGTGAATTCGCTCTTGATTTTCTTAAAATACTTTCTTGATTCTTCTGGGTAGGAATGAAGCATTTCCCCGAACCAAGCGTTTAGCAGGTCTTGTTCGTGTGCCTGCAAGACACTCTTTAGAGATACCAAAATGTAACCCCCAAACTATTAAATGTAGCTATGCAAGCCTGGCAACAAGTAACTTACGCCAAAGAAGGTGAAAATAACGCAGGCAAAGCCCAAAACGCTTACCCAGGCAAGTTTTGTTTCGCTCCATCCGCGCAAACGTAAATGGAGGTAAATGGCGTAAATAAACCAAGTGATGAGCGCCCAGGTTTCTTTAGGGTCCCAGCTCCAATAAGAGCCCCAAGCGTATTCTGCCCAAACAGAACCTGTAATGAGCATCACCGTTTGGAAGGTGAGGCCAACGAGGGAGGCGCGATACGCCCACTCGCTCAAGGTTTCTGCATGAGGCAATTTATCAATATGCTTTTTCTTGCCAACAAGGAGCATCATAGAAAAAACAAAAGATAGCATAAAACCAACATAGGCAACAATTGCTGCCGATACGTGAAAATCAAGCCAATAGCTGCGAAGCGCTGGCGCCTCTGGCTGCTGGGCAAGATTAAAGGATGTCATCCAAATGCTGATACCAATAACAATCGGATAAATAATGCAGCCAGCTACCGGAAAGGACAGCTTTAAAACAGCAAAGCAAAGGCCTAAAAGCAAGAGCGCATTGAGCCAAAAGCCGAAGTCAAGCCCACTTGCAAAAGGTAAGCCCTTCGTGGCGATGATACGCACAAGAAGGAGTACTGTTGCAATGGTTGCAGAGAGGATGGCCAAAGGCTTGGTGCCCTTGAAATCATTGAGACGATTGTGAAAAAATACATAAACAACAAAACTACCTGTGCAAACACTAATCAGTGCCCACATTAAAATAAGCTGTAAACTTTCTAGCATTTCTCGTCTCCTTGCTTGTTTTCTTTTGTGATACCAAAAAGCTTTTCTTGGCGTTTTCTTAGGTATGGGCTCTTGTTGACAATGCGCAAGCGTACTTCCCCGTCCCTCGCTACAAAAGCGTTCACTTCACTGTAGCGCCCAAGTAGGGACAAAAGCGAGCCAATCATAGCAAAAATAAAGCCTGTGAAAATGATTGGCATGGCGTGGGAATATTTAAATTCCAACACCGTGGTATCCAAAGGCTGGATGTATTCAATAGAAAGGTTGTCATCAATATTGATGGTTTCACCAATTTTGAAGGCCTTTGAGGCAATTTGCTCATTGTTTTCATCAAAGATGTATAAGAGCGCTACGCCTTCTGTCATTGGTTCTATATCTACTGTGTAGTTACCTAGTGGAAAGCGTTGGGCCTCAGGAATGGCATAATCGCCTGTAAAGTCCTCATCGCCTTCAATATGAACCACATAGCTGTTGCGATAGGCCATTTGATAAATGCTTAGGCCATTTTGTTTAAAAGGATGGTTAACGCGTGTGGTCACGTCTTTTGCAATCTCTTCACCATTGAGTGATAAGTCAAAGGTGGTAATCCAATTTTCTACAGCGCCGTTGTCATCATAGGCTGTTTCAAAATCACTGACTGTGATAATGCCTTCCCCAGCCTTTTCTGTAATAGCAGTAGGCAGCGGTTGGCTTTCGCCAGGGGAGAGCATAAGCTGGCCTGTTACGGCAAAGCTCGATACAAAAACACCCACAAGGATGATGAGTAGTCCCACATGAAGCACATGCGGCGCAAAAAAAGACGGCACGTTTTGGCGTGCTAGGATGTACTTACCATTTTCATCTTCAAAAACGTCTGACTTAAAATGCGCTTTTTTTAAGGCGGCTTCAAGGTCAATTTCGTTTAATGAGGATGCGCGCATACTGGCTGTATGGCCAACCAAGGTATTTGCCTTACGCTTGAGTGTTTTGTATACCTTTGGCCACAGCTGCACGCTACAGGTCAAAAGGTTGACAAAAAAGGCCACAGCGAAAATGCGAAACGGTAAAGATTGATACATTTGTGGCAAATCGTAAATGGTTGCTGCCACGGCAAGACCCGAAAGAGCGGCAATGAGAATCACGGCTACACGGACCGAAGAAATGGTTTGTAGAAGCTTTTTAAACATCTTTCCTCCATCATTGTGAGATTTTGCACAAGATTTCCTGACATAATTCTCACATTTTACAAACTATATCGTGCTCATTATAGCAGAGTTTCCCCCTAGACTTCAACGCTTAAAGAGTGACTAGTATATTGCCAAAAAAATATTTATAAGTGCAATCCCCTTGCAAATTTTCATTGCTATAGAGCGCGCCCCTTTTACGCAAAAAATTGACACCTGTATGTTTGCAGGTGTCCCACTTCTTTTTACACGGTGGCCGCAAGACGCGCATCAATAATGTCGCACAGTATTGGGTCGGCGCCAATGGGCTCGGTGGTTATAAGTTGTACGTTGACGTTTTCTGCGGCTATTTTTGCCATACGCTTTGGCAGCTCTTCTTTGATATGATGACCAAAGGACAAAAAGAGCGGCATAACGGTAATTTTTTCCTTGCCCTCGCTAATAAGCTCTGCAATGGCTTCTTCTAGGCTTGGCGAAGCCACCTCAACAAAGGCGTAGCGCACACATTTATTCGGATGCTTGGCGCGATAGTTGTCGGCGGTTTTATAAATAACCGCCTGCCCCTCTGGGCGAATGCTACCGTGGCCCAAAATCACAATGGCCTCTTTATGCATCCACGTGCTCCTCTTCGGGCACAATGTAAAACAAGAGGGCATAGGCTGCCACGACCACAAGGTGATTAAAAGGAGGCACCAAGGCCATAATCAGCCACGCGGCTCTCATATAACTCACGTCCACACCAACAGACTTGGCCAATCCTGCACAAACGCCAGTAAGCTTCTTCCCTTTTTTTACTCGGCGCAGTTTTTCCATGAGTCTTCCTCCTTTACTTGTCATGCATGGTTAAAATGTGTACAATAAAAACGTCAATTAATTTTATAATATTTCAATAGGAGTGACAAGACCATATGCGTATTTTTCTCATCATCCTTTCTATTGTATTATGCGCAGCAGCTGCTGTTTTAAATTTTTTAGGTTTCCAAGGCTATCTCGTTGGCATTGAATTTTACGGCATCAATCTCATTGCCGAAGTGGTCGTGTGCCTTCTTTTGGGTCATTTTATGTACCGCACCTACGCCAACTATAAAAAAGCAAAAAAACTTACGCAAGAGCTTGCCACCCTTCAAAGCACGAGCCAAACGCTCAGCGCACCAAGTGTAGCGAAGGCCACAGCAAGCGCCGCGCCAGCACATCCACAGACTGCTACGCAAGCAAAGCCGGCCGTTCATCCTAGCGCACCAGCCAAGCCAAAGAAAGTGCCGCTTTCTGAGCGCCAAATGCCAATTAAGCCACAAAGCGCCAAGGTAAACACTGAGGTAGTCGGTGACAACGCTAAGCATCAAACCCTCGCTGACGAAGCGGCCAGAGATGCCGCCAACTGCGACACCACTGCGCTCTTTAAGGCCTTTAAGGGCTGATGCCTTATCAATAAAAAAACGCGACCAGCTTTGGCCGCGTTTTTTTATTTAAATTTTCCCCAAAAATGCGCAAAAAAATAACCGTTCACAACGAACGGTTAAAGTGGAGATAAGGGGATTCGAACCCCTGACCTTCTGAATGCCATTCAGACGCGCTCCCAACTGCGCCATACCCCCAAGCAGTGATTGTATTTTACTCTATAGCAGATGATAATGCAAGACTTTCTTGCAAATTTCTCGCCAAGCTTATATAAAATGGTTAAATATCTTCTTAAATATAGCGTTTCATGTCTTTTCACTCCTTCAAATATTGTATATAATATGATTAATTATGAGTATTATTTCATTTAAATACAATCGCAAGGAGTGGACGTATTATGAAAAAAAGGTGTTTGGCACTACTACTTACGCTGTCACTGCTCTTTACCTTCGCGCCAACTGCTATGTATGCAGATATTTTGGAAGGTGACGATGTACCGAGCCCGAATGCTGGCAGCTATGTTTTTATTGATGGTAAAACAGGGCAAGTGCTCTTTGGTAAGGATTATGACGAAGCTGTCAATCCGGCCAATTTGGTGCAGATGATGACTGCTGTCTTGGTCATTGAAGAGGGAAATCTCAATGACAATGTTACGGTGCCAGAAATTCCAGAGGGCGCCCAAAGCGGCAACAGACTCTATCTTCGCAAGGGCGAAAAAATCAACCTTTCTGAGCTATTAGAAGGCATCATTATTTATAACGCCAACGATGCCGCTGTTGCTGCTGCCTACCACATTGGTGGCTCCACCAAAACCTTTGTGGAAGAAATGAACGCGCGCGCCGCTGAGCTTGGCATGAAAAACACCACCTTTACCTCTGTCTATGGCGCAGCGAAAAACCAAACCACCACCGCCCAAGACATGGCCATTTTGGCCGCCCACGCTGCAAGCCTTTCCAAATATGTAGAGCTTGCCATCCAGCCAGACCTAAACTGGAACAGCGAAATGAATGAAACCACCGTCACCAATGCCAACGGCATGCAGGATGTAGAGGCCAACGCCGTAGGCATTAAGCTCAACAGCAAAAAACCAATCAACCTTGTGGCATCTATGACCAAATCTGGCCGCAGCGTGGTTGGTGTGATGATTGACTGTGAAGAGGAAACAGCCGCCTATACCGATATGCAAACAGCGCTGAACTACGCCCTTGAAAACACCACGACCTCGACCATCGTCAAAAAAGGTGCCACAGTGGCAACCATGAATTTTGACACCGACAAGGCGGTGCGCGTGGCTGCATCGAAGGGCTATTCGGTCACCACAGCCGCCACCGACGCTGGCAATTATACCTCCTCTGTTGTTTTGGATAGCGTGAAACTCCCTATTAACGAAGGCGACAAGGTTGGGACCATGCAAATTTATAATGGCGAGGACAAGGTTGCAGAGGTGCCGCTCACAGCGCAAAACAGTGCCGACAAAGGCTTCAGCTGGAGCACGCTTTTGATTGTTCTTCTCTTATTGGCCCTTCTAGCTGTATTGGCCTTCTTCTTGCTCTTTGTACCAAAGCAAAAGCCTAGAAAGCCTGTTAAAAAGCCACAAAAGCCGCAAGGTCATCACGAAACGCACAGTGCACAACGCCCTCATACCACAAGCGACAAGCCGCACGCGCGTCCTGCACAACCAAAGAGTGGCCAACGTCCAGCTGCTAGTCGTCCAACGAGTGCTCATGCGCCTCAAGCGCAAAAGCATCCATCCTCTGGCTCTAGCACAGGTCGACAAGGCTTAGAACAACGCATAAAGCACAAAAACAGTCAATCCCACAACGGAGGCAAACGATGAGCCTTCCTAGTGGTGTGCATTTGTTTTATGGCAACGACGTGCACAAAATGGACACAGATATAGAACGCATGATAGAGCGGGTGCTCCCAGACGAGGGCACCCGCCCTTTCAATCTAGAGCAACTAGATGGCGATGGTGCCACTGTGGCAAGTGTGCTCATGCTTGCAATGAGCCTCCCCTTTATGGCCAAGCGCCGCGCAATTGTGGTGCGCGAGCCGGCCTTTTTGCTCCCTGGCGCCAAGAAAAAAGGTCTTCTTTCGAGCGAGGATGAAAAGGAGTTTTTGGCCTTTTGTGCCAATCCCAATCCCGATAGTCTTCTCCTTTTGCGCCTGACCACAGAAGAAGCGCCCAATGCCTTTTTAAAAAAGGTCATTGTAAGCGCCACCTCCAGCCAATGCAATGAACCCAAGGGACGCGATGTGGGGCCATGGCTGCGCGCAGAAGCTAAAAAACGCGGGTTGAGCTTTAGCCCCTCTGCCCTTTTTGTGATGGGTGAATCGGCGCCTCAAGGTGGCACCATGGCACTCTCTTCAGAGCTCGATAAGCTGGCCCTCTATTTGGACAGCGAAGGGCGCAACGAAATCACCGATCATGACATTGCCACCATTGTCACGCCAACGCCAAGCCATACCATATTTAACCTCACCGATGCCTTTTGTGAAGGCCGGGTGCAAGAAGCTCTTGCAAGCTACCACGACGTGCTCCTAATGGGCACCAAGTCCATCATCGTATTGCGCCAGCTCCTAGACACGGTACGCCGTTTGCTCGAGGTGCAGGCCATGGCAAACGATGGCATGAGCCTTGGGGATATCAAAAATGTGCTCAAGCGTCACGAATTTTACGTAAAGAAGCTTATGAACCAAGCCCGCCGCCTAGACGCGCGCGCCTTGGCCAAATGCTACTGCTATCTTGTGGAAAGCGACGTAAAAAGCAAATCCACTGCTGGGCTAGATATGGATGTCTTTACAGAGGATGTGCTCCTCCAAAGCTGCGCCATCTTGGCCGGTGGCCGCAAACGCTATTAAATAAAAGACCTCTCTCCTATCGCCAACGTGAGCGATAGGAGAGAGGTTTTTTTATATTTTACTTATTTTGGAGATATTCGTCAATGGCTTTTGCCGCATCTTTACCAGCACCCATGGCTTTGATAACGGTAGCGGCACCTGTTACGATGTCACCGCCAGCAAAAATATCTGGGATGTTGGTTTGACCCACTTCGTTGGTCACAATGTTGCCACGCTTGCCTAGCTCAAGGCCTTCGGCAGAGTTGGTGAAAATTGGGTTTGGCCCCTGGCCAATGGCCACAACAACGGTGTCGATGGCCATCTCTTCGGTTGCACCTTCAATGGCTACCGGACGGCGACGGCCGCTGGCATCGGCTTCGCCAAGCTCATATTTTTGCAAGGTCATAGAAACGACCACGTCGTTTTCGTCACCTTGGTAAGCAATTGGAGAGCTTAGGAGCTTGAGCTCTACGCCTTCTTCAATGGCGTGTTCGAGCTCTTCGGCACGGGCTGGAATTTCTTCTTGGCTGCGGCGGTAAACGATGTAGCTCTTTTCTGCGCCAAGGCGAAGAGCGGTGCGTGCTGCGTCCATTGCAACGTTACCAGCGCCAATAACAGCCACGCGCTTGCCAACCTTGATTGGGGTGTCGTTATTTGGGAAGGTGTAGGCCTTCATGAGGTTGGAGCGGGTGAGGAATTCGTTGGCAGAATAAATGCCGTTGAGGTTTTCGCCTTCGAGGTTCATAAAGAATGGAAGGCCGGCGCCAGTGCCTGCAAAGAAGGCATCGAAGCCTTGCTCACGCAAATCGTCCAAATCGTAGAGCTTACCAACAATAGCGTCGACTTCAAACTGAACGCCCATCTTGCGGATGTTGTTGATTTCGTGCTGCACGATGGATTTTGGCAAACGGAATTCTGGAATACCATACATAAGCACGCCACCTGGGGTGTGGAGGGCTTCAAACACCGTTACCTCGTAGCCCATTTTTACCAAGGCATCGGCACAAGCCAAGCCTGATGGACCAGCGCCAATGATGGCTACTTTTTTGCCATTGCGTGGCGCCATTTCTACTTCCTTGGCTTCTTGGGAACGTTCCCAGTCGGCTACAAAGCGTTCTAGGCGGCCAATGGCCACAGCCTCGCCCTTAATGCCCAATACACAATTGCCTTCGCATTGGTTTTCTTGTGGGCAAACGCGACCACAGACTGCGGGCAGGGAGGTGTCACGCTTGAGGCGACGAGCTGCTTCTTCTACATCGCCCTCAGCAAGGGCAGCGATAAATTCCGGAATGCGCACGTGCACTGGGCAGCCTTCCACGCAACGTGGTTTGGCGCAGCCGAGGCAACGCTTGGCTTCTTCTACAGCTGTTTCTTGGCTGTAGCCTAGGGCTACTTCGTCAAAATTGGTGATACGTACCTTTGCATCCTGCACAGGCATTTCATGTCTAGGTGCTTTACTTGCCATTCTTTACTCCCCCTTTTCGCCGTGAAGGCCCAAGTTGCACGCATGATCGTGCTCTACGGCCTCTGCTTCTTTGTCGCGCATAAAGCGGGAACGCTTCATAGCGAGGTCAAAATCAATCAAATCACCATCAAATTCTGGCCCATCGACGCAAGCAAACTTGGTTTCGTTGCCCACACGCACACGGCAGCCGCCGCACATACCAGTGCCATCAATCATGATAGGGTTCATGCTCACCACAGAGCGCACACCCTTGGCCTTGGTGGCCTTCACACAGTTGTACATCATAATCATTGGACCAACAGCCCAAACGATGTCGACCTTTTCTGCTTCCATGGCTTCGTTTAGGAGGTCGGTGACAAAGCCCTTGTGGCCCACAGAGCCATCATCGGTGGCAATGCGCACTTCGTCCACAGCCTCTGCCATCTTCTCTTCCCAAAAGAGAAGGTCCTTGGTCTTTGCACCAATGATGGCAATAACGTGGTTGCCCGCTTTTTTGAGGTCGCGCGCAATTGGGTAAATTGGCGCAATACCAACGCCACCGCCTACAATCACAACAGTGCCGTAGTTTTCAATTTCGCTGGCAACGCCGAGTGGTCCCACCACGTCTTGAAAAGCATCGCCTTCGCGCATGGCCACAATCTTCTTTGTAGAATGGCCAATGGCTTGAATCACAATAGTAACCGTTCCTTTTTCGGGATCGTTGTCAGCAATCGTTAGAGGAATGCGTTCGCTGCCTTCGTCCATGCGGACAATCAGAAACTGACCAGATTTTGCCTTCTTGGCAAGCTGTGGCGCTTCAACAACCAATTCATGGGTTTCACCGCCAAGGTGTTTGTATTCTACTACTTTATACACAGCACGAACCTTCTTTCTTTATGTGTTTCTTTCCTAAAAAGGATAAAACTTTATATTATTATATAGTAAAACAAGGATCCACAACACAAAAACTTTTATCTATAAGAAAAATTTTTCCTGGGTTAAATGATGCTATTAAAAAAGCTTTCCCTCGCGTAAAGGGAAAGCTCTCGATTTTTACTTGCGCACGTCTTCGCACCATCTCCAGAGGATAGCTGCTGTTTGGGCTCGGGTGGCTTGGGCTTGTGGTGCGAGCTCTGTGGTGCTCATGCCATTTATAAGGCCTGTGGCGTTGGCCCAGCTCAAGGCTTCGCGGGCGTAGGCGCTGATGCTTGTATTGTCTGTGTAGCTACTTAGGTCGGCGTGGGCGCTTGTATCCATGCCTTTGTACTGGGCGTAGCGATACATGATGGCGGCAAACTGCTCGCGGGTGATGGCGCTCTTTGGCGCGAAGATGGCCTCATCCACGCCTGTCACAATGCCGTTTTCGTTGGCCCAGGCCACAGCGGTGGCGTAGTAGTCATCTACGCTGATATCGCTAAAGCTAGCCTTTTGGGCTGCTGGCTGACCTTCTAGGCGCCACAGCATGGTTACAAGCATACCGCGGCTGGTGGCTTCGTTTGGCGCAAAGGTGGTGGCGCTTGTGCCATTCATAAGACCGTTTTCGTACACATAAGCCACTGGTGCATAGAACCAATCGCCTTCGTTCACATCACTAAATGGAAGCACAACTGTAGACGGGATATTTTCTTCCCAAGCGGCGTAGACGGTGATGTTTTTAGTGAGCTTCACGTTGCTGACTGCCTCACTCAAGTCGGCATCAAGGTACCAGCCAAGGAAGGTGTAGCCTTCGCGCACTGGCACGTAGTCAGTAAGATCCACACGCGCACCGCTCACCTTGCGCACACTATCCATAGCCTCGCCGCCATTGGTGTCGAAGGTGAGGACGCTAAAGGTAATCTCTGGCATAGGCGGCTCATGGTATTCAATCGTAATAGGCCCGCCAACGCCTTCGCCTGTTGGGAAGTCGTCTTCCCCCATTGTTACATTAGAATTCTTTGGTGCTAGGACAAGCAAAGTTACACCTTCCACCTGCTTCATCGCATAACCTTCTGGCAAGCTATCGGCTGGAAGGTTTACGCTCGCAGCTTTTTCTTCGTCGCTTAAATCCGGATGGGCAGAATAATCGACCGCCAAGGCCACGCTCTTGCAGGTGCTTTCCATGGTACTGCCCGCCTCCATCTTAATGGCGTCGGTAAAATCACCCTCGTCGCTTCCTTGGGCATAAAGGCCATAGCCATAGCCGCTAACGGTAAGCTGCGCTTCGCCATCAAGGAGAATCTTGTCGCCAACGATGGCATGGGAACCACTTGTCGCTTTGGTAGTGCCACCATGGATGGCGATTGTTCCTAAAATATGAAGGCCAATCTGAGAACCTTGTACATTGAAATCGCTATCCGCGATTTCTATATTGTTATTGCTCAGCACACCAACAAACGGACTTGTGATGTTTACCGTGCAATTGGTAATGGTTGCTGACTCGCATCTTAAACCATAGTACCTGATACTCGTACAGTTAAGCACACTTTCTGATGCATTGATTTTACTACCATAAACGCCAATGCTGCCTGTTGCATCAATCTTAGATTTTTCTATGGTTAAAGTGCCCGTACTAGACAAGGCATCGCTTTGAACATTGGCCTCAATGGTTGCGCCAGTGATTGTTAAATCCTTTTCACTGTCAATACCCTTAGAATAACCCTTCTTGCCTATGAGTATCAGCTTGCCTGCACCTTTCACATTAAGACTTTCTTCGCCTTTTATGCTTGCCACTATGCTTGCCGCATTAAGAACGTCAGCAGACGTCTTCACCGTGCTATCCCCAGCTACATCAACCGTTGCGCCCTCAGACAATGTGATGGCGTTGGCGTTTATGACGTTAAAATTCGCGCCATTCAAGGTGAGGGTTAGGGTGCTCGCATCCCACGCCCAGCCTTCGGCGTCGAGCTTGTCCTCGCTTGGGCTTTCTGCTGTAATAACCAAGGCCTCCGTGCGCTCGCTCCCCTCTGCCATGGCTGGTGAAGTGAGCGCAAAGGCCATCGCCACAGCCAACGCCAACGTTAAAAAGAAGCGGCTAATTGTCTGTCTGTCTGCCAACATTGTAGATTCTCCTTTCCTTTTGCAAAACTTTCTAGCTTTATTTTACCAAAGATGCCACCTCTTGTGTATCTTTGTTTTTGCGCACAAAAAACGAGCGCCGCTCGCTATGAGGGGCGCTCGTTTTTTTATTTTTCGTCTTTGTCGGATGGTAGGCCGATTGGTGTTTCGTCTGCGCTTTGCTTTGGTGCGTCGCTTGGTTCTTCGGCGCGCACGTATTGCTCTGGGGCTGGCGTGGCGTCTTGTGGCCCTTTGTTTACATCCATGCGGTTCCACCATTCGCTGCCGGTGTCATCCTCTGGGGTACTCTTAATTTTTACACCCTTGGCTTCTTCGGCCTGCTTTTCTTCAATCTTGCGCTTCTTTTCTGCTTCTAGCTTGGCAAGATGCTCGGCTTGTTCACGGTCGATGGTGTCAAAGTCCTTGCCATCCATCACACCTTGGAATTCGAAGGCGTTGATGACTTCGCGTTCCTTTAGGGCATTAGCCACGGCATCGAGCTTGTCGCGGTGCTCTGTGAGGAGGGCGCGGGCGTGGTTGTGGCATTCGTCCATAAGGCGCTTGACTTCCTTGTCGATGGCGAAGGCAATGGCTTCGGAGTAGTTGCGGCTGTGGCCAATATCGCGACCAAGGAAGACTTGCTCTTGGTCTTCGCCAAAGGCGATGGTACCGAGCTCGTCACTCATGCCCCAACGGGTCACCATTTGACGGATGGTGTTGGAGGCGCGTTCAATGTCGTTGGAGGCGCCTGTGGAGATTTCACCTAAGACAATTTCTTCGGCCACACGGCCACCGAGCATCATGGTGACTTCGTGCAAGAGGTGGGTGCGGGTCATGTAGTTGCGGTCTTCTACAGGAAGGCTCATGGTGTAGCCGCCTGCGCTGCCACGTGGCACAATGGATACCTTATGGATAGGGTCACATCCTGAGAGATAGTGACCAATCACGGCGTGGCCGGCTTCGTGATAGCTCACGAGCTTGAGCTCTGCTGGGCTAATTTGGGCACGGTTTTTCTTTTCCGGACCTGCAATAACGCGTTCGATGGATTTTTCCAAATCCTCTTGGCTGATTTTACTCATGCCTTCGCGCGCCGCCAAAAGGGCGGCTTCGTTGACAAGGTTGGCCAAATCGGCACCGGTGAAGCCGGCTGTTTGCTTGGCAATCACAGCGAGGTCGACCTCTGCAGAGAGTGGTTTGTTTTTGGTATGCACTTTGAGGATGTCCTCACGACCACGCACGTCTGGACGGCCCACAGTGACCTGACGGTCAAAGCGGCCTGGACGCAGGAGCGCTGGGTCCAAGATGTCTGGACGGTTGGTGGCTGCAATAATGATGATGCCTTCGTTGGCATCAAAGCCATCCATTTCTACGAGGAGCTGGTTCAATGTTTGTTCGCGTTCGTCGTGACCGCCACCTACACCGGCGCCACGTTGACGGCCTACGGCGTCGATTTCATCAATAAAGATGATGGCTGGGCTGTTTTTCTTGGCTTGTTCAAAAAGGTCACGCACACGGCTGGCACCAACGCCGACAAACATTTCTACAAAGTCGGAACCACTGATGGAGAAAAATGGCACGCCGGCTTCGCCTGCTACGGCACGTGCGAGAAGGGTTTTACCTGTCCCTGGAGGGCCAAAGAGAAGCACGCCCTTTGGAATCTTGGCGCCAATGGCCTTGAATTTTTGCGGTGTTTTGAGGAAGTCGACCACTTCGGCCAATTCTTCCTTGACTTCGTCAGCCCCGGCCACGTCCTTGAAGGTGACGCGGTTTTTGTCGTCCACCGTCATCTTGGCCTTGGTTTTGCCAAAGGATGCCATTTTGCCACCGCCGCCTTGGGTTTGGTTCATAAAGAAGAAGAAAAGCCCAAAGAGCAGGAGCACTGGCAAGAGAGAGCCCAAAAGCGACATAAGAGCAGATGGCTCTGGGGTTTCGGCTTGGGTAACATCTACGCCTTGATCGACAAGCTTTTGGGTGAGGTTGTCGTCATTTTTTGAAATTGGCATTTTGAAAACCTTATCGTTGGTTGTCACGCCAGAAATTTCTTGGTAGTTGTCGTAAGTAGTGATGGTAACGGATTTGATTTTCCCTTTGTCCACGTTTTCCATGAATTCGGTGTAGTTTTCACCGTACACGCGCGCTTCTTCCTGAGTGGTTCCGCTTGCGCCGAAAAATTCAATCATAGAAAAGAACATGAGGAAAATCACGAGATAAATCGCAAAACTTTTCCACGCTGAGTTCTTCATAGATCCTCCTATTTGTTTATGATTTTATAGAAGCCGTGCTTTTCCCAATTTTAAACACCGCTTTAGCCTCTGAATGACTAATACTATAATGATACCCTAGATGCTCCGTTTGTGCAAGAAAAGGCAGCCATAGAACATCTTTAGTTTTGGTATCTATAACCACTGGCCACACACTTCGCAAAATGGGCGGCAGGGCGCGCTCTTGAAAAATCTTTTTTAGGCTCTTGCGGCCGAGATTTTTTTGGCGAAGGGTGTCGCCGGCTTGGTAGGTGCGCACCGCAAGATGATCGCTTGCAGCTTCAAAATGGCCGTCTAGGTCTTGATGATGCCAAGCATTGGCCTTTTTTGTCCACGCGCCCTGTGGGGTGCGGCCTATAAACACATAGCGCCTTGTGGCCTCTATTACAAGGCCTTGGCCAATGTCCAAATGGCCCTTGCCAGCTTCTATCATCGTGCAAGCCTGCTCTGCTTGCTCAAAACGCAGCGGCGAACGGCCTCGCGCCACTTCCTGCACACAGGCGCGCACGAGTTTTTTTATAAGGGTATGGTGACGATTTAAAAGCTTGGCGCGGTCAAAAAGCAACCAGCTAGCCGCCTCTATAAACAGACTTTCTGCACGAAGCTTTTGCGCCTCCTCGCGTATATAGGCGTTGTCCTCTTCGGCCGAAAGGGCCAAGCGTCCCAAGGCCTCAACAACGGCTGGGTTGTAGCTCTCTAGCACAGGTAAGAGCTCATGGCGAATGCGGTTGCGCGCAATGGTGGTGTCAAAATTGCTCGCATCGGTCACGTAGGCCAAATCCTTGTCGGCGCAATAGGCTTCGATGTCGCTGCGCGCAAGCGCTAGGAGAGGGCGAATCACTGGGTCCCTTTTTTGCGGCATGGCACAGAGGCCTTGGATGCCGCTGCCGCGCAGCATATTCATAAGGAGCGTTTCGGCGCGGTCGTTGGCATGGTGGGCCAGTGCCAAATAATCGCCGTTCACTTCGTCTAACACCCTATAGAGAGCTTCGTAGCGCAGGGTGTGGGCGGCAGCTTCCATGCTTAGGCCTTCTTTTTTGGCGTAAGCCTTTACATCGATATGCACGCCGTGGAAGGGCAGGGCTCGCGCCTTGCACGCTTCTTCAACAAAGCGCCATTCGGCGTCAGATTCGGCGCGCAAATGGTGATGAATGTGCACCACCTCAAGGGTATAGCCCACTTCCTCGCGGCAGGCGTCCAGCACATCGAGCATGGCCATGGAATCGGCACCGCCCGACACTGCCGCCAAAACACATTCACCGGCGCTCAAGGTCTGGGCCAAAAAGGCTTTAACCCTATGCATCGATGAGCTCTGTCAACTGGCCCCACAGCAAATCGGTGGTGCTCACTGTAATGATTTCGGCGCGCAGCTCGCGCATCACCTCAAGGGCAATATCGAGGCCTTGGGTAATGATATCGGCGCGACCGCTGGCAAGGGATGGAAATTCGAGGCGTTTTTCCATTGGCATATCCTTTAAAATGTTGTTGATTTGCTCAATGCCTTCGTAGCCGTAGCTCATTTGGTGAATCATACGCGCGTCGTAGTCTTGCATCCCTTCATAAAGGGCTGCCATAGTGGTCAGGGTGCCGCCAACACCCACAAGGGCCACGCCGCTGCCCTTCGGTGCCTTTTGGGTGAGTGGGCGCAAGGCTTGGGAGAGATTACCAATTAACTCAGCGTTTTCCTTTAATCGCACAGCCCCTACAGGCACAGATACGCTTTGCCCCTCTTCCTGACCCCAGCAAAGCTCACTGGAGCCACCGCCAACATCCAAAACGAGCAAGGTGCGGCCTTGGCTTGGCAGGCCATAGGTAGCACCCTTGTAGCTGTAGCGCGCTTCTTCGCGCCCATCCAAAATGGTGATATCGTGGCCAATTTTTTCTTCGAGCATGGTCTTGGCAACATCACGGTTTTGGGCCTCGCGCAGGGCAGAGGTGGCGCTGATGCGCTTAATTTCTGCACCATTTTCCTCAGCCTCGTCCAAAAGAGACAAGATGGCGTCGGCAGTGCGTAAAACGGCTGCCTCGCTCAACACGCCTGTTTGGGTGGCACCTTCAGCCAAGCGGGAATAGCGCAAGGACTCGTGCGGGAGCGCGCCATAGCAAAGGGGCGTTTCTACCCACGCCATACGCACGCTGTTGGAACCAATGTCAATAACACCTGTTTTCATACTATCGCTTCTTTCTCATTTTACTTCAAAATGCGTATATAAATAGAGCCGTTGCAATGCAACGGCCCTTATCATCATTAATAACGATTGCCACTACGGCGTTTCGCATTCATATTTTTGTTGTAGGAAGCCAACTTTTCGTCACTATCCTTCATGAAACGCGCAACTTTATCTTCAAAGCTTTGGGAAGGCTTTTGTGGTTTCTTGCGTTCTTTCGCCTGCTTAATAGACAAACCAATTTTGCCGTTGTCGTTGATGCTGAGGATTTTTACCTTTACTTCGTCGCCATTGGTGAGGTGTTCGTTGATATCCTTTACAAAGGTATCTGCAACCTCAGAAATGTGAACCAAACCCGTTTCGCCAGTTTCCAATTCAACAAAGGCACCAAAATTGGTGATGCCAGTAACTTTACCAGATAAAATCTGCCCTACTCCGATGGACATACTTATGCTTGCCTCCTAAAATATCGAAAATTCATAACATAACACATTATACCGATTGCCTCCAAACTCTGTCAAGCGAAATCCCCCACACACTTAGCCAGCAGCGCTCTCTGTGGTGGTTGCCTGCTCTGTTTGGGTGGTCGCCGCTTGCTCAGAGGCTGCAGTCTCTGCCGATTGGGTGGTATCTGCTGTAGTGGCTTGACTGTTCTCGCCCTGCGCCTGCGTGGTCGCAGATGCTGTCGTGTCTGTTTGGCTCGCGCTCTCTGTATTTCCCACAGCCAGCACATTGCCGCCCTTGGCCTCCTCTGCTGCCTTTGCGGCCTCTTCAGCTGCTTTTTTCTCGGCAGCCTCTTTATCACGCTGCACTAGGAGAATTTCTCCCGGCTTGACCATGTGAAGATCGTTGCGCGCTGCTTTTTCAATGGCCTCCTCTGTTTGCAAATAAGAAACCTCGTTTTCTAATTCCTTTTGCTTTTGCTCGGCTTTGATGGTTTGGGCCATGACTTCATTTTCCTGCGCCTTTAAATCGAGGATGGAAAAACAACCGTGCATAAAGGACATACTTGTATATATAAGCAGCACAAAAATGAGGATTTGGGTCCAACTTTTCTTTTGAGGCGCTTCCTCCTTTAGGATGGAAGGTTGGCTTTCTTTCTTTTGCGTAAAGGGTGTTTTTTTGTTGGACATGAATTCACCTCGCTTTCGTAACTTTTGAGCATTTTTATATTATACGATTTTTCTTTTGCCCGTGCAAGTCTTTGCCCCTTAGAGCACCTCGTAGAGACTGTCGGCTTCTTTTGCCGGCACAGTTTCGCGCACTTCCTTGATGCGGGCGCGGAAGAGCTTTTCGCCAAATTGAATTTCTAGCTCATCGCCTATGGCCACATCAGTGCCGGCCTTGGCCACACGGCCATTGATTTTTACCTTGCCGCCATCGCACACATCCTTGGCCACAGTGCGGCGCTTGATGATGCGGCTGACCTTCAAAAATTTATCTACACGCATGGTGTCTCCTTTCTAAATGCAAGTCAACATACAACGAAAGCCCTCCCTCACTAGGAGAGAAGGCTTTTAAAATCTATAAGGCTTTAATTATTTGCCAACAACGGCGTCCTTAAGACCCTTACCAGCCTTGAATGCTGGAACCTTGGTTGCTGGAATGATGATTGGTTGCTTGGTTTGTGGGTTTTGACCTTGACGTTCCTTGCGGTCTCTTACTTCGAAGGTACCAAAGCCAACTAATTGAACTTTTTCACCAGAAACGAGGGTTTCGGTGATAGCTTCAAATACAGCGTTTACTGCCTTTTCTGCGTCCTTCTTGGTAAGACCAGATTGTTCTGCAACGCTTGCTACTAATTCGGATTTATTCAATGATTTTTCCTCCCTAAACTTATGTGTTTCTTTGGATGAATCTCCATAGCTTGCTTGCATTTTACCACATGATTTACCACATTAAAAGCGGAAAATGCCTATTTTAACAGTTTTTTGACCAATATTTGTATATTTTTTCTATTTTTTTAGCACTCTGTTACTTCTTCTAGATGTTTTTCCAAAATAAGACAGAGGGTGCTGGCCTCTTCTTCGGCGTTTATTTTTTCTTTCTCCACCGCAAAGAGCCACGCCAAAAGCTGTCGCTGTTTTTCGCTCGCGCACATTTTTAGAATCGCCGCTTCATCGAAGCCCGCTTTTTTGAGCTTTTTAGCGAGCTTAGAGAGGCGCAGGAGGCCAGGCAGCGCTCGCGGCACCGCCGGCGCCTGCGCCTCTCTGGTTTTTTCTCGAGCCTTTAGGGCCTCCCAATCTAAGCTTGCTGCATTAGCTCCTGCAAAAATATGGGGATGGCGGTTCACCATTTTTTTCTTTTCAGCACCAGCCACCGCCTCCAAATCGAAGTGTCCCTCCTCACGGGCGATTTCTGAGAGGAAAATCACCTGAAAAAGCACATCTCCAAGCTCTTCCTTGAGATTAACCATATCCCGTCTATCAATGGCGTCACAAGCCTCGTAGGCCTCTTCTAGGAGATGCTTGCGCATACTCTCCATACTTTGCACCCGATCCCAATCGCAGCCATCTGGCGCGCGCAGACGCCTTATGACAGCCACCAGCTCATCGAGCTTTGTTTCTTTATCTTTCATACCATCACCTCATAGAAAAAGCGCCTCCGAAGAAGCGCTTGATTATTATTTTCCGCCAAACTTGCGTGCAAGCTTTGGCCCAATTTTTGGCACCTTTTCGAGGGTGTCCTTGTCGATGCCACCAACGGCAAAGATGACCACAAAGTAGCTCACAACCCCTACCACAATGCCAATGGCTGTCACCACAAGAGCGCCAGACAAGACGTTTTTAATAAGCAGCACGCACGCAGCCATCGCAGCTGTGGCTAAAACAGGCTTTAGAACCATCTGCTTGGCGTTGAACCATTGCTTACCCACAATGCGCCCGAGCTGGAACAAATTGTGAAGGGCTGCAAAGGAAAAGCCAATGACAGTCGCTAGGGCAGCGTTACGAATATCGGCCCCTGGCATGGTTAAGAGCACATAGTTTAAGATGCCCTTTATAACGGCACCCATAATAAGGCTAGACATTGGCACCATCACATGGCCCAAGCCTTGGAGGGCGCCGGAGGATACCTGATAAATGCCCACGGCCAAAACAGTAAAGGCCACATAGGAAAGGGCCGGACCAGCGGTAGCCTTGTCGTAAAGCAAATCGCTAATCGGTGTGCCCAAGGTGGCCAAACCAGCTGCAGCTGGCATCATAAGGAGAATGGTCAAAAGCAACGAGGTGCGAATGTTGTGATTCACGCCTGCCACGTCCTTTTGCTCCATAAGGTTGGCAACCGTTGGCACAAGGCTTGCAGATACCGCCGTGGTAATAATAAACGGTAAATTGATGATTGGCATGGCGTAGGAAGCCAAATAGCCGTATTGGATGAGAGCCTCTTGGTGCCCCATGCCACTTGCCTCTAGGCACGCGATGTCCATAGAGGAATCAATAAATTGCATAATCGGCAAAACCAAGGCGCCAATAGAAATTGGCACAGCGTAAAACACCAGCTGCTTCATCATAGCCGCTGTGCTTTCTTGCTTGATCTGGCTACCTTCGTTGTGTGGATGCTCTTTTTTGCAATACAGCAAGAAGAAGCACGCCAAGAAGGCAAAGCTCACCATACCGCCTACCGCAGAACCAAAGCTAGCACCCGCCACAATCATCTCAAGAGGCTTTGAGGCCAGGAGAAAGATGGCAATAAAGATGGTGCCAACACGGAAAAACTGCTCCAAAATTTGTGAAATGGCTGTAGGAACCATGCGCTGATGGCCTTGGAAGTAGCCACGGAGTACCGCCATGAGACAGCTAAAGAGCATGGCCGGAGAAAGAGCCTTGAGGCTCAAGGCCGCCTTTGGCTCGTTAAAGAGGGTTTGAGCAATCCAATCGGCTCGGAAAAAGACGAAAAGTCCTACCAAAACCCCAATGCTTGCCAAAAGCATAAAGGCCGCGCGAATAAGGCGCAGGCTTTCGCCACTTTCGCGTCGTTCCTCATATACAGCAACCATTTTGGACACAGCCAAAGGAATCCCTGCAGTAGAAAGGGCAAACAAAATGGAGTAGAGCGAATAGCTCAAGCCATAAAGCGCCGCCCCCTCTTCGCCAACAATGCGGTTAAAAGGAATACGATAAAGGGCGCCGAGCATTTTACCCAATACGCCTGCGAGGGTTAAGATGAGCGCGCCCTTAAAAAACGATTTTTGTTTTGACATTGATGTTGCCTTTAAATAATGTCTTGGCGAATGATGGTTTGTTCGCGGCCAGGACCAACGGCAACAATCTTCACGTCTACGCCAGTGATGGCTTCAACGCGTGCAATAAAGGCCTTTGCCTTTTCTGGGAGAGCATCAAAGGTGGTGCAGGAGGTGGTGTCTTCCATCCAGCCTTCAACGCTTTCATAAATTGGTTCTACCTTTTCGAGGTCATCCAAGCGGCCTGGGAAGTACTTGATTTCTTCGCCGTTGAGCTTGTAGCCTGTGCAGATTTTGATTTCTGGGAAGGTGTCCAAGATATCGAGCTTCATAAGTGCAAGGCCATTGATGCCGTTCAAACGGATGGAGTAGTTTACAAGCGCCAAGTCCATCCAACCGCAGCGACGGGTACGGCCAGTAACGGTACCAAATTCAAAGCCACGCTTTTGGAGCTCGTGACCAATTTCGTTTTCCTGTTCTGTTGGGAATGGGCCAGCACCAACGCGAGTGGTGTAGCTCTTAATAATCCCGAGAACGTTGTCGATGTTTTGTGGACCAATACCAGCGCCTACGCAAGCAGCACCGGAGTTAGGGTTGGAAGAGGTAACAAATGGATAGGTACCGTGGTCGATGTCCAAAAGGGTACCTTGTGCCCCTTCAAAGCAAACCTTCTTGCCAGCCTTTAGGGCTTCGTCCAAGAGGTAGGAGGTGTCGCAAATTTGATCCTTGATTCGTGCAGCAAGGGCCAGGTATTCGTCTGCAATGGCCTTTGCGTCAAATGGTTCTACGCCGTAGAGCTTGCCGAGCATGTTGTTTTTAATCTTCACAGCATTTTCAAGGCGGGTCATAAAGTAGTCTGGATCAGTGATGTCGCCCATGCGGATACCAATGCGGGCGCACTTGTCCATATAGCAAGGGCCAATGCCGTTTTTGGTGGTACCAATTTTTTGGTCGCCCTTGGCAGCTTCTTCACATTCATCTTGGGTAATGTGATAAGGCATGATGAGATGACAACGGTCGCTGATTTTTAGTCGGCTCACGTCCACACCCTTTGCCTTTAAATATTCCATTTCCTTAATGAGAACCTTTAAGTCTACAACAACACCATTTGCAATTACACATTCAGCATGACCAGAAATAATCCCAGATGGAATGAGACGGAGCTTAAATTCTTCCCCGTTTACAACTACAGTATGGCCAGCGTTGTTGCCGCCTTGATAACGGACCACGTAATCTGCGCGTTCTGCGAGATAATCGGTAATTTTACCCTTACCTTCGTCGCCCCATTGTGCTCCCAATAATACCAATCCTGGCATATTCTTCACCTCAACAAAATTTTTTTTACAAAAATCAGCAGCCCAGCACAAAAATGCGCATAGGCACCTACTTTAAAAGCATGGTCACTTTATTTTAGCAAATATCCCCCCACGGGTCAATGAAGGCATGGTTAAACAATCTCATGAAAAAGGAACAGCCGCGTTGGCTGTTCCTCGTTTTATATGAGCTCTACGTCCAGCGAGCGGCGCGCTTCTTCGCGGCGGAGGCTTTCTGGAGCTTCTAGGCGAAAGACTGTGGCCTTTTCGTCGATGCGCTCCATTAGGCGTGGATCGTAGATTTTTTCGATGTCGTTGTATTCCAAATTGGTGTTGATGACCCAGGATTTGTTGCGCAAGTTACGCTCTTCTATGAGGCGCGTGAGCTCATCTAGGGCGAACTCGGTTTTTGGCTCGGCGCCGAAATCGTCTAGGATGAGCAGATCGCTGTTAAAAAGGAGCTCGTAGGTGCGTCTTGTTTCTTCGCTGTCTTGTCCACGCTCAAACTTGCACAGACGGATGAGGTCCAAAAGATCATCCACGCGGCGATAGACCACGGTGAGATTGCGCTCGATGCAGGCATTGGCAATGGCGGCCGAAAGATGGGTTTTGCCACGGCCTACATAGCCACGCAACACAAGGTTACCCATGGGTCTGCCTTCTGCAAGGCCCATGATAAAGCGCGCGATGCGTGCAAGCTTCTTTTCCATGTCGTAAGGGTCTGTGTAGACGTCGGTGCGGAAATTGTCAAAGGTTTTGTTTCGGTATTTTTCTGGCAAGCCGCTGGCCAAATAGGTGGCCTCGCGTTTTTCTCTGAGCTGACAGGTACAAGGCACCCCTGGGCGAATATAGCCGCGGTCCTCGCAAAGAGGGCAATCCCACACAGGCTCGTACACAGCTGGTGTAAGGCCATAGCGGGCCAAAATGGTGTCGCGCTCCTGCAAGAGGCTTTGATAAATCTTATCGGCCTCATCCAAGCCCTTTGGTCCGCCCTTGATGCTTTTTTTGATGCAGCCTAGGGCGTGCATACGTAGCTTGCGGTCAGCCTCTGCCAAATCTGGATGCATGGCATGAAGCTTGGCCACGCGGGCGTCGCATTCCTGCTTTTTGGCTTCGCGTTTTGATTCCCATTGTGCCACAATCATTCCTCCCTACTAGAAAAGTCGCGTGGACCTTCCTTGCTCACATAGCGGTTGTCGTTGCGTTTTCTTGTAATGCGTGCGCCTTTTTTCTTGGCACGCAGCGCCTCTACCTGACTAGGCTGGGTGATACCCATGGTATGCCAGCTGGCCAAGATGGAGTCTAGGTAATTCATGCTCGGGTTGTCAGCGCCGGCGGTGTCTGTGGTGGCCATAATAATCATTTCCTGGCTGAATCCCCACTCCTTGCTCCATTTGTTATAGAGCGCGCGCTGGGCCTCGCTCGGCGCATTGCGTTTGCCCAAAAGACGCAGGATTTCGCGCACCTTGGTGACCTCGTAATCAAGGCTTAGGATGAAGCTTTTTAAGGATGCACGGTCGTTCACGCCAGCATTGTACGCCATTTGTGCAAAGGAAAGAAAGTTATAATGCTGTCTTTGACGGCTATAGTAATAATCGTAAATAAGATAGGTCAAATCGCTGTCCCAGCCGTAGCGCAAAATCACCTCGCTCAAATCGCCTCTGACCTTGGGCGAAAGAATGATGCCCTTTTCCTTTTCGTAGCGCTTAACAACGTTAACTAGGACATCAACGTTTTTTTCCTTTTCTGCATTGCCTGAAGCCGCGGCTTCTTCTTGGGCGGTGCTGCCTTGGAGCATACGGTCAAAAAGGGGCTTTAGAGAAAAATCGCCAGTGTCGGGATTGTAGGTGATGTAGCGCTTGGCCACCAAATCCTGAGCGGCTGTTTTTCCCATTTTGTCGCCGCCGCGCACGCGTCCCTCTAGGGACATGAGGTAAACAATTTCTCCCAGCTCCTCAAAGCTTAGGCCCAAGGGCTCAATATAGGCCAGCATACGCTTTGGCATGGCCACAGAGCCGCCAGAGAGAAACCAATTCAAAAACTTTGTATCCATTCCATTCTCCATTATTGCATAACCCCAGACAAGCGCACGTCGATGGTGCGCACTGGTATGCCTGTGGTTTTTTCAACTTCCTCGCTCAAATTTTTTTGGAAGGCCATCACATCGCGCTGAATCGCCACGCCATATTTCACGCGGCTTTCCATTTGAATGGTGGCGCCCAGGTCGCTCATGCGCACAGTGATGCGCGGATTAGGGCCAAAAATGGCCTGTCTTTCAGCCACCTTGCGTGTGAGCTCAATAAAGACGTTTTCGGATATGACCACCTTGCCCAATTGAGAAAAAGCTGGACGCACAATGCTTTTTTCGTTCACACGCGCTTCCTCATCCTTTTTCTTGCGCTTAAAGAGACCCATCACAGGCGCTATCCACGCCGTTGGCAAATCCTTTCTGACCTCCACCACCGGCAGTGGAATCACGTGCTTGCCTTCCTTGCGCATTTCCTTGGCGGTGGTAATTTCTTCTTCTGTGGCCACATCTTGAATATAGATGATTTGCTTCACAGCAGGAAGCCCTAGGGCACCAACAATGCGGTCAATCATGTGCTCAGAAGTGCCCAAAATAAGCAGCTTTTTCACGTGATAAATGTTCAAGGCTGTTTTAACGTTGCTCGCGTGTTCCTGATCCAAAAAGATGGCACGTTTGACGGCAGCCACCATCGTGGGCTCACTTTTGGCCGAAACACCAGCCAGCTTTTTGCCGTTATGAATAAGCAGCCCATCGTCAATAATATAGTTAATTTGCAGCTCATCGGCCAAATCGGTGGCGTGATGGCTCTTGCCAGTGCCGCTGGCACCAACCAATGCATAGACTTCCATTGTTTGCTCCTTTATATTATAGGACGTTCACCGTTAAAAAGAACCTGTGGCGGTTCAATGCGCGCACTAAAGGCGTGCACATATATTTTTTCGTCAAGGGCGCGGCGCATGGCGGCCGCAAAGGCCGGATCGTTTTTTTCGTTAAAACTTACATCGACCACATCCTGCCCCATGGTCACAAAAACCACACCCACCTTATAGCCCTCACTGCGTAAGGATAAAAGCTCCTCTACATGACGGCGGCCGCGCTCTGTGGGTGCATCGGGAAAGAGGGCGTGGCCCGCTGTAACAAAGTTCACGCTTTTGACCTCAATGAGCCACTTCTCTCCCTCACATTCTATCATAAAATCAAAGCGGCTACCGCCAATCTTGTATTCTTTGCGAATGGTCGTGGCATTTTCAAAGCCTGCAATGCGTTTTTCGGCGAGCCAAGCGGCAAAAAAATCGTTGGCCCACCTGGCCTGCAAGCACACCCAGCGCCCATCTTTTTTTACAGCCAACAAATCCCACGCCGTTTTTCTATTTTGGTTTTCAGCCCGCCGCACCAAGGCCGGCACGCCAGGCAGCAAAAGCTCCGCCATGCGCCCCGTGTTGGCCACATGTGCCGCCTCAATCCGTCCATCTATCTCCACCTCAGCAATAAACCGATTGCGCCTTTTTAAAAATACAGCCTCACAGACATTCTCAAAACCCATCGCACACCTCCCAAGTTCTTATATTATACCCTAGCATTTTCGCAGGCTCAATTAAAAAAGGGGACGAGCGAGAAATAGCAACTACGTACGCAAATAAAAAAAGCCTTCTCCTCTTCTTTGGAGGGGAGAAGGTGGCATTTTCAAAGCAAAAGCGCAGAAAATGACGGATGAGGAGAGTGCGAGCGTTAGCAAGCGATGCGCTAGCAGTCACCTTCGCTTAAAATCACTCCCTCATCCGTCACCGGGCCAAAAATCGCGACCCGGTGACACCTTCCCCCTCTGAGAGGTAGAAGGCTTATTCTATTGCATATACGTATTTTTCAAAACTGCTATTTCCCGTTCGTCCCCTTGAACCACTGCTTAGCCTTGGATGGTTTTTAGAATCACGTCGTTGATGTCTGCGACGGTGATGACGGTGCGTTCGCATTTTTCTTTTTCGGTAAGGTTTGCGAGGGCACGGTGGATTGGTTCGCCGGTTTTTTCGCTGAGGGTGGTGAGGAGCTTGAGGTCACTTTCTTGTGGCGCGTCACCTGTTACACCCTGCCAAACGGCACCAACAAATTTGTATGGGTTGGCGGTGGAGTCGACAACCATCGCGCGGCCTTCTGCTTCACGTTCTGCCACGCCTACGGCAATGGCGGTGTGGGTATCTAAGAGGTAGCCGCTTTCCTTGTAAATTTGGCCGATGATGTCTAGAGTAGCCATATCGTCTGCGCTGCCGCTCTTGAGCACTTCTCGCATACGCTTAAATTCTTCGTCGGTGATTTTGTACTGACCGTCGGCAGAAAGGGCAGCCATATCCTTGGCCACTTCTTCGCCGTTGCGTTCGCTCATAAAGTAAATGAAGCGTTCGAGGTTGGAGGACACCAAGATGTCCATAGATGGGCTCTTAGTCTTGAGGAATGGGCGCTTGGCATTATAAAGACCGGTTTGGATGAACTCGTCCAAGACATCGTTGGCGTTGGAGGCGCAAACGAGCTTGCCCACAGGAAGGCCCATTTCGCGTGCAAACCAGCCAGCTAGGATGTTGCCAAAGTTACCGGTTGGCACGGTGAAGTCGATGGTATCGCCCATGACAATATCGCCCTTGCGTGCGAGCTGCATATAGGCTGAGAAATAGTAAACAATTTGTGGAAGTAGTCTGCCCCAGTTGATGGAGTTTGCAGAGGAGAATTGTGCGCCAGCTGCATCGACCTTTTTGAGGAGGTCTTCGTTGGCAAAGGCTTCCTTTACGGCGCGTTGGCAATCGTCGAAGTTGCCTTCTACGGCAAACATGGAGGTGTTGCTGCCACCTGTGGTGAGCATTTGAAGCTCTTGCACTTCGCTCACGCCACCGTTTGGATAGAAGGTGATGATGGCGGTACCTGGTACGTCCTTAAAGCCTTCGAGGGCCGCCTTGCCGGTATCGCCGGAGGTGGCTACCAAGATGACGACCTTCTTATCTACGCCAACCTTTTTCATGCTGGTCACGAGAAGGTGTGGCAAAAGCTGGAGGGCCATGTCCTTAAAGGCTGCTGTTGGGCCGTGCCAAAGCTCGAGAACATAGAGACCTTCTTTGATTTTTTTCACTGGCACGATGGCTTCGTCGTCAAAGCTTTCGGCGTTGTAGGCGCTCTCTACAATGTGGGCAATTTCTTCTGCACTAAAATCTTCAAGATAGAGACCAAGGATTTTTTTAGCGAGATCTTGATAGCTCAAGTCCTTAAGCGCTGCAATGTCTTCTTTGCTCAGTGTTGGGATGACTTCTGGCACATAGAGGCCGCCTTCTGGCACCATGCCATTAACAACTGCCTGTGCTGCGTCGACCTTTTGGGAATTGTTGCGTGTGCTGATGTATTTCATTTGTTCACTCACCTTTTTGTTCGTTTAATCGTTCAAGGACCAGCTTGTAGCCATCGGAGCCATAGTTGAGACATTTTTTGACGCGGCTGATGGTGGCGGTGCTGGCGCCAGTTTTTTCAGCAATATGGGTATAGGTTTGCTCATCGTTGAGCATTTTTGCCACCTCCAGGCGCTGGGCAATGGCTGTCAGCTCGCCTACAGTGCAAATATCCTCAAAGAAACGATAGTATTCTTCGCGCGTTTGTACAACGGACAACGCTTCAAAGAGTCCATCAATCATTTCGTTTTCTATGTTTGGTTTGAACATGGCTGTCCTCTTTTCGATATCCTTATGGTTCAGCCTATTTCTGGCTGAGTTCTTTTAGCTATTAAAGCATTAAACTACGAATATGATACAAAGAAAGCCGCCTGTTGTCAACATTTGTACCCAATGAGGGTACAAAAAAAGCGACAGACAAAATCCGTCGCATCATTTGTAAAGAGCCCCGCATAGCCGTAAGAGTGTGATGTTTTGAACCTGCTTAAGCAGGTGGGTGCTTCTCACGCGCTTTCTGTATCAACATAAAATGAAGATGCAATGCCACGAGTGAAGAGTCAGCGCCCTATTTAAAAGGTGTTGGAACAAAACGAGTCACGAGCACTTACGTGCTTAGCAGGATGATTCTTTACACAAACTATACCATAATTTTCGCCAGCTTGTAAAGCCCTTTGCGCCTATCTTTGCGCGAAAAAACGCCCGCCAATTTTGGCGAGCGTTTGTAGTATTATTCTTGTTCTGCGTCCTTCTTTTTGTCTTTGATATCCACCTTGATGTGGAGCTCACGCAATTGCTTGCGATCGACTGGAGATGGCGCTTCTGCCATGAGGTCGGCAGCGTTTTGGGTTTTAGGGAAGGCAATCACGTCGCGGATGGTGTCGCGCTTTGCCATGAGCATGAGCATACGGTCGATACCGATGGCCAAGCCGCCGTGTGGTGGTGCACCATATTCGAAGGCATCGAGGAGCATGCTGAAGCGTTCGCGGTATACGTCTTCGCTGAGGCCCAAGAGGTCAAACATCTTTTCTTGGAGCTCACGGTCGTGGATACGGATGCTGCCGCCGCCGAGCTCTACGCCGTTAAGAACGATGTCGTAAGCGCGGGAACGGATTTTGCCGAGGTCGTCGCCGTATTTTTCCAAGTCTTCGGTGAATGGTGCGGTGAATGGGTGGTGCATCGCAGTGAAGCGTTTTTCTTCTTCGCTCCATTCGAAGAGTGGGAATTCTGTTACCCAAAGGAAGTTGAACTTGTCTTCGTCAATGAGGTTGCGCTTGCGAGCGAGCTCAAGACGAAGGTGACCAAGGCTATCGTTAACAATCTTGTGGGTGTCGGCACCAAAGAAGATAACGTCGCCAACTTCTGCATCGGTGGCCTTGCAGATGGCTTGAACCATGTCATCCTGCAAGAACTTGGTGATTGGAGACTTGATGCTGCCGTCTTCTTGCATTACAAAGTAAGCCAAGCCCTTTGCGCCATAGATGGCTACATATTTGCCCAAAGCATCGAGCTCACGACGGCTGAGGTCGCTCATGCCCTTTGCATTGAGGGCCTTAACGGTACCGCCGCTTTCAAGCGCGCCGTCAAAGACTTTGAAGCCGCAGCCGCGAACCACATCGCTGAGCTCAATGAGCTCAAGGCCAAAACGGGTGTCTGGCTTGTCGGAGCCATAACGGCTCATGGCTTCTGCATAGGTCATACGCTTGAGTGGTAGCGGCACGTCTACGCCGAGGACTTCCTTAAAGGCGTGGGCAACCATGCCTTCGGTGAGTTCCATAACCTCATCTTCGTCTACAAAGCTCATTTCTAAGTCGAGCTGGGTAAATTCTGGTTGACGGTCTGCACGAAGGTCTTCATCGCGGAAGCAGCGTGCGATTTGGAAATATTTTTCCATGCCGCTTACCATAAGAAGCTGCTTGTATTGTTGTGGGGATTGTGGAAGGGCATAGAAGGAGCCTTCGTTGACGCGGCTAGGCACGAGGAAGTCACGTGCGCCTTCTGGGGTGCTCTTCATAAGAATTGGGGTTTCAATTTCCCAGAATTCGCGTTGGTCGAGGTAATCACGCACGCTTTTTAGGGCCTTGTGGCGCATTTCCATGTTGCGTTGCATGATTGGACGGCGAAGGTCGAGGTAACGATACTTGAGGCGGATGTTTTCATCTACATCGCAGTCGTCAACAAGAGCGTATGGAGGGGTCTTGGCGCTGTTGTAGATAATGAGCTCGGACGCAATAACGTCGATGGAGCCGGTTTTGAGCTTGTCGTTTTCCATGCCTTCTGGACGTGGGCGCACCTTGCCCTTGATGCCCAAAACGAATTCGCTGCGAACGACTTCTGCTTTGGCAAAAACTTCAGCATCGCAGAGCTCAGGGTTAAAGGTAACCTGAACAAGGCCGCTGCGGTCGCGAAGGTCAACGAAGATAACGCCACCATGGTCGCGGCGCTTTTGCACCCAACCGGTAACAATAACTTCTTGATCAACGTTGTCTAGGGACAAGTCTGTGCAATAATGGGTTCTTTTTAGTGGTAGCATTATTTACCTCGCTTTATATAATCAAGTACTTCTTCAAATGGTACATTTTCCTGCGTGCTTTCCTTCATGTTGCGAATGGTGGCCACGCCTCTGGTGATTTCATCATCGCCTACAATCACAACAAAGCTTGCACCTGCCTTATCGGCGGTTTTCATTTGTGCTTTGACGCTCTTAGAAAGATAGTCGGTTTCTACACGAAGGCCGGCTGCGCGGAGCTTGTGGGTAAGCTCGAAGCATGGCACCTTGGCCGCTTCGCCGAGCGGTGCCACGTAGCAATCTACGTTGGTTTCTACTGGAAGCTGGATGCCTTCTTGGGCAACGGTCAAGAGAACGCGTTCCATGCCGGCCGCAAAGCCCATCCCTGGAATGTCCTCGCCGCCTACTTGGCTAACGAGCTTGTTGTAGCGGCCGCCGCCACAAATGGCGTTTTGCTGGCTGCCTACCTTGTTCATCACCACTTCGAAGGCGGTTTGGGTGTAGTAGTCAAGGCCACGCACAAGGCTGGTGTCCACTTGATACTTCACGCCAACGCTTTCGAGATAAGCGCAGACCTTTTCAAAATGGCTCTTGCAATCGTCGCACGCATAGTCAAGGGTGGTTGGCGCATTTGCTGCCACGCGCTTGCAGCCCTCTTCCTTGCAGTCGAGGACGCGGAGTGGGTTCTTTTCCAGGCGTTCAAGACAGGTTGGGCAGAGCTCGTCCTTGTATTGACCAAAGTAGGCCTTGAGGGCTTCTTGGTATTTTGGACGGCAATGGTCACAGCCAACGGTGTTAATAAGCACGCTGAGGCTTTCAAGACCAAGATTGGTGAATAAATCCACCGCAAAGCTAATAACCTCTGCATCCACAATTGGTTCTGCGCTGCCTAAAACTTCGCAGCCAAATTGATGAAACTGACGATAACGGCCAGCCTGTGGTTGGTCATAGCGGAACATTGGCCCAATGTAGAAGAGCTTCACAGGAAGGGATTGAGAAAACAGCTTGTTTTCTACAAAGGCACGCACGGTGCCAGCGGTGCCTTCTGGGCGAAGGGTCACATTGCGCAAGCCCTTGTCCTCGAAGGAGTACATTTCCTTGGATACAATGTCGGAGGTTTCACCAACACTGCGCAAGAAAAGCTCTGTGTGCTCAAAAATTGGGGTGCGGATTTCTTTGTAATTGTATTTTGCAAAAAGCTCGTGAATCAGGCCCTCGAGATACTGCCATTTTTCTACCTCACCTGGTAGAAAATCGTTGGTGCCTCTCGGTTTGGTTGTAAGCATAGTTTCGGCCTCCGTTTACAATGAAAAGATTCGCCGCTTCCGCAACGAACCTTTTTAGAATTTCTAGTGTATACATCAAAATTTTAGCTATAACGCGCGCCTTTGTCAACACTAGGCTTCATAACGCATATAGGGATTGTGGGCACGTTCCCAGCTCATAACGCTTTTTGGTCCGTGACCGGGGTATACCTCACACTCATCGCCTAGCGGCACAAGGCGTTCTTGTAGGCTCTTTAAGATTTCTGGATAGCTGCCGCCTGGAAAATCGGTGCGGCCCACGGTGCCCTTAAAGAGGGTGTCACCGGTTAGGGCGATGTCGTCGTTCATAAACCATACCACGCAGCCGCCCTTGGTGTGGCCTGGTGTGTGGATGATGCGCACAGGCCTTAAGCCTAGGCGGAACTCATCGCCATGCTTGAGCCAGCGCTCCACAGTAAGGCCCTCGGCCGCGCTTTTGCCAAAGATGCTGGCCAGTGGTTCTTCGAGCCATTCGGCGTCGTCTTCGTGGAGATAAAAAGGAATGTTGTAACGTTCCTTTAGGGCCTTAACGGCGCCAATGTGGTCCCAATGGGCGTGGGTGTTGATGATACATTTTGGCACCAAGCCTTTTTCGTCAATGGTGCTTGCAATGCGGTCGGCTTCTGAGCCTGGGTCAATAATCATGGCCTCTAGGCTGTCTTCGTCATAGGCAATGTAGCAATTTTCTTCAAGTGGTCCAACGACCAAGGTAATTAGCTTCATACTTTGCTCTCTTTCTAAAACGCTTTGGTGGAATCTAGGAGCATGGTCACAGGGCCATCGTTCATTAGCGACACGTCCATGTGGGCTTGAAATTGGCCGGTGGCCACAGAGAGGGCGTTGTCCCTGAGGTATTGGTTAAAGGCTTCATACAGGGCCCGGCCCTTTTCGGCGCCAGCGGCTTCGGTAAAGGATGGACGGCGGCCATTTCTGCAATCACCAAAAAGAGTGAACTGGGAAACGCTCAAAATCTCGCCGCCCTTGTCCTTGATGGAGAGATTCATCTTGTCGTTTTCGTCCTCAAAAATGCGCAAGCCGGCAATTTTATCGGCCAAATATTTGGCATCCTTTTCGCTGTCCTCGTGGGTCACGCCCAAAAACACAAGATAACCCTGGCCAATGGCGCCAACAACCTCACCATCAACACGCACGCTTGCTTCCTTTACACGCTGTACAACTGCTCTCATTCCTTGCTCCTTCTAATCCCTGTGGACGGTAAAGACGTCTGGGATTGCGTTGATTTTTTCCATAACGATGTTGAGCTCTGTCAAATCGCTGACTTCTACAGTAATTTCCATCAGTGCCATGTGTTCCTTTACGCGGGAGGTGATGGACACAATGTGCACGTGGCTGTCGTTGATGAGGGCCATAACATCTGGGGTGATTTTTGGTCGATCTAGGGCCTCTACAAAAATTTGCACCTCGTAGAGGCTGTTTTCAAAGCCTTCCCAATTGACTTCTATGAGGCGCTCTTTGTCTTGCTCACTGAGGCTTTGGATGTTTTTGCATTCCTGATGGTGGACGGTGATGCCGCTGCCGCGAGTGATATAGCCCACGATTGGGTCGCCTGGCACTGGCTTACAGCAGTTGGCAAACTTCACACCCACATCATCAAGGCCATGGATGGTGATGCCGCCAATGTTTTTCTTATGCTGCTTGCGGCTGGTGGCCGTCATTTCGTTTTCGTTTGTTTCCTCTTCTTGAGGCGCCAAATCGGCAATGTCTTTTTTGAATTCTTCCTTCATGCGGTTGACGATGACCATCGGGCTCACGCCGCCAACGCCAATGCCTACATAAAGGTCCTCAACCGATTTATAGCCTAGCTTGTTGCACATACGGTTGAGGTTGTCGGCGTTTAAAAGCACAGGCTCTGCTGCGCTGTGATGGTTTTTTACATAACGCTCGAAGGTGTCGCGGCCCTGCTTGAGGTTTTCCTCGCGCTTGTTTTTCTTGAGCCACGCGCGGATTTTGTTTTTGGCCTGTGGCGTTTTAACCAGCTTGATCCAGTTGCTGTTTGGCCCACGGCTGTTTTTGGAGCGCAAAATTTCTACGGTGTCGCCTGTTTGCAAGCAGTAATCAAACGGCACAATCTTGCCATTGACCTTGGCACCTACGCACTGGTTGCCAATTTCTGTATGCACACGGTAAGCAAAGTCCAAAGGCGTGGAGCCTGTTGGCAATTCGTAAACCTCGCTCGCCGGAGAAAAGACAAAGACGGTATCGCTAAAGAGCTCGAGCTTGATGTTGTCCAAAAATTCCTTGCTGTCCACGCTGTCTTGCTGCAGCTCCTTGAGCTTTTGCAGCCAATCGAGCTGGTTGGCGTCGGTTGTTTGCTCGCTGCCGCCGTTTTGCTTGTACAGCCAATGGGCTGCAACCCCGTATTCGGCAATTTGGTGCATTTCGAAGGTACGAATTTGAATTTCGAAGCGTTCGCCACGTGGGCCAATAACGGTGGTGTGCAGAGATTGGTACAAATTGGCCTTTGGCATAGCAATATAGTCCTTAATGCGCCCTGGCACGGGCTTCCACAAGGAGTGCACAAGGCCTAGGACCACATAGCAATCCTGCACGGTGTTCACGAGCACACGAATGGCAATCAAATCATAGATTTCATCGAGCTCCTTGTGCTTGGTGACCATCTTGCGGTAAATGCTGTAAAAATGCTTTGGACGTCCGGCAATTTCGTAATTGAGATGGACGGCGTTCATTTCTATTTTTAAATCGCGAATAACCTCGTCGATGTATTCCAAGCGCTCTTGGCGCTTCATGGAAATGCGCTCTACCAAATCATAATAGATTTCTGGCTCTAAGTAGCGCAGCGATAAATCTTCCAGCTCCCATTTGAGGCGAATAATACCCAAACGGTCGGCCAATGGTGAATAAATTTCTAAGGTTTCGCGGGCAATGCTCTTTTGTTTTTCTGGAGATTGGAAGCTCATGGTGCGCATATTGTGCACACGGTCGGCGAGCTTGATGATGATAACGCGCACGTCCTGCGCCATAGCGATGAACATTTTGCGGTAGCTTTCAAGCTGTCGCTCTTCCTTGGAATTGCATTGAATTTTATCAAGCTTTGTCACCCCTTCTACCAAAAAGGCGACTTCCTTGTTGAATTTGCGTTCAAGGTCTAGACTGCTGCAATCGGTATCTTCCACCACGTCATGCAAGAGCCCAGCTACAATGGCGTTGTCATCCATGCCAAGGTCGGCCAAAATAATAGCCACACTCACTGGGTGAATGATGTACGGCTCGCCAGATTTTCGGTATTGTCCTTCGTGAAGAGCACGTGCGTATTCGTAGGCCTCTTCAATCAATACAGCGTCTGCGTTTGGGTTGTTTGCGCGAACAACCTTCATTAAATCCTCGTATCCAACTTGATGACTCATACCATCACCTCCCATTTTGCCAATGCGCAGGCACCAAGGCCTTGCGTATGATATTTTCCAGCGCTGCAAGGTCTTTGGAGAAGGCCACCTGCTTGAACTGTTCAAGGGCTGTCTGCTCGCTTGTGCCTTCGAGGTAGCTTGGCGATTCGCCAAGGTCCCTTTTGGCTGGATTTTGTTCTATATGCACTTCTAGGTCTTCGTCAACTTTTTTTGTCTTTAAAAAATCCAGCTCCTCAAAAATCGTCAGTGCCAAGCGCCATTGGTTTTTCGTGGTGCCTTCCTTGAGGCCCTGCAGAGTTTCGTAGAAGGCTTCTTCGTTCATGCTAAGGTCGTAACCTTCGGTTTTTGCATAACGCATGATAAGCTGATACATCATCCCAAGGCGTTCGCGCGATGGTCCGCGCCCCGAAACAATCATCTCGTTGAGGGCAAAATCACGTTCTGCATACAAGAGATGCACCTGCGCATCCTCTCCATCGCGTCCGCTGCGACCAGCGAGCTGGTTGAAGGCTTCTAGGGAGAAGCACGGATGATAGAGCACCACATGGCGAATGTCGCTGATATTGATGCCCTCGCCAAAAGCAGTGGTGGCAAAGAGCAAGCGCAGCTCGCCTTCTTTAAAAGCCTCCTCAATGGCATGGCGCGAAGCCTGTGGCAGGCCACCGTGATAGTAGCCCACAAGGGCGCGCAGCTCATAAGGAAGGATTTCTCTTAGGCGTCTGGCCAAAGCAAAGGCCTGCTTGCGACTGTTGACGTAACAGATGGTTTTCTCTGGATGCATGAAAAGTCTGTAGAGATAGACCAGCTTTTGGTCGCTGTGCCGACCATCTGTAATATGTAAATTATAGCGGATATGCTCATCAATATAAAGAGCTGCGCCAGAAATTAATTGTGCAAATGCATCAGATTGTGCCTGAGGAACGGTGGCTGTGAGGTAGAGCCACACGCTCTCCTCAAAGCTTGGCTTGAGCTGACGCAAGGCTCTATAGGCCACGCGCTTGTCGAGGGCGTGATGGGCCTCGTCTAGGACAATCATCCCAAGGCGTTCCTTTTGGGCCAAAAAGAGCGCGCGGTGACGCACGAAAAATTCTGGCGTAGCGAGCAGGAGGTCCACCTCACCCGCTTCTAGCTTGGCCAAAAGCGCTTCGCGCTCCTTTTGGCTCAAATCACCATTGCCCTTATAGATGCGCAAGCCCAAGGGCGCAAGATGGTCTGTAAGTGAAAGATATTGATCGTTAATGAGGGCCTTGAGGGGAGAAATCACCACCGTGAGCTTTTTGTCGCGCAGGGCAAAGACGCCGGCTGCCAATTGATAAATGAGGGACTTGCCGCGTCCTGTAGGCATCACAACGGCTGTGTCCTTGTGGTCCAAAAGGGCGCGCACGGCCTGGATTTGAATCTCGTTTGGCTCCTCGTCACCAATGATGGCGTCGGTCAAGATGGCCAAAAGGGCATCGGTATCGAGGGACGCGAGGGTCTCCTTGCTCGCCATCTGACTTTGGTTGCTTTCCCTATGGCTTAGGTTGTGCACCAATAAATTCACGCCATGGTTTTGCGCCTCGCCGCCAGTGAGGCCGCAAACCTCAGCAGCGTAGTGCGCACCCAAATCCATCATAGGCGCCAGCTGAGCCGCAATGGCGCGTGACAAATAGCCCACGGTGCCGCCATCCTTTGTGAGGCAGGCCACAGCATTTTTATCGGCTGGATTGTTGGCCTCGCGCAAGAGGGTAATGGCGTCGCCTACTTTGAGGCTTGTGATTAAATCCTGACGGTTGGCGTAGCTCACGCCACGAATTTTTGTATAAAAGAAAGGCTTATCACAAAGGCCACCCAGTTCGCTTTCGGCGTAGGTTTCGCCGTGGCGCATCACACTTGCGAGCTCAGCGCGTTCCTCTGCCTGCCAGGACGGGGCAATGTCTGTCACATTGAGCTGTAAACGGCAGAGCCCACGGAAGCAGTTTTCGCCCAAATGAAAGGCAAAATCATAGCGGCGCTTATTCAAAAATTCATAATCGCCCTTACGGAAGGCAATGGCCTGAAGCGCACCGCCATCCTTTGTTGGAAAGCTTAGGCGCAGGTGATCGCCGTCATGGCCAATGGCATGGTGCTCAAAGTGACCCTGGTGCTCTAGGGCAAAAAGAGGCTCTGTGTTGTCAAAGCCACAAGGCTCCATCAGGCGCATGGCCTTTTCTAGCTCCTCAGTGGCCTCGTCTAAGCGCAGCACATCGTCAATCCAAAGCTCATCTTGGTCGATGGCCTCCTCAAAATGGCTACACGCTTCGTTAAAGGCTTCAGTAAAAGCCGCAAGGTTTTCTCTTTTAATGGTCAGCCCTGCCGCCATTTTGTGACCACCAAAGCGCACAAGGTAATCCTTTAGGAGGCTTAGGTTTCCAAACAAATCAAAGCCCTTCACAGAACGTGCAGAGCCCGAAAGGAGCGCCTCATCGCCACTGCCGGCGGCCGTAAAAACAATGGACGGCACGTGAAAATGCTCCACAAGTCTTGCAGCCGTGACGCCGATAACGCCAGGGTGCCAATCCTCGCCAAAGGCCACCGCCGACATCATCTTGCCTGTGTAGTCCTCAAAGCATGCAATGGCCTCCTTTGTCATCTCGCGCTCAATGTCCTTACGTTCGCTGTTGGTATCGCGCACCTCAGTGGCCAAAAGGGTGAGAGTGCCTTCGTCCTCTTGATCGTAACGGAAGAGGGCCACAGCGAGGTCTGTGCGGTCAAGGCGGCCGCAGGCGTTCACACACGGCGCCAAGCGATAGGCAATATCACTCGCAAAAATGTCCTTATCGCCACAGGTGAGCTCTATAAGGGCACGCAGGCCGGCTCTAGGCGATGCATTGATAACCCTAAGCCCCTCACGCACAAGAATACGGTTGTCGTTTAAAAGAGGAACCATATCGGCCACCGTGGCCAAGGCGACAAGGTCTAGGAGCTTGCGACGATGCCATTCGTCGTAGGCCTCAGGCTTTAGGCGAATCAGCATGGCCATGGCCAACATATAAGCCACACCGGTACCACAAAGGCGATAAAAAGGCTCTTCAGGCATCTCACACAAAAGCGGGTTCACAATGGTGCACGTCGGCAAGGCTTCTGGCAGGGAGTGGTGGTCGGTCACAATAAAATCCATGCCCTTTTTTTGGTACGCCTCCACCAAATCCTTGGCTGCAATCCCGTTGTCCACGGTAATCACCAGCTCATAGCCTTCGCTGTGGAGCTTTTCTAGGGCAATGCCATTGAGGCCATAGCCTTCCTTAAAACGGCTCGGAATATAAGTGGCCACATCCACGCCAAACCATGCAAAGACCTCGTGCAAAAGCGTCACGGCGCAAATGCCATCCACATCATAGTCGCCATAAACCACAATCTTCTTCTTTTGCTTTAAGGCCTCTTCAATGCCTTCTACCGCCACGCCCATATTCAGCAGACGGTAGGGCCCGCTGAGCTCATCTAAAGAAGCATACAAAAAGGCCGACGCCGCCTCCTCATTGCCAAAGCCGCGGCTCACAAGAATGCGCGCCAAGGGCAATGGAAGGTTCATGGCGTCAGCCAAAGAACGTGCGGAGGCATGAGAAGAAGAACGAAACTTCCAAGTTTTCATTATCATGTCTCCCCTTTATAAATTATACACTAACAACAATCAAAATCACGCCGAGGACCAAATAGGCGCCAATAAGCATCACCGCATAACGAATAAGGCCATCGTGCTTGCCGTAACGATCCACATAATTTTGGATTTTTTCGTGATACGCCTTCGTTTTTGCGCTCACGTTTAAAATCAGCAAATTTCTTATACCCATTAGAATACTCAATACCCCCATATAAATCAAGAGCTGATTGGTATTAAGGGTTTGGGTAGCGGCCAAAACAAGCCAGACAAAAGCCGCCAGGGTAAGGAGCGGTTTAAAAATCTTTTCGATGAGTTCCACAAGGTCACCTCCCCAATAAAAAAACATGGGAACAGCCTTAGGCAGCCGTTCCCATGCGGAAAGTCTAATTAAACATCAAGCTCTACAATGAGTTCGCCAGCTTCTACTTGCACGCCTTCTTCAACGAGAATACGTGCCACCTTGCCATCGCGTGGGCTGAGTACGTTGGTTTCCATCTTCATGGCTTCAAGAATCATGAGTGGTTGGTTTTCAGCGATTTCATCGCCTTCCTTCACCAAAATCTTGATAACGGTACCAGGGATGTTGGCACCAACGTGTGCAGGGTTGTCTTGGTCAGCCATTGGCTTACGAACAATGGTGAGAGATTTCGCAGCAGCTTCGTTGGCAACCTTAACGGTACGGTAGCTGCCGTTCACTTCAAAGGCCACAATGGAGTTGCCTTCTTCGTCTGGCTCCTTGATTTCAAGAAGGCGAACATTGATGATTTTACCTTCTTCGAGGTCAATATCGCCACTTTCGCCCTTGTTGAGGCCAAAGAAGAAGAGATCGCTGTCCATGTTTTCAAGAATTGGCTGAGTCTTGAGGCCCTTCAAGTATTCTTCATACATACGTGGATAGAGGGCATAGCTCAAAGCTTCTCTGCGACCAGCGTCAATGCCGAATTCCTTCTTGAGGTATGCCTTGTCAGCTTCGAGGTCTTCGTCTTCAAGGAGCTCACCAGGACGGCAGGTGATGGCTTCTTTTTCCTTTAGAACAACCTTTTGGAGGTCTTCTGGGAAGCCGCCTTCTGGTTGGCCCATCATGCCTTCAAAGTAAGAAACGATGGAATCTGGGAAGTCCATGTTCTTGCCCTTTTCAACAATGTTTTCTGGGGTGAGGTTGTTTTGAACCATGAAGATGGCCATGTCGCCTACAGCCTTGGAGGATGGGGTAACCTTTACGATGTCGCCGAGCATGTCGTTAACAGTTGCATACATTTGCTTCACATCGTCAAACTTATGGCCTAGGCCGAAGCTTTCAACCTGTGGCTTGAGGTTGGAGTATTGGCCGCCAGGGATTTCGTACTTGTAGATTTCAGCAGAACCACTGCGGAGACCAGATTCGAATGGTGCATAAATCTTACGCACATCGCCCCAGTAGTCAGAAACCTTTTGGAGCTTGTCTTGGTCAAGGCCAGTGTCGCGGCTGGTGTTGGTAAGTGCAGCAACCAAGGAGTTAAGACCTGGTTGGCTGGTAAGACCTGCCACACCATTGAAGGCAACGTCGACAACGTCAACGCCAGCATTGGCAGCCATAAGAAGGGTAGCAATGCCGTTACCGGTAGAGTCATGGGTGTGGAGGTGAATTGGAATGTCGATGTTTTCTTTAAGAGCGCTTACGAGTTCATAAGCAGCAGTTGGCTTGAGAAGCGCACTCATGTCCTTGATGCCTAAGAAATGGCAGCCCATGCTTTCGATTTCCTTGGCCTTTTGGATGTAGTAGTCAAGGTTGTATTTTCTGCGTGCCTTATCGGTGATGTCACCAGTGTAGCAGATGCAGCCTTCAACAATCTTGTCTTGCTTCAAAGCTTCGTCGATGGATACTTCCATAGCCTTGAGCCAGTTGAGGGAGTCAAAGATACGGAACACGTCGATACCGCTTTGTGCAGATTCGCGAACGAATTCACGAATGAGGTTGTCTGGATAGTTTTTGTAGCCTACGCCATTGGCGCCACGCAAAAGCATTTGGAACAATACATTTGGAATGGCGGTACGGAGTTGGTCAAGACGATCCCATGGAGATTCCTTCAAAAAACGGTAGGAGGTATCAAAGGTAGCGCCGCCCCACATTTCGAGAGAGAAGAAATCCTTTGCAGCGGTTGCATAAGCAGGTGCAATACGGGTCATATCTACGGTACGCATACGGGTAGCGAGCAAGGATTGTTGCGCGTCACGCATGGAGGTATCGGTAAGGAGAAGCTTGTCTTGGCCGAGTACCCAATCAGCTACAGCCTTAGGACCTTGTTCGTCAAGCATTTGCTTGGTACCACGAAGAAGGAGTGGCTTGTCAAAGCATGGCACGTCAATTTCATCAAAATCTGGCTTTTCGCCCTTGATTTCGTTCACAGCCTTGTTGGCTAAGAAGGTCAAAATCTTGCCTTCCATGTTGTCGCCCTTGTGGATTTGGAAGAGCTCAGGGGTTTGTGCAATAAAGCCAGTGTCGCATTGGCCCTTGCGGAAGGATTCGTGGTTCAATACGTTGATAAGGAAGCCAATGTTGGTCTTTACGCCCTTGATTTTGGTTTCGTTCAAGCAACGAAGTGCGCTGTTGATGGTGCCTTCAAAGGTGCGGTTGTAAGCAATAATCTTAACCAAGAGGCTGTCGTAGAATGGGGAAATCTTTGCGCCTGCATAAGCGTTACCACTGTCAAGACGGATGCCCTTGCCGGAGCTAGAACGGTATACGTCGATGGTACCGGTGTCTGGTGCAAAGTTGTTTGCAGGGTCTTCGGTAGTTACACGGCATTGGATGGCATAGCCATGATAGGTAATAGCATCTTGGCTAGGGATGTTGATTTCAGGAGAATCGAGCTTGTAGCCTTGAGCCACGCGGATTTGCGCTTGCACAAGGTCAATATCGGTGATTTGTTCGGTAACGCAGTGTTCTACCTGAATACGTGGGTTCATTTCGATGAAGTAGTGGTCGCCGTTTTTGTCTACGAGGAATTCTACGGTACCAGCACTGCGGTAGTTGACGTGTTGCGCAATTTTAATAGCGTCTTCGCAGATGGCTTCACGTTGCGCGTCGTTCAAAATGAGGGATGGCGCAAATTCGATGACCTTTTGATGACGGCGTTGAATGGAGCAGTCACGTTCAAAAAGGTGAACAATGTTGCCATATTTGTCGCCCAAGATTTGCACTTCGATGTGCTTAGGGTTTTCGATGTATTTTTCAACGAACACGTCGGCAATACCAAAAGCCTTCTTGGCTTCGCTGGTAGCGCTGTTGTATTCTGCTTCCATGTCCTCTTCGGCACGCACGATACGCATACCACGGCCACCGCCGCCAGCGGATGCCTTGATGATGACTGGATAGCCGCAAACCTTGGCAAATTCCTTTGCTTCTTCTACGTTAAGGGCAGCACGTTCTACACCAGGAATGGTAGGCACGCCTACTTCAATTGCAACCTTCTTAGATTGGATTTTGTCGCCCAAGGCGTTGAGCATATTGTGGTCAGGGCCAATAAATTCAATACCAGCTTCTTCGCAAGCTTTCGCAAAGTCAGCGTTTTCAGAAAGGAAGCCATAGCCTGGGTGGATGGCGTCTACCCCCTTAGATTTTGCGAGGGTAATAATGCCGGAAATATCCAAGTACGCGTCAACAGGTGTCTTGCCCTTGCCAACACGATAGGATTCGTCAGCCATAGTACGGTAAAGAGAATTTTTGTCTTCTTCTGAATAGATTGCAACACTACGAATGCCAAGTTCCTTACATGCACGGAAAATACGGATCGCGATTTCACCGCGGTTTGCAACCAAAATAGTTTTGATTTCTTTCACAGTCCTACCTCCTTGTTTGGTTCACGGCATCTGTGTGTCAGAATGCCTCATCTATTTACAGATGCTCATTTTAGAGTGATATGTAACCTATATTATAAGTGTTTTTTAACATTTATGCATCTTTTTTCTAAAAATGACCATAAAAAAAACTTTTCCTTTGGCTTTTGCATATTTTTTCACAAGCGCCAACCAGCATTTCCGTGATATTTATAGGGTAGCGTCCAATAGATTCTCTTCTTTGAAGCTCAAATAGGTCTCTTCAAAAAAATCGCCCACAATAATATGATCCAAAAGTGGGATACCCATGATTTTCCCAGCATCCAAAAGACGCCTGGTGAGAGCAATATCCGCCTTGCTCGGATTCAAATCCCCACTTGGGTGATTGTGCCCAACAATAACAGACACAGCGTTCATACGCACGGCCTCGCGAAAAATATCTCTAGGATGCACATTGGTGCTGTTCACCGTTCCTACAAAAAGCTCACGACTGCCAATAAGGCGGTTTTTCACGTCCAAAAGCAGCACCATAAAGCACTCCTGCTCGCTCACACGCAAATTGGCGCGTAAGGCTCTGGCGGCAGAGGCTGCATCGCACACCTCCTGTTGGTCCCGCTTCTTTTCTAGGTGCAATAGACGCCTCGCCAGCTCCACAGCAGCCAAAAGGGTTGCCGCCTTGGCCGGGCCAACGCCCTTTACACGGCAAAGGCTTTCCACCGTTTGGTCAAGCATACCTTCCAAACCGCCAACAGCCATCAGCAAATCGTTTGAAAGACTCAGCACATCCTTTTCGCTGGTGCCCGTATGGAGCAAAATGGCAAAAAGCTCCGCCGTGCTTAAAGCGCGTGGCGACTGGGCTATGAGCCGCTCTCTTGGCTGCAAATCGCTCGGGCGCTCCTTCATCGTTGGCTTTTTTTCCTCACTCATTTTGCGCCTCCTCTAAAAGTGCTCTGAGCCTTTCTACCGGAAGGCCCACAACGTTGTCAAAAGGTCCCGTAAGCTCGGCCACAAAAGCACCGCCTCCACCTTGAATGCCGTAACTGCCCGCCTTGTCCATTGGCTCGCCGGTTTTAATGTAAGCCTCAATTTCTTCCGCACTCAAGGCTTTAAAGGTCACATAGCTTGTGTCATGGCCTTTGAGTACGAGGTTTTTTTCTTGGCAAACCACGCTCACCGCCGTAATGACCTCGTGAGTGGCACCGCTCAACATGAGGAGCATGGCCTTTGCCTCGTCCGCGTCCCTAGGCTTTCCTAAAACACGCCCATTCTTGACTACAATGGTATCTGCACCAATTACCAAGGCAGCAGGGTGTGCTTTGGCCACACTCATAGCCTTTTGCGCCGCAAGATTTTCTAACGCATCATTCAAAGGAAGGGCCTCATCTAAGACCTCTTCTTCAAGAGAGGGCGCGCACACTGTAAAATTTGTGGTGATTTCTTGTATCAGTTCCTGACGGCGTGGTGAGGTTGAAGCCAAAATAAGTTTTCTATTCATACATCCTCCTAAAAAGAAAAGCCTTTGGCGAAACCCAAGGCTTTACTCCATATCTTCCTTATTTTTAATGCGATAGCTGAGATTTTCTAAGCTCACGGCCAAATCAATTTGCCGGATTTCTAATTGATCGCAGTGCACCAGTGACGAGGGTGAAAAGTTCATAATCCCCTTGATGGAGCTTTGGCAAAGCATATCTGCCACACCCTGCGCCGCCTCGGCCGGTACCGCAAGCACCGCAATATCCACACCGTGCTCTTCAATATAGGCGCACATCTTGCTGATAGGCATAATCGGCAGTCCATTAAGACGCATACCAATTTTGTCCACATCGTTGTCAAAAACAGCAGAAATTTCAAAGCCACGCTTTTCAAAGCCTGCATAATGCGTCAGCGCGCTGCCCAAATTGCCAGCGCCCACCAAAATCATGTGCCACTTGTGATTGAGCCCCAATATTTCCATGATGGTTTTGTTGAGGGCCTTCACATCATAGCCAACGCCGCGCATACCAAAATCGCCAAAGTAGGCCAAATCCTTGCGCACCTGCGCCGGCGTACCGTGTACACCTCTAGCAATATCTACAGATGATACATTTTTCTCGCCTCGTTCTAGAGCATCTGTCAAATATCTCGAATACATCGAGAGCCTGGTGATGGTCGCTTCTGGAATTTTTGTAGCCTTCACCACTTTTCCCCCTTTCAACAATCGTTTCTAAGCTAATCATAGCCAACGCGCAAGATGCTAGCAAGTGGAGATTGCTAAAAAAAGCACAAAGTTCTTTATAGTCTGATAATGCAAAATTTTTTATCGGACTCATTTGGTCATGTATAAGCAATATTTTTACAAACCCTCATTTTTATATTCCCAACTTTGTCATATTATGATAGAATAGAGTCAGTAACAAAGCCAACGAATCTGTAAAGGAGTCTTTTTATATGAAAATTGCTAACAATGTTTACTATGTAGGTGTTTCCAACCCATCCCTTCGCGTGTTCGATATCATCATGGCAACCGAATACGGTACCACCTACAACTCTTACCTTGTAAAAGGCGAAAACGGCATCGCAGTCATCGACGGCGCACACAAGGGCTACGAACAAAACTTTGTTGAAAATGTAGAAGCCATCACCCCACTTTCTTCTATCAATTACCTTGTTGTCAACCACACCGAACCAGACCACTCTGGCGCTATTCGTCTTCTTCTTGAACAAAACCCAGATATCGTTGTTTACGGTACTGCCGCTTGCCTCAAGAACCTCGACAACATTGTTCGCGCTCCATTCAACCGCGTAGCAGTAAAAGACGGCGATACCCTAGACCTCGGTGGCAAGACCCTTACCTTCTGCGTAAGCCCTAACATCCACTGGCCAGACACCATGATGACCTACCTCGCCGAAGACAAGATGCTCTTTAGCTGCGACTTCTTGGGTGCTCACTATGCAGAACCTACCATGTACGCACACAAGGCTTATCGTCACAACCTTTACGAAAAAGAATTCAAGGTGTATTACGATGCCATCATGGGGCCATTTGCCAAGTTCGTGCTTCGCGCCCTCGATCGCATCAAGGACCTCGACGTTGAAACCGTTTGCCCAAGCCACGGCCCAATGCTTCAAGGCGAAGACATTGCCGCTGCAAAGGCCAAGTATCTTGAATGGTCCACCCCAGAAGAAAGGACCACCAAGACCGCTGCCATCTACTATGTATCCGCTTATGGCTACACCCGCAAAATGGCTGCTTACCTTGAAGATAAGCTCACTGCTCAAGGCGTAGAAGTAGCTAGCTTTGACATCATCAAGTCTGACGCTGCTGAAATGGCTGCTCACCTTGAAGATGGCTGCCTCCTCTTCGGTTCCCCAACCTTAAACCGTGCAGCCCTCAAGCCTGTACTCGACACCATTTCCTCTATCGACGCAGTAAGCGCTTCTGGCCGTCCATATGCTACCTTTGGTGACTTTGGTTGGAGCGGTGAAGCTTGCGCTCAACTCAACGACCGTTGCAACTCCATCAAATTGAAGCAAGTAGGCGAAAGCGTACGCGCTCAATTTGAACCAACTGACGAAGTATACGCTCAGCTCGATGACCTCGCAACACAAGTAGCAGCTGCTATTAAGTAATTTTATATATTTAAAGTCGGCTCATTCTAGAAAACTAGAACGCCGGCTTTTTTGTGTCCCTATCCCACCCTTATCAGTCAGTGTCTGGTTGTGAATGTAAAAAAAGTACGCGTGTAACTGTGCTGAGCCTAAAAGTTAGATTTTCCTGTACGTGACTTTCATCCTCCCTTTATATCATATGAAATTGCTGGGCGTTTCCCTTGCAAAATTTTCCTTTTTCTTGGCTTTATTTTATCACAGGTTGTGGGGAATTTTTGCCTCATCTAAAGCGCGCGACAAAATGCTTTTTTGTTTGCTTTATGAGGCGGTTTTCGTTATGATTAAAGGACAATGACAATTTTTAGGAGGAATACATTTAATGGAACGTAATGTCTATGATGTGCTCACAGAACGTGGCTACATCGAACAATGCACCCATCCTGATGAAACCCGCGAGCTTCTTGGCAAAGAGAAGGTCACTTTCTATATTGGCTTTGACCCAACGGCTGACTCTTTGCACGTTGGCCACTATATTCAATTCATGGTTATGCAACATATGCAACAGCATGGCCATCGCCCAATCTTCCTTGCCGGTGGCGGCACTGGTATGATTGGCGACCCTTCTGGCCGCAGCGATATGCGCCGCGTGATGACGGTGGAACAAATCGACGCCAACTGCGAACGTTTTAAGGAGCAGGCTTCTCGCTTTGTGGATTTTTCTGACGGCAAGGCCCTCATGCTCAACAACGCTGACTGGCTCCGCGACCTCAACTACATTGAATTTTTGCGTGACTACGGTGCACATTTTAACGTCAACCGTATGCTCAGCGCTGAATGCTACAAGTCCCGCATGGAGCAAGGCCTGACCTTCCTCGAATTCAACTACATGATCATGCAATCCTTCGACTTCTTGCACCTCTACCGCGACCACAACTGTAAGCTTGAGCTTGGCGGCAACGACCAATGGAGCAACATCATCGGCGGTGTGGAACTCATCCGCAAGGTGGATCAAGGTGAGGCCTTTGGTCTTACCTTTAAGCTCCTTACCAACAGCGAAGGCAAGAAGATGGGCAAGACAGCCAACGGTGCTGTATGGCTCGACGCTGAAAAGATGAAGCCTTACGACTTCTACCAATACTGGCGCAATGTGGACGACAAAGACGTACGCAACTGCCTGGCTCTCCTCACCTTCCTCCCTATGGATGAAGTGGAACGCCTCGCCAACCTTGAAGGTGCAGAAATCAACCACGCCAAGGAAGTTTTGGCCTTTGAAGTGACCAAGAACGTGCACGGCGAAGAAGCTGCTGCCGAAGCCCAAAAGGCTGCACGTGCCCTCTTTGCTGGCGGCGGTCAAGAAGGCTCCATCCCTACCACCGAAATGAGCGAGGCTGATTTTGCGGGCGATGGCATTGGCCTTTTGACCCTTCTGAAGGACGTGGGCCTCACCTCTACCACCAGCGAAGGCCGTCGCTTGGTAGAACAAGGCGGCGTCACCCTAAACGAAAAGGCTGTGAGCGATGCGCGCTACAACGTCACCACCGCCGACTTTGAGGATGGCCAGCTCAAAATCCGTAAGGGCAAAAAGAAATTCCATCTCATTAAGCTTTCCTAAAAGGACAAAGGCTCACCGTTTGGCGTAAACGGTGAGCTTTTTTGCTGGTGGCTATAATTTCTTTTGTTTTTGCGCGTGCAAACTGCTATACTAGGTACTAGTCATTATCCTCTTCTTGCTCGACTTCTTCGGCTTGGGCGAGGAGGGACATGAGGCCTTGGAACAAATCTTCCTTGCAGGTGGTTTCTTCGCAAGGCTCTTTTGGGGTATCTGTCATGATGGTGCTCCTTTCTTTGACTTTCTTTTATTATTACATCTGTGCGTGCCTTCTTCAAGGTGTGCTTTATACTGATCTTAGTCCCTGTGCGTTCCATATTGGATAAGTGTCAACAGACGAGGGAGTGCTGTTGAACGAAAGCAAGCTGCTGCGATACACCGGACGCTCCCATGATCGCACTTCCTCGGTGGGGAAGTGTTTTTTTATTTTGGAGGCATTATGACATTTGATGAAGCATTAAAAACATTGGATGGCTACAAGACCCTGGGCTCTGTGTACGGTCTTGGTTCTATCACGCGCCTTATGGAGGCCTTGGGCCGTCCTGAGCGCAGGCTAAAAATCATTCATGTGGCTGGCACCAACGGCAAGGGCTCCACGGTGACTGCCCTCGCGACCATTTTGGATGCCGCAGGCTACCTTACGGCGAGCTACACCTCGCCTGAGGTCACGACCTATCTCGACCGTTTTCGCGTAGGCCTTGTGCCTTGCAGTGAGGCGGCTTTTACCCGTGCCTTTGAAAAAACGGAGGCAGTTTGCCTTGAGATTGTTGCTGAGGGCCATCCACACCCAACGATTTTTGAAATGGAGCTGGCCATGGCGGTACTCATTGCCCTAGACGCTGGCGCTGAAATTTTCTTGCAGGAAACAGGCCTTGGCGGACGCCTCGATGCCACCAACGTGGTGGAAAAGCCTATTCTTACGGTGATTACGGCTATTGGCATGGACCACACAGCCTTTTTAGGCGATACCATCGAAGAAATTGCTGCCGAAAAGGCCGGCATCATCAAGCATGGCGTCCCTTTGGTGGCCTATGACAATGTGCCTAGCGTCAACGATGTACTCCGTGAGACTGCACAAAAGATGGAAGCTCCTATCCGTTTTTCTTCTCTTAGCGACCTCACCCTTGAACGCTTTGACCTAGACGGCCAAACCCTGCGCTATAAGGGCGCAAGCTATCACTATCCCCTCATTGGTGTACATCAGCGCCATAACCTGGCCCTCATCCTCTTTGCTGTGGATGCGCTCAAGGACTTGGGCTTTGATTTAAGCCCCGAAAATGTGCAAAAGGGCCTCGATAGGGTGCGTTGGCCAGGGCGCTTTGAGGTCGTTCAAAGAGATCCGGTGATTATTTTAGATGGTGCCCACAACCCACAGGCAGCGCGCGCCCTGCGCGAAACGGTGGGAGAATGGTTCCCCGAAAAAAAGGTCGATATGCTTGTGCACATTTTTTCAGATAAGGACGCGCGCGGCATTCTCACAGAGCTTGCACCTGTTTGCGCCCACCTCACCCTCACAAGCATCCACAATGAACGCTCCTCTAGCCCCGAGACCCTAGAGGCCTTGGCAGAGGGCGTGATGGATAGGGACGCCATAAGCGTTTATGACGAGTACAACCAAGCCCTGGAGGCGGCCACTACGCACCTCAAAAAAGACGATATCTTGATTGTCTGCGGCTCTCTTTCTCATCTTGAAGCCACAAGACAAGCTTTAGCTCATATTGAAAGGAACAACTAAGATGGTAGATATTGAAAAGGCTGAACAAGCCATTTACGACCTCCTCGTAGCCATTGGCGAGGACCCAACACGCGAAGGCTTGGTGGAAACGCCAAAGCGCTGCGCCAAGATGTATGCAGAGCTTCTTTCTGGCATGGACCAAGACGCCAGCGAGCATTTGAGCAAGCAATTTGACGTGCCTCATTCTGAGTTTTTGCTTGAAAAGGACATTTATTTCCATTCCCTCTGCGAGCACCATCTCCTGCCATTCTTTGGCGTGGTGCATATTGCCTATTTGCCACGCCACAAGGTTGTGGGGCTTAGCAAACTCGGCCGCACTGTGGAAGTCTATGCCCGCCGATTGCAGCTGCAAGAACAAATGACCAGCCAAATTGCCGATGACATTATGACCGAGCTCGACGCACGCGGCGCCATGGTTGTTATGGAGGCTGAGCACATGTGCATGAGTATGCGCGGCGTGAAAAAACCTGGTACCAAAACCATGACCATTGCTCGCCGTGGCGAATTTGAAGACGATGAGGCGCTCGCTCAAACAGTGCTAGCGATGATTAAGTGATGCCCCTTGTAGCGGCCCTCCTCAAGCACGAGGGCTTTGCAAGAGCCATGGATGCCCTCGAAAAAAAGGAGGAAACGCGCTTTTTTTGCCGCCACGGCCTCGACCACGCCTTGGATGTGGCGCGCATTATGACCATCCTTTCTTTAGAAAACGAGCGCGATTTTGCCAGAGAAACCATCTATCTTGCCGCCCTCTTGCACGATATTGGCAGAAGCGCGAACGATGCGCACCACGATGAGGCCTCCGTTGCCTTGGCCCGTGATTTTTTGCACGCTATTGGTGCCGATGAAGCGCAAAGCGCAGACATTCTTGAGGCCATCAGCAATCATCGCGACAAATCCAAGACTGTGACAGCCGCTAGCGCGAGCCTCTCAGAGCTCCTCGCCATGGCCGATACTCTTTCGCGCCCTTGCTACCGCTGCAAGGCTGCAGCAGAATGCTACTGGAGTGACGCGCGCCGCAACCACATCATTACCTATTAAGGAGAGTACCATGCATTTCAATTTAACTGGCAACGATGCCCTTATTATGGGCATTTTAAATGTAACGCCTGATTCCTTTTCAGATGGCGGCCGCTACAACAGTATCGAAGCTGCCCTTAGCCATGCCCTTGGTATGCTTACCGATGGCTGCGACATCATCGACATTGGCGCCGAATCCACCCGCCCTGGCCACACGCAAATTTCTGTAGACGAGGAATGCACCCGTCTCATCCCTATCATTCGCGCCCTGCGCAAGGTGACAGATGCACCGCTTTCTGTTGATACCTACCGCGCCGAGGTGGCAGAAGAAGCCCTTAAAAACGGCGCCCACATGATCAACGACATCTGGGGCCTGCGCTACGACGCACAAATGGCAGAGGTTTGCGCCCGCTACAAGGTACCTGTGTGCATCATGCACAACAAAGACAACAACGACTATAATGATTTTGTAAGCGATTGGCTCGCTGAAATCCAAGCAAGTGTGGACCACGCCCTCGCCAGTGGCATCCAAAAGGAAAACATCATCCTAGACCCTGGTATTGGCTTTGCCAAAAGCTTTGAGCTTGATACCACCGCCATGCACCACCTAGACGACCTCGCCGCCTTGGGCTATCCTGTGCTTTTGGGCACCAGCCGCAAACGCATGGTGGGGAACCTCTCGGGCCTAGACGTGGCCAACCGCGACGAGGCCACTGCTGCCACCAGCGTTTATGGCTATCTCAAAGGTGCGCGCCTTTTCCGCGTACACAATGTAAAAATGAACCGTCGTATGCTCGACACCATCGCACATTTGGAGGCACTCAAAAATGGATAAAATTACCCTCAAGAGCCTGCGCATTTTCGCCCATCACGGCGTTTTTCAAGGCGAAAAAGAAGTGGGTCAAACCTTTATTGTTGATTGTGACTGTATGCTCGACGCCCGCGAGGCCGGCATGAAGGACGACCTCACCAAATCCTTGCACTACGGTTTCGTTGCTGAGAAAATTACCCAATTTCTCACCGAAAAAACCTACGATCTCATCGAGACTGCTGCCGAGCAGACGGTGCATAAGCTTTTTATGGAATATCCGCTTGTGCGCGCCATGACCTTCACCCTCAAAAAGCCATCGGCACCTGTTGGTTTGCCCCTCGATTACCCAGCCCTCACCATCAGCCGTGCGTGGACCCAGGCTGTTTTGGCCCTAGGGAGCAACATGGGCAACCGCCGCGAGCATTTGAACTTTGCCGTAGATGCCTTAAACGCCCTCGATGATGTGCGCGTGCTCAAGGTGTCGGACTTTATTGAAACCGACCCTGTGGGCTACACCGAGCAGGACAAGTTCATCAACGGCGCCTGCCTCATTGAAACCCTTCTCGCCCCTCACGAGCTTCTTGCGGCTGTGAATGCCATTGAAGCCGACGATGGCCGCACCCGCGACATCCACTGGGGCCCTCGCACCTTAGACATCGACATCATTTACTACGACCATCTTCTTTTAAATGACACGGACCTCACCATTCCTCACGCCCTCTCCATGACCCGCGCCTTTGTGATGGAGCCTGTCATGAGCATTGTGCCTTATTACATCGACCCTCGCTACAACCAAACAGTGAGCGTTGTTTGGCCGCGCGAAAAGGAAGCCCTGGGCCTTGCGGATGTGCATTTTGAAGTGGCACACGCCGACCAATCCACGCAAATCATCACCACAGAATATAAGGAAGAATCCCCAACTGTGGAAAGTAAGCGCAAAGATGCGCCAAAGTACGAAGAAAAGAAGCCAGCGCCAAAGGCCAAAAGCTACGAGCTCGACGATTTCGACTTCGACCTCGACAGCCTAAGCGAAGAAGATTTCAACAGCCTCTTTTAAAAAACGGGGACGAGCAGGAAATAGTGATTTCAAAAAATACGTATATGCAATAGAATAAGCCTTCCACCTCTCAGTGATATGCTCCCTATATAGCAAACGGTGAAATAACAAATCACTGACAGCTATATAGGGGGCATTTTATTATGGGC
>CAKQDL010000006.1 GCA_934229395.1 uncultured Peptococcaceae bacterium | reverse complement strand
AGCCAAAAAGATAGTTCCTAAAGAGGCAAAACGATACACCACACAATTACAAAAAGAAATAAACGAAGATCGAGAAGAACACGGCAAGAAGCCGTTTGATTTCGATGATAATCCTCCAAAAGAAGAAAAGGAGAGCACAGTATCTACAACAGATCCAGATAGTGGCGTCTTCGTAAAAGGTGAGCACAAAAGATGTTTTGCTTACGAAGCGCATACTGCCTGCAATAAGCACGGCTTTGTTTTGGGTGTTCATGTTACAGCTGGTAATGTACATGATAGCGTAGCCTTTAATCCTTTGTATGATACTATTTGTGAGTATTTCCCAGAGCACAAGCTCGTTGTTGCCGACAGCGCCTATAAAACGCCGGCCATTTGCAAACTAATAATAGATAGTGAACGTATTCTATTAGCACCCTATACAAGACCAAAAGGAAGAAAAGACGGACTCAAACAGAAAGACTTTATTTACGATGAATACTATGACGCAATAATTTGTCCAGCATACAAAACATTACATTACGTTACCACTAATAGAGACGGCTACAGAGAATTTAGAAGCAGACCTTACATCTGCAGAGACTGCGAACTTCTAAGCCAATGCACAGCTAACGCCAAATGTGAAAAGACAGTAACGCGACACCTTTGGACGGATTATGTGGAGCAAGCAGAAGAATATCGGTACACAGCATTGCACAAAAAATGGTACGGACGACGAAAAGAAACTATTGAGCGCGTCTTTGCAGATGCAAAAGAAAAGCATGCAATGCGATTCACACCTTATCGAGGCTTGGCCCAAGTAACCAATTGGGTGAAGCTTAAATTTGCTGCAATGAACGTGAAAAAATTGGCATTGTGGCTGACGAGAGAAGGCGAGAATTCGCCTTTGTTTGTACAAAATTTGCTGCGCTGGCTTAATTTCATAGAAAACACAAAGAACCCCGTTTTGAGTTGTTTCAAAACGGGGTTCTTCGACAGTCTGAGACACGCTCGTAGCGTGTCGGCGTGTCTTAGCTTAGGTGGAGTTGTTGCTTGAGAGCGTCTTGTAGGACTTGTGAGAAGTTGACGCCACATTCTTGGGCTTTGGCGTTGAGCCAAGCAGGGATGGTGACGGTACGCTTGACGGCTTTATTGACGGTTGCCATGCGAACGGATGGCATAAAGACATCAATCATCATTGTATAGTCACCTTTTTCTATCTCAAGGTTTGTCACAGCGCTTGGTGTTGGGATTGGCTCACCATCTTCTTCTAGTCCGTGCATGACAAGACCTAGAAGGTCGCGCGCCATATAGAGGGCACTGGTTTCGTTGTCGGCATTGGTGGCAACACCTAGATCTGGGAAGGTGACGCAGATTTGGCCTGTAGGGTCGTGACTAAAGATAGCGGGATAGATGTAGGTATCTGGCAATTTGTTCATGGGTGGTGGCCTCCTTTAAAAGCCTAGGGCTCAAGAAAATTTGAGCCCCGACTGTTTTTCTATGCTCTTTAGCGTGCCGATGGCTACGACTTTGGATGGATGGGGGAGTGTCACCGATCCACCCTTGGTAGGGTGCTTGAACTGATGATGGTCGCCGGTGCATCTTACTTCGTACCAACCGTCTGCCTTGAGCATTTTCAGGACTTCGCGTGATGAATAGGTTTTCATTGGCTTACCTCCTGACAGTATTAATTATAATACATACAATAGTATGTGTCAATGGAATGGGTGAATATTATAGTATTTGTTTTGGAAAGGAAGCGATTAGTTTGGATACACAATTATACATTGATGCCATGCACGCCAAGGGCGTTGTAGATGCTAAAGATTTGCAAGAGCGAAGTGGCAGCATGTCAGAGTAGATAGAGAGGTGAAAAATGGGACCAATGTGGGAGCACGTGCTTGTGGCTGGTATCAACTATCTCATCCCGCTGCTTTTAGGCGCGATGGGAATGGCGATGTTGAACAAACTCAAGGACAATAAGCGGCAGAATGCAATGTTGTTGGCGCTTGGGCGGTACCGTCTTATGATTGAGTGTGAGGCGGCGCTCGAGCAAGGGTTTATCACGCCCGCTCAATACGAGACAATCAGCGAGCTGTACAAGGCTTACAAGGGCTTGGGTGGTAATCATCTGATTGAGGCGTTGTATCAACGCACAACTAAGCTTAAGATTAGAGAGGTTGAGTTGCATGAACATTAATGTGAGACTAAAGAATCCGTGGTTTTGGGTGGGGCTTGTGTCGGTCATGTTAACCGCCACGGGTCTTGACCCGTCGATGTTTACGAGCTGGGAGGCTGTGTGGTCGGCGGTGCTGGCGGTGCTGTCTAATCCGTTCCAGCTGGGGACGATGGCCTTAGCGGTGTTGGCGGTGTTTGTTGACCCAACCACGGATGGTGTGGGCGATAGTGCCTGGGTGATGAGCAAGGGCAGTTTTAAGGCGCTGGATGACTTTAATAAGGGGGATAAGTGAATGAGTTACGAGTTTATCACTAGCTATAACGCTAATAGCTACATGAGCGGCAGAAATGGTTGCTCTATTGACAAGATTGTTATTCACCACTGGGGCGCTGAGGGCCAAACCTTTGAGGGGGTGTGCAGCTGGTTCGAAAATCCCGCGTGCTCTACTTCTGCCCATGCGGTGATTGAGGAGGGCCGTGTGGCGTGTTTGGTGGCCTATGATGACACGGCTTACCATGCTGGCGATTGGAACGCGAACCTAACTAGCATCGGCCTAGAGTGCCGTCCTGAAATGAGCGATGGCGACCTTGAAACGGTGTGTGAGTATATCGCTGACTTGTGGAAGCTGTACGGGTTGCTGCCATTGTATGGGCACAAGGATTTTTCTAGTACGGCGTGCCCTGGTAAGTATTACGACAGGCTTGGGTGGATGTACGACCGCGCGATGTGGTATTACAATGGCTGCGTCGATGAGCCATCTACGGATGAGCCTGAGGCGGATGTCAACGAGCCATCGGCGTGGGCGAAGGCTGACCTTGAGCGTGCGATTGCTGCCGGTATTACGACTGGCGAGCGCCCGCGTGATTATGCGACGCGCGAGGAAGTGGCGATTATGCTCCTGCGTGCGATGGGGAAATAGACAAAAGCCTAGTAGGACGATTTATCCTGCTAGGCTTATTTTTTATGGGCTAAAATATTATAAAAAGTGTTGACATAGTAGCGTTACTATGATATTGTAATAGTGTCAGGAGGGTTCCTGATAATACGGTGGCAAGTGCCAGAAAGGAGAACGGCATGGAAGGCATGACAAACGAACAATTCAAGATTGTCTTAAATATGATTATTCAAATCATCAAAGACAGCGACACAAAAGAAGAAGCAATTAAAAAAGTCGAAGCCCTAGTAAAATAAGACTTCGACAAACCAAAAACATTTCGGTGGGTGGTACTTGCCACCACCTACTGAAATTTTAACATTAAAGGCAAGAGAAAGACAAGCGGTGATTTATGGAAGAAGTTAAAAAACGTGAAGCGGTTTACAATCCTGACGCTGACAAAAAATGGAACGATAACAATAAGGAACACCGCCGTTACCTTACAGATAGAACAAGCGCTAGAAGATTCATCCGCACAAAAGCTACACTGGCTGACTTAGAAGAACTGCAGGCGCTGATTGAAGAACGCAGAGCAACGCTAGATATGTAAATACGTAAATAATCCCGTCTGTTGTAGGTGGGATTATTTTTTATGCGCTATAAATTGGGGGTTGACTTATTGCGGTTACAATAATATGCTTAATGTAACGGCAATAAGTGAGGTGACAATGATGACCGTTAAGAAAATGGGCAGACCACCAATCGAAAACCCTAGAAATAAAACAATTCAAATGAGAATGACTCAAGACGAGTTAGATAAAATTCAACGATGTGCAGATTTGCTTGATGATACCCGTACAAATACTGTATTAAAAGGGATTGACCTTTTGATGGAAAGCCTCCTTAAAAAAGAAAAATGAGATAACCGCCGTCCGTGGAAAGATACGCGATTATCTCACAAGCATGAAAGGAATCCTTTCGTGAAATATTATATCATATTGGATTCCTTTCCTTCAAGAAAGGACAGATATAGATGAACCAAGTCGTTAATGTTCAATTAGAAAATAATCCACAGTATGGTGTTGTTGTTTCGAGCCGTAGAGTTGCAGAAGGTTTGAACAAAAAACATAAGCATGTACTTAATAGCTTAGACCAAATTTTAGAAAGCCGAGATTTCGGCTCTCTAAAAAACTGCGATATCAAAGCAAATATCATTCCTGCGACGTATAGCGTTGCCAACCAGAAACGCAAGTACCGTGAATACCTTCTTACCAAAGATGGCTTCACACTCTACATGTTCAATATTCAAGGGTACAACGATTTCAAGTGGGCGTACATTCAGAAGTTCAATGAGATGGAAGCGGCGCTTGCTAATGTGTCAAAGCCAATCCAACAGCAGTTGCCGATGGAAAAGCCGACACCAGCGCGTAAGACGTGGAACGGGGTGCCAGTGATGACAACGAGGGATGTGGCACAGTTGCTTGATTGTCCTCGTGCGGATGTGTCGTATTTGTATGCGCAGTGTGATGTTTGCGGTGTGTGTTTGGAGGGGGCGCATTTGCGGGCTTTTAAGCGTGAAAATGCCATCCAAAATACGGCGAGCAAGATGGTTGTGTTGTATCGCCATGATGTGGAGACGGTGTTACAGAAGGCTGGGCGTGGTGATTGCCAGCCGTTGTTGGATGCATATTTTATGCCTGACCATGCGTTGGATCATGAGGATATGCGGTTTGCGGTGCGTCAGGCAGATTTGCTTTTTAGTATTGCAAAGGAGATTAAGGACCCTGTGGTGAAGGAGATGAATCTTAAGGCGGTGACGGCGCTGTTGATTGACATTGGATTATGGAATTATAAGTGTGCAGGATTCAATGGGGTGACGTCCAACTGGGACATCAACTCACTGGAGGGGTGGAATAAGAACCATGCCTTGAATGAGGCGAAGCGTTATTGGTCAAGATAAGTGAATTATAGCGGGAAACCACTCGACCTAGACATGTCGTTAAAAGGTCTTTTTTAGTGCGAAATATATAAAACTGGTTGACATATTACACGCAATATGATAATATATAAACATAGGGAGGAGGTGAACAAGATGAAGGCAATCAAAAAAATAAAAAAGCTTAGAAAGCTCGTCGCGGAACTCTCTAAGCTGGTGATTGTAACGGATGTATTGCTGACAGCGATTAAATATCTACTAGAGATAATAATGTCGATACTTCCGTAAAACCTAAAAGCTGGAGATGAGGCTTCGGCCTCTCTCTAGTTTAAATATAACAGATTGCCCATCGAATAACAATGAAAGAATGGACTATTGAAATATTGAAGCTCATTGGTAGCTTGGCATTGCTTGGCGTTGGCTTGGTTTGGTTCTATTTTATCATGAAGGGATTGTTTTAAATGGCTGAGACGAAGAAGCGCGAATCGGTCTATGACCCAGAGGCGCAAAAGCGTTGGAATGAAAAAAACAAGGAGCGTAGGAGCTACTTGTCGTCGCGTTCGTCGGCACGGTCGTTCATTAGAAACAAGGCGACCATCGAGGACTTGCAAGAGCTTCGTGCGATGATTGACGCTAGGGAAAAAGAATTGACTGAATAAAGTGTTGCAAAATGATGCCTCCCTACGCTGCGCATATGCAGCGTGGTGGCGGTGGAGTATTGTAAGCAGGCGTAACTTAAAAAGAGTAGGCAAGCTGCTAAAAAAAAACAAACACATAACAAAAACTTCTGCGCAGCGGTGGGACACTTTTCTGTGGTGATACCTTAATGTCAAATGCACTGTTTTTTTTACATGCTTGCTGTGTGGGTGGTATATAAACAAAAAAATAAGCACTTCAAAAAGAGGTGCTTATTTTTTGTGGGGAGGTTTTGGGGATGTGTTTATCGAATTTTACCGCTTTTTCGCGGATGTTCAAACCACCAAAACCGCCCAACCAAGCCTTTTCAGACTTTACACTATTTTATTATGGAGATGAGGGGAGTCGAACCCCTGTCCGAAAGACCAGCCTTCGAGCTTTCTACGTATGTAGATTATGTTTTAGTTTAACAAGACGAACGTCCACAATCAAACTGCCGTTTTGCGAGCGGAATAAATTTCCCAAAATGATTATTCTGCGATGGTCATTTGGTAGCCTGATGATTTGGCACCCTATCCCGCACCTCAGGCGCAGCGGGTAGGATGTTTACAGCTTACGCTGCAAAAGCTAAGTTATTATTTTTAGCGTTTAAAATTTAGGTGCACAATTTTACGAGATCATGCAAAACTCGATACGCTTACAAGAACGCCGCAATCCCCCGTCGAAACCATTACATCCCCGGATTGCGTCACATGCTGTAATTACCTATCAGCTGTGCTATAATATTATATCATTGAATCTGAAAACTATCAATAGAAAGGATTGGGCCCATGTTTTTGATTGAAACCTTGTTGGGTGCGTTGACTGGCTATGGCACGAACGATATCGCCATTCGTCAGCTGTTTTCTAAAAATGGTGTGGTGGTGCGTGAGCGCGCTCAATTTACGGATTTATTGGTGCGTGTTTTACAAGAAGAAATTTTTTCGCAAGAGGTTCTCGATGATTTGCGCAAGCGACCTGAGCTGGAAGAATTTTTTACGCACTTTGTTATGACGCTTGTGACAGAAGAGGTGCCATACGCTTTATCAGATCAGAGCCTGGCGGATTTTGATGACGGGCAATTAAAAAATATTATTGATGCGCATCTCGATGAAGCTGCTTTTTCTGGCCTCTCGCTTAATGCCAGCTATGTACATCAGCGCCTTTTGAAAATGCTTGAGGATGAGGCGCTCAAGGAGGCTTTTTTGCAAACGCTTCGCAGTGTGGCGGAAAAAACGCCGAAGGAGCTTGGCTTTGGCAAAGCGCTGGACGGATTCTGTGTGCCTTTTGAAGAACTGTCTACAGAGAATTGGCAGGCTTGGCTTAAGAAGCAAAGGGCCAATTATCACCAAAAGCTGGATGGTATGATGCATGAGGCGAATACAGAAAAGGTTCTTCCTTTGGCTGAGGTACTCCCTATTGATGGTGAAATGCTTGTGCTTGCTGTGGAAAAACTCATTTTTTCTATATATAAGAGCCAAGATGATGCTTTGATTGCTTTTTTGAAAGATAACATGGTGCAAGAAGCGTTTTTTGGTTTTGCTGAACGCGTTCTGCCAGATTTCGTAGACCTCCATCTCGCTAATTTAATTGAGGCTTTAAGTCCTGTTCTTATTAATAGCCGTGAAGAAATTGAGCAAATGATCCTTGAGAGCATCAGCGATTGTGGCGACGAGAAAAGTGCGATTTTTTCGGCGGTGTCAAACCTTGTCAAACAGTTTATGACAACGAAGGAAGGCGAAGAGGATTGGCTTTCTTCTATGCTTCACAAGGCTGTGCAGTCGTCAAAGGATGCTGTTTGGTGCCAAAAAGTGAGCAATATGTGCCTCGCTAAGGTTGTGGAACGTATTGATGCATGGCGTCAGCTGGATGCAAACGATGAAGAGGCTGTTGAAGCGGTTCACGAAAGCTATGCGAAACTAAGAGCCTTTATGGTGCGCTGTGTGGATGCTTCTTTGCATAAAACGATGCTAAGCGAGGGCGATTTTCTTCTTATTGGGCAAAAATGCTTGGACAAAGTCTTTGACTGGGCGGCAGTGCATTATGATGGCGCAAAGCTTGGTGCTGACTTAAAGGCGTTGGCAGATAAACCGCTCAACCAACCCCTTGGTATGACCTTTCTCTCTGACGAAAAATGCGACGCATTATATGAAAACATTCGAGAAAAGTGGGCAAATGAGGGTGAAGCGTGGCTAAACGCGCAAAATATGGATCATACGCGTATGCAAACCCTGGTGCATGACTTTGTGATGGATATCTGCCATGCGCCTATTGCTAGACTTATTTGCGACAGTCGAGATGTGCTGTCGCTTGGACAGATTGCAAAATGGCTGCAAGGATGGATCACAAATCATTTGAGCGCTTTTTTGGGAAAAATGACGCACGAGCAGCTGGATAACTTGAGTGAAGAAGAAATACGCCAGCTTGTTTTGGATGTGTTGGGGCGTGATATGCGTCCTTTGGCCTATCTTGGTGGTGGCATTGGCGCTGTCGTTGGCGCGGCAACCGGTGGCGCTATGCAGCTTAGCGGCATGACGCCGGATCCTGAACAAATTGCTGCTGTGGTAGCTGGGCGTTCTGCTATGTATGGGGCCGTTGGCTACGGGACCAATGTGATGGCCGTAAAAGGTCTTTTTTGGCCTTACGAAAAAAAGTTTGGTATGCAAGGGCTTATTTGCAAAAATCAGGAACGCTTTGCTCATAAAATGCAGGATTTAGCCGAAGAATATATTATTAACGATGCCATTTGGACGGCACAGGTGCAAAAGGTTGCAGGGGCGTTCAGCGCGCATTATGATGAAGCACTGTATGCCGGCTTGCATCACATGGACAAGTACCGCGAGGGCATGATTAGGCCTCATTTGAAAAATCTCGCTTTGTCGCAGTTGGGCAGGACTTTTTCGTGTATTGACACCATTGCACCGATGCTTCAAACGCTTGCGGCTAAAGAAAGCATTCTCTTACTAGATGGAGAGCAGATACTTGGCATGGCGCAATCGTCAGGCTTTATGCATAAGGGCATTTGTGCCCTTGCTACGAAGGAGGCACAAACAGAGGCTGTATCGCTCAAAATAAAGGAAAAAATCGACACCCTTCCAAAAGAAACTTGGACGTGTGGTGTCAATGCTATGTTGGATGCTGTGGTGCCTCTGCGTGGGTGTGAAACCGAAAATGTATGGCAAAAACTGCAACCACTCTACAAATATTTGCCGGAATACCTATCAAAAAGTACAGGCAACATTGTTGGCTTTTTGGGAGACAGTATTTGTTCTCGCTTACCATTTCCTTTGCAGTTTGGCTACAAGCTCGCTGGTGGTGATGCTTTGGTGGCAGGCGTGGTTGATGTGTTTATCAATAAAAAGATGCCAGGCTACTTCTTCCGCCATGAATCAGAGATGAAAGAGGGCCTACTAACATTTGCAAAGGAAAAATTGGTAAACTGTTCTTTGAAAGAACTAGGTATCAATGTAACGCCGCAGGATGGTCTTTTGATTGGCGAAATGGCTGCGCGCATATCACAAGAAAGTATATATACGCTCATGCTTTCAGTGATGCAATCCCTTGAAGCAATGCCAGAAGAAAAAGAAAAAACGCTCACTCAAGCCGTTGTTTGCGCTGCATCGCCTATGGTTTTGGTGATAGAAAACGATGATGTCAAGACGGCTCTAAAAAGAGCAACCTGCGCTCTTGATTGGAGCCTCATGGCCCGTCAAGCGATGCCGCTCATTCATCATTCAACCAATCAGTTTATGCAGGAACTGTCGTTTGACGATTTGCTCGGCATGGCAGAGGGTGGCTTATGGCAACGCATTGATGCAGCCTTGGTATTTACGGAAGAGGAAAAGACGCACCTTACCAGTTATACTAATACCATTTGGAACAATCTTGAACCCTTTGTGTGGACGTATGTATCTTCAGAAGGACGCAAACTGCTTACCGTGCTTGACGTACCCGAGCTTGTATATGAGCGCGTTTCAGGGCTTTCGCCAGAGGCCTTGGAAAAATTGGTGCGTGAAATGGCGCAGCCTTATTTTACGCGCGTTGAGCGTATGGGCTGGCTTGGTGCGGTGGTGGCTATTCCGGCCGCAGCGTTTTCGATGATGCTTGGCGGTTTTTAAAAAGGAGCAGGTATGAGAATATTTCATTTGGCCGATTTACACATTGGCAAAAAAGTGAATGGTTATTCTATGGTGGATGATCAGCGCGTGCTTTTGGAGCAGGTGGCAGATCTTGTGCATACACACAAACCGGATGCGCTCATTTTGGCGGGAGATATCTACGACAGGCGCAATCCACCCATTGAAGCGATATCTTTGTTTGATGCCTTCACCTCCAAAATTGTTCTTGACGAGGGCGTGCCCATTTTGGCCATTGGTGGTAACCACGATGGTGGCGAACGCCTTGGCTTTTCCAATGCCATTCAAGCAAAAGCTGGGCTGCATCTTGTGGGGAGCTTTCATTGGCCCTTGCCAAAGGTGCGTATGTATGATGCGGATGGAACGGTGGATTTTTACCTTATGGCTTATGCCGACTTGGCTGTTCTGCATCAGATGGTGCCGGAAACTGTAGAGCTGGATTATCCCAAGACCATGGATTATTTGATGCAACACACGACCCTTGATGCATCGGCGCGCAATGTGTTGTTGGCCCATGGCGTCGTAACAGGAAGCGAACCGGCGCAAACGTGCGATTCTGAGCGCGTGCTCTCCATCGGCGGCACAGAATATTGGCAAAGCGAGGCCCTTGCGCACTTCGATTATGTAGCGTTGGGGCATTTGCACGGCGCACAACGCGCAGGCGGCGATCACATTCGCTACGCAGGTAGCTTGATGCAATATTCTTTTTCTGAGGAAAATCAGAAAAAAGTCATGCTAGATATAGAGTTGGATGGTCAAGGTCTGGCACAGGTCAACAGCATTTCTCTTGAGGCACCACGCAAGCTTGTAACCCTAAAGGGCAATTTGGATCAGCTATTGTCCCTGCCAGAAGAGGCCAGAGCCATACAAGAGGATTATTTGCGCATCGTTTTAGAAGACGAGGGTGCACTGATTGAGCCAATGCAAAGATTGAAAAACGTTTACCCAAACATCATGCTTTTGGAACGTACAGCATGTCCCTTGCAAAAACGTCCGCTAAGTACTACGGTTACTTTAAGTGAAAAGCGCTCGCCAATAGACCTCTTCCAAAGCTTTTATACTGCGGTTATGGAGCAGGAACCAGAGCCGGCAATGGTGAAAATTATGACGGACACATTCGAGCAGTTACAAAAGGAGGAGCTATGAGACCGATAACCCTAAAACTTGCGGCTTTTGGCCCTTATGCAAAAGAAACAGAGCTGCATTTTGGCGCCCTTGGGCAACAACGTCTTTTTGTCATCACGGGCCCAACCGGATCGGGGAAAACAACCATTTTTGAAGCCATTCTCTATGCCTTGTATGGACGCCTGAGCAAAAAAGGTATGGATCCATCGGCTCTTAGGTGTGATTTTTTGAAGCCTGATGACACACAGCCTACCTTCGTGGAGTTTGTGTTTGAAATTGGCGCAAAAAAATACGCCATTCGTCGCCAACCAAAGCAAAAGATAGCCAAAAAACGTGGCGATGGATGGCGTGAAATTGGCCAAGAGGCCACGCTTTCCTGTATAGATCATGAGCAATTTCAACCACTTACGAAAATCAGTGAAGTTGATGCAAAGATTGTTGAGTTGATTGGTCTAGAAGAGGAACAATTTAAAAAAATCGTAATGCTCCCGCAAGGCGCTTTCCAGGAATTTCTTATATCCAACACCAAGGATAAAATTGAGCTTTTGCGCAATATTTTTAACACCACGCTTTACGATCAAGTGCTCTCGCGCATAAAGGCGCAGTCGCAAGCCATGTCAAAGCAGTATGGAGACATTAAAACACAGTATCAGACAAGCGTAGCCATGCTCCAGTTGGATGACGAAGGGTTTGATGCTGGTGAGTATCCATCAGAAAAAGCACTTGACTTCCTTAAAGCGCTACTTATGGACGAGGAAAAAAAGCTAGAACGGCTAGATGATGAGCTGAACGTTAAAAATCACAACTACAAAGAAGCCATCGACGTTCTCAACAGATTACAAGCGCATAATGATGACGTTTTACTCTATGAAGAGGCCAAAGAAGCACGCGAACGACTTTTATTGCAAAAAAACGATATAGGTGATACGAAGCGTCGCATTCTTGTAGCTGATCAGGCCTTGGGCGTGATTGCAAAGGAAGAACGTTTTGTAGAAGAGAAAAAAGCGCTGGCCGTGCAGGAAGCTGCAGTTCAAGCAAAAGAAACTATGGCAGAAAAGGCGAAAAAGGCCAGCGAAGATGCAAAAGCGTTGCGTCAAAGCAGTGAAAAAGAAATGCTTGCTGCCAGAGAAGATGCGGAAAATGTACCTGCACTCAAGCTTGAAGCCGAAAAGGCAAAAGACTATTTCGATAAAAAGGCAGAGCTTGATGTCGCAAAGACACAGACCGTGCGCACAAAAAAACAATTTAATCAAATGGAACAAGTCATTGAAACGACAAAAAAAGACCTGCTGACGCTCGAGGCCAAACAGGTCAAAAAACAGCAGCAGCTATATAGACGGTCAGAGTTAGAATTAAAAATTAGCCAACTGAGCCATCTCTTAAAAGAGGAACGTGATTTATATAAAAAACTCAAAGAACGCAGGAATCTTTTAGATGAGCATCGAGTGCTTGTAAAAGCGTGTCAAGAAGCGCAAGTGTTGCTAGAACAAAAGGACGCAAGATTGCAAAAGGTGCGTGCTGACAATAAAGGCCATTTGGCCCAACGTTTGGCAGCTGAGCTAGAGGATGGTACACCTTGCCCAGTTTGCGGAGCTCTCCACCATCCATCCTTGGCACAAAATATGGGTGAAGAAATTGATGAAGATATCTATGCACAAGCAAAAGACGTAGCATTTGAAAACTACTCTCAATTAAAAGCAAATCTTGCAGCCAAGGAAGAGAGTCTCGAAGTATCCTTAAGCAATCTGGTGGATGTAGTGCCAGAGCTTGCTGGAGGAATGCCTCTTGATGAAATTATGCAAGCACGCAGTGCACAAGGCGTGGAAAAAAAGAATGAGGTAGCCGTTTTACAAGACGAACTGAGTGCCCTAACAAAGGAGCTCGATGACTTAGAAAATATCGAGCAAGCCTTGCTTCATAAAAAAACGGCGTTAGAAACAATGCAAGACGACTATACAGCGCTTGTTGGCCAATTGAGCCAAGAAGAAACCACGCAAAAAAGCTTGGAAAACGCTTTGGAGAATTTGGAAAAGCAGCACAGCTTCTCGCCTGATTTTAATCTGAGTGCGCTTGAAAAACGTATTCATTTTTTAAGCGAAAACAAGGAAAAAACACAAAAAGCCTATGAAGAAGCCATGGTGCGCTATGATGCCTTGCACGCAACAGAAATAGAAGCAGCCAGTGCTTTGGCGCAAGCAAGGGAGTTAATGACGAAACTCACTGCATCGGTCCAAACTTATCGAACAATCTACGAAGAAGCAAGAAATGCTGCTTTTGAAATGCCAGAAGCCTATGAACAGGCAAAATTGGATGCGGGGCAAAAAATGGAACTGCAACAAAATGTCGATGCTTATATGGAAACGTTTCACAAGGCCGAAACGGCGTTTGGCCTGAGAAAAGAAGGCCTGAAGGGTGATTTTGAACGCAAAGATCTTACACAAAATGAGCAAGAATGTCAAAAGCTAAAGGCTGAGCTTGATGAGGCGACCAATCAAAAAGCAGCGCGCGCGTCACAAGCGGCACACAACCGCAAGCTAGAGCAACACTTGCACGTGTTGTACGAAACCTTTTCTGAGGTAGAAGCCAGCTATGCCGTTTTGGGTCAATTGCGCGATGTGTTGGATGGGAACAATTTGCAAAAAATGCGCTTTGAAACCTATGCCCAAGCCTACTACTTTGAACAAATGCTCGCTCATGCCAATGTGCAGTTTTTGGGGATGACCAATGGCCGCTATTCCTTCCGAAGAAAGGAAGTGGTGGCAGATGCACGCAAGCAAGCGGGGCTGGATTTGGACGTGATGGACGAATACACAGGTCGCGCGCGTGATGTAGCAACACTTTCTGGCGGCGAAAGCTTTAAGGCATCGCTGTCCTTGGCATTAGGCTTAGCGGACGTTGTAAGCAGTGAAAGTGGTGGCGTAGAGCTATCGACCATCTTTATAGACGAGGGCTTCGGTACCTTAGACGAAGAATCCCTAGATGATACTGTAGAAACCTTGGTCAATTTGCAGGATTGCGGGCGATTGGTAGGTGTTATTTCTCACGTATCCGAGCTTAAGGAGCGTATTCCGGCGCACCTTGTGGTAACGAGTAGTAGCTCAGGCAGTCACGCTCATTTTGAGGTGCGTGATGAATAGACTTGCCTACACAGCAACAGCAAAAGATGAAGGCTACTTGTTAAGAGACGTTATTCAAAAAAACATGAACGTGTCCAAGCGGCTTCTAAAAAGATGTAAAAATCATCCCCAAGGTATCTTGGTGAATGGCGAACGGCAAACAGTGCGCTATGTGGTAAAGGAAGGTGATGCTGTTTCCTTGGCCATGGCGCCAAATGAAGAAGAAAGCGATATCATTCACGAACGTTGGCCCATTGACATTGTCTATGAGGATGATATGCTCATGATTGTCGATAAGCCGCCAGGCGTGACCATGTTTCCGCGCCGCAGAGGGGAGAAAGGTTCCTTGGCAGGTGCTGTTTTGGCCTATTTGGAAGAAAAGGGTGAGGCGTGTAATTTTCATCCTGTAAGCAGGCTGGACATTGGGACCTCGGGCCTTGTACTTTTGGCGAAAAATAGCTATGCAACCGACAAGCTTGGACAGTGCCCAAAGGTTAAATGCTATGAGTGCTTGGCGTATGGAAAAATTTCAAGTGAGCGCCACCTTAACGGAACTATAGCAGAGGTACCACAAAGGGTGCGTGATGCAACGCATGCCGTTTTTGACGTAGAGCCAGAAGGAAAAAGCGCCAGCACGCACGTTACACCCTTATATTATAATGAGGACTTGCGTGCGAGTGCGTGTTGGGTAAAAATAGATACAGGCAGACGTCACCAAATTCGCGTGCATTTGGCCCATGCTGGCCATCCGCTGTTGGGTGATACTGCCTACGGTGGCCCAGCGCTTATGTGCAACAGACCCTTGCTGCACGCAGCGGCGCTCACCTATGAGCATCCAACAACGGGGAAAAAGATGCATCATTTTTTACCAATGCACCTGTACAAAAACGAACCGCAGGAACTATTAGACGCACGTTTATGTGTAGATTTGTCATTAGAAGAGAGGTGATAGAATGGAAATAGAAATTCCAAAGGGGGCAAAAAATATTATCGAAAGCCTTAATGCAGCAGGCTATGAAGCCTATGTCGTAGGTGGCTGCGTGCGTGATTCATTGATGCATAAAAAGCCAAGTGATTGGGATATTTGCACCTCGGCACCGGCACAAGAAATGCTCCACATTTTTGGCGAAAGACGCGTTATTCCAACGGGACTCAAGCATGGCACCATCACCTTGCTAGAAAAAGATGGCGCCTATGAGGTAACAACCTTCCGCATAGATGGCGAATATGAAGACCACCGTCATCCCAAAGAGGTGGTTTTTACCAGTGAACTTGCAGAAGATTTGGGTAGACGCGATTTCACCATCAATGCCATGGCCTGGCATCCACAAAAAGGCCTTATAGATATGTATGGCGGCGTTGACGATTTAAAAAATCGCTTGGTGCGCGCCGTTGGCGAGCCTTCCAAACGTTTTGATGAAGATGGCTTGCGTATGCTTCGTATGGTGCGTTTTGCTACGGTCTTGGACTTTGATTACGACCAAGCCACCTTCGAGGCAGCCATGCAGCAAAGTCACTTGCTGGCCTACATATCCAAAGAACGCATTCAAGTGGAGTTCAATAAAACCCTTTTGGCAGCGCATCCAGCAAGAGGCCTCGAGGATTTGTATACCCTTGGTATGTATCCACACATCATTCCACAAATGTGCCATACTGTTGGCTTTTTGCAAAATGGTGGCCACCATTTTTTAGATGTGTTTGAGCATTCTATTTTGGCTGTGGGCTTGGTTGAGAGAGATTTGGTACTGCGCCTTACCATGCTCTTGCACGATATCGCCAAGCCTTTTACTTGGGAAGAAAACATAGAAAAAGGCTACGATTCCTTTTCAAATCATGCAGAGGTTGGCGCAGAAATTGCCAACAAAATTTTGCGCAATCTGAAATATGACAATGCCACACGCAAAGACGTGGTGGCGCTCATTCGCACACACAACGATATCCTTTATCCAGCAGAGCTGAATATTCGACAGAACCTAGCAAAAATGGGTGAGGTTCAGCTCAGACGCCTAATTAAGGTCAAGGTGGCCGATTTGCTGGCCCATGATTTGGCTGATGGTCGCGCACAAATGGTGGATATGTTTAGCGAAATAGAAACGCTTTTGAATCAAATCATTGAAAGAGGCGATTGTGTAGCCATCAAGGATTTGGCTATTAATGGCAAGGATATGCAAGAGCTTGGCATAAAGGGCCGTGCTATTGGCGAAATGCTATCAAAGGCACTAGAAGAAGTTATTGAGCATCCAGAAAAGAATGAACGCGGAACTTTGATTGAATTATGCAAATTGTTAAAAAACTACCAATAAAATTAAAATTATAAAAAATTTTTACCGATTAATAATTGGTTTGCCAATTGCAAAGCAGTTAAAAAAGTATGATAATTAAAAACAGGGGAGGCGTAGTATGTCTTTCATTCGATTGCAAAAATATATGGCCGATTGTGGTGTGGCTTCACGCAGGAAAAGTGAGGACCTCATCAAGCAAGGCAGCGTAAAAGTAAACGGCGAAGTTGTTCGTGAATTGGGTACAAAAATTGATCCAGAGGAAGATCGTGTGATGGTGAACAACAAAGAGATTTCCGTAAAGGATGATTATCTCTTCTATATGTTCAATAAGCCAGCGGGCTATGTGACCACAACATCGGATCGATATAATCAACAAACCATTTATGAATGCTTTCCAGAGCTCAAGGGAAAGGTATTTCCAGTAGGGCGTTTGGATATGGATACAGAGGGGCTTTTGTTACTCACCAACCATGGTGACTTGGCGTTTCGCTTAACGCATCCAAAATACAATATCAAAAAAACGTATATTGCAAGAGTTGAAGGAATCATCACCCCAAAAGCTTTAAAGGCCCTCTCAGAAGGTGTTATGCTAGAGGATGGCCGAACAGCACCAGCTCAGGCAAGATTTTTGAACAAGCGCGGCAAAAATTCAACAGTAGAGCTTATCATTCACGAAGGCAAGAAACGCCAAGTGCGTCGTATGCTTGCAGCCGTTGGATTTCCGTGTATTCAACTGACACGTGTAGCTATTGACCAAATCAAACTTCAGCACGTTGATATTGGTCAAGTTAGACCACTGACAGAAACCGAGCTAGGTCGTTTGTTTGACCGCGTACAGCTTTCTAGAGAGGATTATCTAAATAAACGTATCTAGGAGGATGCATATGTTAGACAAAAATGTAGTGGCGACACTCAAAAAAATCGTAGGCGACGAATATGTTCTTACTGACAAAGGTGAACTTTTAACCTATTCCTATGATGGTACTCCGGACCAACCACAAGTGCTCCCAGAAGTTGTTGTGCTTCCTGGTAGTCAAGAAGAAATCGTTGAAATCGTAAAGCTTGCAAGAGACAACGACCTTCATATCTATACCCGTGGTTCCGGCACCAACCTTTCTGGTGGTACCATTCCACTACGTAAAGGCATCGTGCTTGTAACCACTCGTTTGAACAAAATCCTTGAAGTAGACCCAGAAAACCTCACTGCAACTGTTGAACCAGGCGTTATCATCGCCCAACTCAATGATGCAGTAAGCCCATATGGCCTTATTTACCCACCAGATCCAGGTACCGTTAAAACTGCCACCATGGGTGGTTCTGTAAGCGAATCTTCCGGTGGCCTTCGCGGCCTCAAATACGGCGTAACCAAAGACTACGTTATTGGCGTAGAAATGGTTCTCGCTAATGGCGAAGTTGTAACCTTTGGTGGCAAGAGCGTAAAGAACGTAGCTGGCTATGACCTTACCAAGCTCGTTTGCGGTTCTGAAGGCACCCTGGGTGTTATCACCAAGATTTTGGTAAAGCTCATTGCTAAGCCACAATATGTAAAGACTATGACCGCAACCTTCGATGTGCTCAAGGATGCTGGTTATGCCATCAACGGTATCATCTCCAGCAAGGTTATTCCTGCAACCATGGAACTTTTGGACCAAACATCTTTGAAAGTTATCGACGACTTCACCCATATTGGCCTTCCGCTAGATGCTAAGGTTATGCTTCTTATTGAAGTAGACGGCATGGTAGAAGCAGAAGTTGAACTCGAAGCACAAAAGGTTGTAGAACAATGCAAGAAGAACGCTTGCAGAGAAGTAAAGCTTGCTAAGGATGAAAATGAACGTAACGACCTTATGGCAGCTCGTCGTGCAGCGCTCCCTGCTTTGGCTCGTGTAAAACCTACCACCGTATTGGAAGATGCCACTGTGCCAAGAAGCCGCATTCCAGATATGCTTGTTAAGCTTGAAGAAATTGCTGAAAAATACAACCTTCAAATTGGTACCTTTGGTCACGCTGGTGATGGTAACCTTCACCCAACCATCCTTACAGACGCACGCGACACCGAAGAAATGGAACGCGTACACAAGGCTGTAGACGATATCTTTGCGGCAGCTCTTGAAATGGGCGGCACCCTAAGTGGTGAACACGGCATTGGTATTGCAAAGGCACGTTATATGGAAGATCAATTTGGCGCAGCAGGCGTAGAAATCATCCGTCGTGTGAAAGAAGCCTTTGACCCTAACTATATGTTCAACCCTGATCATTTCTTCTTTAAGGGGGAATAAGGCATGAGTGCACCATTTGAAACTATGGACTTCGCTAGAGAAGAAGTCATGAAATGTATGTCCTGCGGCAACTGCCAAGAAGTATGCCCAATCTATGCGGAAACCCGCAGAGAAGGCGGCGTTGCACGTGGTAAAATTAAGCTTGTTGATGCGCTTTTAAAGGGCTTGGTAGATGCTTCTACCCCAGGCTTGGAACACAACCTCCATCTTTGCTTGACCTGTAAGGCCTGCGTTGAAGTTTGCCCATGCGGTGTAGAAATTGATAAGATTGTACTTGCAGCGCGCAGCGAGCTCGTGCGTCAAGAAGGTTTGCATCCGCTCAAAAAAGTAATCTTCAACGTTGTGGACCATCCAAAACTCATGGATACCGGTATGCGACTGGGTGGTAACTTCCAAGGCACCGTATTCAAAAAAGAAAAGGAAATGGGTGGCTATACACCACGTTTCCCATTTGGTTTGGATATGCGCCGCGTGATTCCAGATTTGCCACCAAAGCCATTCCGTATGACTGTGCCAGAAGTCAACGAACCAATCGGCCCAGTGAAGTACCGCGTGGCATTCTTCACAGGTTGCGCTTCCAACTATATGTATCCACACGTCGCTGAATCCTTCATGAATGTTATGAAGCACAACAATGTAGAAGTCATCGTGCCAAAAGCACAACATTGCTGTGGTACCCCAATTTTGGCCCATGGTGACCAAAAGACAGCAAAGGGCATGGCAGCTGATCATGTGAAACTCTTCTCTGGTTTGGATGTGGATTATATCGTCTTTGTTTGCGGTTCCTGCGCATTGTCCTTTAAGGAACACTACAAAGAACTTTTAGAAGACACAGATTTGTATGATAAGGCAGTGGCTCTCGCTGAAAAATCCATTGACTGGTCTGATTTCCTCATGAACGTTGTAAAAGCAGACGTTACAGGTTTACATACCGGCAAGATGATTGCTACCTATCATGACCCATGTCACTTGCGTAGAGGTATTGGTGTTGTTGAACCACCTCGTCAAATTTTGCGTGACCTTCCAGACGTTGAATTCCGTGAAATGAAGAAGCCTAACCGTTGCTGCGGTTCTGCAGGTTCCTTCAGCTTGACCCACTACGATTTGTCTATGGATATACAAAAACGTAAGTTTGACGATATTGAACAAACTGGCGCAGATGTGATTGTTACAGGCTGTGGCTCCTGTATTATGCAACTGACTGACGGCCAAAAACGTAACGGTGGTCATAGAAGCGTAAAGCATACAGTAGAAATTCTTTCTGATGCTTACGACCAAAGCCAACGCATGGATCGTATTGGAAAAATGAAGGATGGCAAATAATCGAACAGCTTTTGCACCTCGAGCATCGCGCTCGAGGTGCTTTTTAATATGAAAAAATGTGATAGCTCCACAGTGTTGCAACTGAAATATGATAAAGTTATTGCAAAATTCAGTTGATGAATGTAAGCATAAAATGATATTATGATGTACAGAATGTTAAGGGAGGTCTATTTAATGGCTTTTTTAAAAGAACTTATGAATTTACAATTATCATGCTTTGGTCATGATGAATTAGAAGAAATGATGCAATGGTACATTCTACAACGTGGTAGCGCAAAGGAAACCGAACATGGGATGACAACCCATTATTTTGATAAGGATCGTCACCTACATTATTTCCATTACCTTGAAACCAAGGGCGACAACCAAGAGGATGGCTTGTGGCGCGTAGATTGCCATTACGACACTGGGGATAACAGCGTTGTTGCTCTTCAAAATGACTTAGAAGAGCTCTTGGGCAGCGAAGATGGCCGTTTTGATACTGCTGTTCCTGCAGTGTGGAAGGTTGGCGAAAAGATGCTTCCAATCCTTATGGAAACTGCCAACAAAAACGATTTGAAGAACGTAGAAAAGGGCGCTCCAGTTGCTGTGAATCTCAATATGTTCCCAATTCATGTGGACATCATTCACACCAAGAAAGATTACAATAAGCTTGCAAAAGAAGCAGCTATGCCAGAAGTTGGTGCTTTTGTACCAGCAGGTCTTTTGTACTCTGCGATGCTAGAAGAAGGCAAGGGCGAACGCGATCCTCAATTTGAAGCCATGCTTCAAACAATTACTCAAGAATATCGCATTGTGCCATTCAGCTTTGCTCAAGGTGTATTCAAGATTAAGTCCTTCGACCTTGTGAAGCTCGGTGGCATGGACGAACTCTACGACATCGTTGTAGATTGCGAAGGCGAAGATTTACACGTGGTAGCGCCAAGCTATATGTCCGCACTTAAAGACCTCAAAAAGGGTCGTTATCTCAATGTGAGCGGTTTCCTCACCGGTATGATTTTGCCAGAAGAAGACATCCGCAAACAAGATGGAGAAAACAGCAACCTTCTCCAATTCAAAAAAGCAAACTAAGAAGTAAACTGTGTAGGCCAAAAACGGCTTACACAGTTTTTTTATAAAAAAACAAAAAACTTTAAAAATAGTGTTGACAGAAACTGTACCGTGAGGTAAAATATCATTCGTGGTCACGGGAAGTGACCGAAAGCCAAATGGCCAGTTGGAGAAGCGGCTTAACTCATCAGCCTTTCACGCTGACATTCACGGGTTCGAATCCCGTACTGGTCATTACAATTTCATATTGTAAAGCATCCATGGATGATTAGCTCAGTTGGGAGAGCGTCTGCCTTACAAGCAGAGGGTCGGCGGTTCGAGCCCGTCATCATCCATTGGCGCAGTAGCTCAGTTGGTTAGAGCGCCAGCCTGTCACGCTGGAGGTCGTGGGTTCGAGACCCATCTGCGTCGTTAGACATTGCTTGTGCAATGTCTTTTTTAATGGCAAAAGCCAAATAAAATCAAGATGGTCCGATGTCTGTCAAAGGGGCAGTTATGAACGTCTGAACAGATGAAAGGAGTTCTATTATGAACAACATTATTAAGCAAATTGAACAAGCTCAATTAAAGACTGATGTACCTGATTTTCGTCCCGGTGATACCGTTCACATCGAAGTAAAGGTTGTCGAAGGTAACAGAGAACGTCTTCAGGCTTACGAAGGTGTTGTAATCAAGCGTGTTGGCCAAGGTCTTACCGAAACCTTCACTGTTCGTCGTACCGCTTATGGCGTTACCACCGAAAGAATTTTCCCAATCCATTCCCCACGTGTTGCTTCTATCAAGCTCGTTCGTCAAGGTAAAGTTCGCAGAGCTAAACTTTACTACATGCGCGACCGTTTTGGTAAGGCTGCACGTATCAAAGAAATCCATCGCTAAGAAACTTACGGATGATGCTTCGGCGTCATCCGTTTTTTTGTTTGCAATTGAAAGCATTTTGGCCATAACCCATTGATAAAAGATGAGCAGTTCCGTTATAATGAATGGTAAATGTTTGTAAGGGAGGGCGAATGGATGTTGACCCACGAGGAGAAAGAAATTTACCGCAAGCTCAGAGATGAGGTGGCACATCATGAGTATCTTTACTATGTTTTGGATAATCCAGAGCTGAGCGATGCTAGGTATGATGAGCTGTATAGAGCGCTTCAGGCGTTTGAAGCGGCACATCCAGAGGATATTGCCCCAGATTCACCGACAATGCGCGTTGGCGGCGCTGTGCTGGCGGGGTTTGAAACCTTTGATCATCCGCTACCTCTACAAAGCCTGGCCAATGCATTTTCTTTAGAAGATCTCAAAGCCTTTGATACAAGCTTGCGCAAAGAAGTGCCAGCTTCTCGCGTAAAGTATTCTGTTGAGTTTAAAATAGATGGCTTGTCCATCGCGCTCTATTATCACAATGGGCAATTGGCTCATGCGGTAACACGTGGAGATGGAAACACGGGTGAGGATGTAACGGCCAACGTTAAAACCATTCGTAGCATTCCCTTGGTGATACCATACAAGGAGGGCGATGTGTCCCTTCGTGGCGAGATTTATATGAGCAAGTCGGCCTTCGAAGGCCTCAACAGCAAGCGAGATGCCTTGGGTGAGCCTCTTTTTGCCAATCCAAGAAATGCCGCGGCAGGGTCCTTGCGTCAGCTGGATTCGTCGGTTACGGCGACCAGAAAGCTGGGTGGTATTTTTTATACAGTATTAAACGATGAGGCGTGTGGACTTGCAACACAAGAGGAGGCCATTGCTTTTTCAAAGGCGCAAGGGTTTACAGCCATTGACAATGCGCTTTTTGATTCCATTGAAGATGCCTATGCCTATTGCATGGAATGGCAAGAAAAAAGGCCAAGCCTGCCTTATGAAATAGATGGTATGGTAGTTAAGCTTAATGACCTTGCCTTGCAAAAAAAGCTAGGCTCTCGCGCCAAATCCCCTCGATGGGCCATTGCCTATAAATTTGCACCCGAACAACAAAAAACAAAGGTCAATGATATTACCTTACAAATTGGTCGTACGGGTGTGGCTACGCCGGTAGCGGAACTAGAGGCGGTAGTGGTGGCTGGGTCCACCATTAGACGCGCTACCCTTCATAACAAAGCCTACATTGAAGAAAAGGACATCCGCATTGGTGATACCGTTATTATTCAAAAGGCTGGCGATGTGATTCCAGAAATTGATCATGTGGTGATAGAAGAACGCCCTGAGCACACGAGCGGCTATGTATTTCCGAGTGTATGCCCTGAGTGTGGAAGTGCACTTGTTCAAGTGGAAGGCGAGGCAGCGGTGCGTTGTCTTAATGCGATGGCCTGTCCGGCACAGGTAAGAGCGCGCATTGTTCACTATGCAAGCAAGAATGCAATGGATATTACAGGCATGGGGCCGGAAATTGTGAACCAGCTTTTTACTGAAGGGCTTGTTAAAGAGCTTCCGGACTTATACAAGCTTGATAAGGATGTCCTTCTGAGGCTGGAACGCTTTGCAGATAAGTCGGCGCAAAACCTTATTGATGCCATTGCATCCACAAAAAAGGTGCGCTTATACCGCTTCATTTACGGTTTGGGGATTCCTATGGTGGGGCTTGAAACAAGCCGCATTCTAGAAAAGCATTTTGCCTCTATTGACGCCTTAGAAAAGGCGACGGTGGCGGAGCTCGAGCAGATTGACCAAATTGGCACAAATATTGCCAATGAAATTGTTGCTTTTTTTGGTAATGAACGTAATATGGAGCAGCTGCGACTTTTGTTTTCGTGTGGCTTAACGCTTGAAGCGGAAGAAAAGGAAAATGCGCCACAAACCTTAGAGGGCAAAACTTTTGTGCTAACAGGCACCTTAGAACATTATGCGCGTGACAAGGCGAAGGCCATGATTGTTGCGCGTGGCGGAAAGGTGACGGGAAGCGTGAGCAAGAAAACGTCTTATCTTGTTGCAGGGGATAGTCCAGGTTCAAAATATGACAAAGCCAAGGATCTTGGTATTCAGATATTAAGTGAAACAGAGCTTTTAGAGCTATTGGAAGGAGAATAATATGTTAACATTAGAAGCCGTTGAACGCGTTGCTCATTTGAGCCGCCTTCAATTTACCGAAGAAGAATTGCAAGAGCAACACAAGCAGCTCGAATCTATCATTGGTATGATGGATAGCTTAAGTGAAATCGACACCACCGACGTAACACCACAAAATCACGTCATGGACATTCAAAACGTGTTCCGTGAAGATGTGGTTCAAGAAGGCATGGGTGTTGAAAAGGTGCTCCAAAACGCACCAGCTCAGGCTGAAGATATGTTCCAAGTACCTAAGATTGTGTAAAGGAGCGAAGAAATGTCACAACGTCATACAACCATTCATGCATTGCATGATGCACTCGTAAACAAAGAAACCACTGCGCGCGCTTTAACCGAAGACTATTTTGCCCAAATCGAAAAAAACGCTGCCATTAATGCCTACATTACCTTAAACAAAGAAGCCGCTCTTGCTAAAGCCGACGCAGTTGATGCAAAGCTTGCTAATGGTGAAACCATCGGTATGCTTGAAGGTATTCCTGTAGCTGTGAAGGATAACATTTGCACCGAAGGTTTGCGCACCACCTGTGCATCCCATATGCTAGAAAATTTCATTCCACAATACAACGCTTGTGTTGTAGAAAAGCTTGAAGCAGCTGGTGCCATCATCCTTGGTAAAACCAACATGGATGAATTTGCCATGGGGTCTACCACTGAAACTTCTTATTTTGATGCTACTCAAAACCCAGTAAACACAGAATGCGTACCTGGCGGTTCTAGCGGTGGCTCTGCTGCTGCTGTTGCCGATGGTGAAGCTTGCTATGCCCTCGGTAGCGATACGGGTGGCTCTATTCGCCAACCAGCGGCTTTTTGTGGCATTGTAGGCCTTAAGCCAACCTATGGTAGCGTGTCCCGTTATGGCCTTATCGCTTTTGCATCCTCTCTCGACCAAATTGGGCCACTCGTTAACGATGTGCGCGATGCTGGTATCGTTATGAACGCCATCGCAGGCTACGATCACCGCGATTCTACTTCTGCCAATGTGGCACACGAGGATTATCTCGCAAAAATTGGCAATGACATCAAGGGTGTAAAGATTGGCCTACCTAAGGAATATATTGGTGAAGGTGTGGCTCCAGCGATTAAAGAAGAGCTTCAAAAAGTGCGTAACCTTTTAGAAGAAAAGGGGGCTATTGTAGAAGAATGCTCTCTCCCTACCACCAATTACGCCATCCCAGCGTATTATCTCATTGCGCCAGCAGAAGCAAGCTCCAACCTTGCACGCTACGACGGGGTGCGCTATGGCCTTCGTGAACAAGCGGATGATATGATTACCATGTTTAAGGAAACCCGCGAAAAGGGCTTTGGCGATGAAGTCAAGCGTAGAATCATGCTTGGCACCTATGCGCTCAGCGCTGGTTACTATGATGCCTTCTATCTCAAGGCGCTTAAGGTGCGTCACCTCATCAAAAACGACTTTGAAAACGCTTTTAAAACCTACGATTGCTTGCTCACACCGGCCTCTGTAGTGACCGCACCAAAAATTGGCGTGGAATACGATGCTGTTACCACCTATAAGCAAGACATTTGCACAGTTACCAGTAACCTTGCAGGGCTTCCAGCTATTTCTGTGCCATCTGGCAAGGATGAAAACGATATGCCAATTGGCATTCAGCTCATCGGCAAGCCGTTTGATGAAGCTTTCTTGCTTCAAGTGGCTTATGAAATTGAACAGAGCGTAGAAGCGTAAGGAGGTAAAAATGAGATACGAACCAGTCATTGGGCTTGAAGTCCATGTTGAATTAAAAACCGCAACAAAGATTTTTTGCAACTGCTCCACCGAATTTGGCGGTGCGCCAAACACCCATGTTTGCCCAGTATGCTTGGGCCTTCCTGGTACCCTTCCAGTGCTCAACAAAAAGGTATTGGAATACGCTGTAAAGGCTGGCTTGGCTACCCATTGCGAAATTGCAAAGTTTAGCAAGTTCGATAGAAAGAACTATTTTTATCCAGACCTTACCAAAGCTTACCAAATTTCTCAATTTGACCTTCCAATTGCTGAGCACGGCTATATTGATATCACCTCTGAAGGCGTAGAAAAGAAAATTGGCCTAACACGTATTCACATGGAAGAAGACGCAGGTAAGCTCATACACCAAGGGGCTACCATTACCACATCCAACTCTTCTTTGGCAGACTACAACCGTGCAGGTGTGCCACTTATTGAAATTGTAAGTGAACCAGATATGAGAAGCGCGGCTGATGCGCGCGCTTACTTGGAAGAGCTTCGCGCCATCATCGTTTATACAGGCGTGTCTGATGCCAAGATGGAAGAAGGCTCCTTACGTTGCGACGTCAATATTTCCTTGCGTCCTGTAGGCGAAGAAAAATTCGGCACCCGCGCAGAAATCAAAAACCTCAACTCCTTCCGCGCTGTTGAACGTGCCATTGAATATGAAATTGAACGCCAAACCGATCTCTTGGAAGATGGCGAACGCGTAAAGCTTGAAACCAGAACATGGGACGATGCTCAAGGCATGACCTTTTCACTCAGAAGCAAGGAAGAAGCTGATGAATATCGTTACTTCCCAGAACCAGACCTACCACCAATCGTTCTCACAGATGAATGGATTGAAGGCATGAGAGAGGCCCTTCCAGAAATGCCACGTGCACGCCGCGCACGTCTTGTAGAAGACGGTATTGGTGCAAAGGAAGCGGCCATCATCACAAGCGATATTGCCATGGCAGAATTCTACGACGCCACAAAGGCGCTCATCAATGAACCACAAATGATTGTGAACTGGCTTATTGGTGACGTGATGGCTAAGCTCAATGCCAGCGGCAAGACCTTGGCAGAAAGTGGTTTTAAGCCGGAATACCTTGCAGACCTCCTCAAGCTTATCAAATCTGGGGATATCAGCACCAAGATTGCGAAGGATGTATTTATGAAGGCCTTTGACGAAAACAAAGATCCTAGCGAAATTGTTAAAGAAGAAGGCTTACAACAAATTTCCGACACCAGCTCTCTTGAGCCAATGATTCAAGAAATCATCGACAACAACCCTAAATCCGTTGCTGACTATAAGGCTGGCAAGAAAAAAGCCCTCGGCTTCTTTGTAGGCCAAGTGATGAAAGCCACCAAGGGTCAAGCAAATCCGGCTGTTGTTAACGAAGTGATTGTAAAGCTTCTCGATCAAGCGTAAAGGAGACACAATATGGCAGAGTTGGTTTACAATATTGAAAAAACTGTTGCTGTATTATCTACCAGTGCGAAGGGTTGGACGAAGGAGCTCAATCTTATCAGCTGGAACAATCGTCCGGCAAAGTATGACATTCGTGAATGGAGTCCAGGCCACGAAAAAATGAGCAAGGGTATTACTCTGTCCAACGAAGAGTTGTTCGCCTTAAAAGATACACTTAACGATATTCTATAAAATAAAGCCACCGAGGCGTGCAGATGCAGCCTTCGGTGGCTTTTGTATTGGTTCAAGAAAGGAATGGTCGAAATGAATCAAGCGATAATTTATATCCATGGCAAAGGAGGAAGCGCAGCTGAGGCGGCGCATTATAAAGAGATTTTTGGGGAGGCAGATGTGATTGGCTTTGATTACAGAGCACAAACGCCGTGGGATGCAAAAGAGGAATTTGTAGCTTTTTTTGATAAAACCATGGAAAGTTACGACAATATTTCGGTGATTGCCAACAGCATAGGGGCCTATTTTACAATGAGTGCTTTGGCTAATAAACCCATTGAACGTGTGTGGTTTATTTCGCCGATTGTCGATATGGAACAATTGATTATGGATATGATGATATGGGCCAATGTTACAGAAAAGGAGCTCAGCGAACAAAAGGAAATAAAAACGAACTTTGGAGAAACCCTTTCTTGGGACTATCTCTGCTATGCAAGAACGCATCCAATCTGCTGGCAGGTGCCCACAAAAATAGCGTACGGTGAAAAAGATCATCTTACCACGCATGAAACCATGCATCGTTTTGCTGAAGAAAACAAGTGCACGCTCAGTGTCATGGATGATGGCGAGCACTGGTTTCGTACAGAGAAACAAATGGCGTTTTTGGATGCGTGGCTAAGGGATGAATGAAGCCTATGCTTCTTACCAGACGATCAGGTTTTGGCTAAAGATTTTGAGCTTCGCTGTGTAGTATAAAATGGTTTTTGTTTGTATCGAGGATGCCTTCTTTTTTGAGCTTGGAGAGCTCTGCTGACATGGCCGAACGTTCTACACAGAGAAAATCAGCGAGCTGCTGACGGTCGAAAGGAATGTCGAAAGAAAGGCTTCCCTGACGAATGGATTCGTTAGAGAGATAGGAGAGCAATTTTTCGCGGATGGTGCGCTTGCTCATGTGGGTTATTTTGTCGTTGAATAAAAGGATGCGGTTGGCCAAGACGGAAACGAGATTGCGGACGATTTTATTGTGGTGGTCACAGGCGGATGGGCAAACGGTGAGAAGGCGGCGTGTGTTAAGCATAAGGAGTGTGCAGTCTTCGTTAGCGATGACGTTGATGTTTAACGGCGTGTTGGGTGTGGCGGCAAAGGGCTCTGCAAAAAAATCGCCGACGGTGGATTTGGCCATCACGTTACGATGACCCCAGAGGTCTTCTTGAACAATGAGCACAGAGCCCGTGAGGATGAGGCCCATATAAACAGTGGTATCGCCAGCATGCAGAATATAATCACCAGCTTGTTTTTTTAAAATTTGGGCATCAACACAGCCCAAAACGGTGAGAATGTCTGCATCGGATAAATCGTGAAAAAATTCGGCTTGGCGCAAGACGGGTAAATATTTTTTCATAAAAGCACCTTCTTTGTTGGAAATCTAACATCATTGTTAAGTCAACTATACTATGATAAGAGCAAGAAAACAAACTTGTAGGAGGAAAAATAATGATTAGACGAATTGTAAAAATAGATGAGGCGCTCTGCAATGGTTGTGGTGCTTGTGCCAAGGCGTGCCACGAAGGTGCCATTGGGATGATTGATGGCAAAGCCAAACTTTTGCGCGATGACTATTGCGATGGCTTGGGTGATTGCTTGCCGGCCTGTCCGACAGGTGCAATTTCCTTTGAAGAGCGCGAAGCCTTGGCCTATGACGAAGCAGCTGTGCAGGCAAATATGGAAAAAAAGAAAGAGGGCGTTGCGTGTGCTTGCCCAGGAAGTGCAGAAAGAACCATCACTCATAACCCTGTAGATGTGCCAGTCGCAAAGGCGGTATCTCGTCTTGGGCAATGGCCAGTGCAAATTAAGTTGTCTAACGTCCATTCCGGCGTTTTTGACGATGCGAAGCTTTTGATTGCAGCCGATTGCACAGCCTATGCTTATGCATCTTTCCACGAGGATTTTATAAAGGGCCGCGTGACTCTTATCGGCTGCCCAAAGCTCGATCAGGTGGATTATAGCGAAAAACTTACGGAAATTTTGACCTTGCACAATGTAAAAAACGTGACTGTGGTTCGTATGGAAGTGCCATGCTGTGGCGGCATTGAAAATGCGGTGAAAAAAGCGCTGGTAAACAGCGGCAAAATGATTCCGTGGCAGGTGGTGACCATTTCTACAGACGGCCGTATTTTGGAAGATTAACAGCAAATTCTAGCTGTTGTGGCTGTTTCTACATAATATTGCTAGCAAATGATATTGACGCTTTGCCTGTGGTTTTGTTATTATAATTAACATAGCCGTTGATAAAGAGGAGTAGAGCGTGCGCGCAAAACAGAGAGTGATGCCTTGGCTGAAAGCGTCATTTGTGGCAAACGTTTGAAGGTTGCTTTTGAGGCTGGGTCATCCCCGCGTAATGTCCGTTAAAGCATTTTGAGGGCCCTTTTGGGTCGAAAAAAGGTGGTACCGCGATTAACGTCGCCCTTTTATAGGGGCGGCTTTTTTATTTATGGAGGGAAGCTATGTCAATCGAAAATTTGGAAAAAACCTACGATTCTTCTATGATTGAAACCAAATGGTATGATTTCTGGGAAAAGAATCATTTATTCGCACCATCTGAGGACGAAAACAAACCGGCATTTTCTATTGTAATGCCACCACCAAACGTTACTGGTAAGCTCCACATGGGTCACGCCATGGACAACACAATGCAGGATATTTTGGTGCGCTACAAGCGTCTTAAAGGCTTCAGCACCCTTTGGGTACCAGGCACTGACCATGCTGGTATTGCTACCCAAGCCAAGGTTGAAAATATGCTCAGAGACCAAGGCGTTATGCGCGAAGAAATCGGCCGCGACGCTTTCTTGGAACATTGCTGGGATTGGAAGAACCAATATGGCAACACCATCACCAAGCAAATTCGTAAGCTTGGCGCATCCTGCGATTGGGATCGTGAACGCTTCACCATGGATGAAGGCTGCTCCAAGGCTGTACGTGAAGCCTTCGTGTCTTTGTATGAACAAGGCCTCATCTATCAAGGCAATTACATTGTAAACTGGTGCCCACATTGCGGTACCACGATTTCGGACATTGAAGTAGAACACGAAGAAAACCAAGGCGAACTCTTCTACCTCAACTATCCACTAGAAGATGGCAGTGGGAAGCTCACCATTGCTACTACCCGTCCAGAAACCATGTTTGGTGATACTGCTGTGGCCGTACATCCGGATGATGAACGCTTTGCACAATTTATTGGCAAAAACGTTATTCTTCCAATCATCAACAAGCCAATTCCAGTTATTGCCGATGACTACGTTGATATGGAATTTGGTACTGGTTGTGTAAAAATCACTCCATCTCACGATGTCAACGACTTTGAAATGGGCCAACGCCACAATCTTCCGCACGTTGTTGTTATGGATGATAAGGGTGTTATGAATGCCAACGCTGGCAAGTATGAAGGCCTCGAGCGTTTTGAATGCCGCAAGCAGGTTATTGCTGATCTTGAAGGCACCGACTTCTTTGACCACAGAGAAGACTACGTGAACGCCGTTGGCCATTGCTACCGCTGCCATACTGTTATTGAACCACGCGTAAGCAAGCAATGGTTCGTACGTATGGAACCTCTTGCAAAGCCAGCCCTTCAAGCTGTTCTTGACAAAGATATTCAATTTGTACCAGAACGTTTTGAAAAAATCTACGTTGGCTGGTTGGAAAACATTCGTGACTGGTGCATTTCTCGTCAGCTTTGGTGGGGTCACCGCATCCCTGTTTGGTATTGCGAAGAGTGTGGCGAAGTCATCTGCACCCATGAAAATCCAACGGTTTGCCCAAAATGTGGCTCCAACCACCTCGAACAAGATCCAGACGTTTTGGATACTTGGTTTAGCTCTGGCTTGTGGCCATTTGAGGTTATGGGCTGGCCAGACCTTGATGCCAAAGATCTTGCCAAGTTTTATCCAACAGATGTGCTTGTAACTGGCCGCGATATCATCTTCTTCTGGGTTGCACGTATGATTTTTGATGCTCTCAAGATGACCGATAAGCGCCCATTTAAGGATGTGCTCATCCATGGTCTAGTTCTTGACCAATTCGGTCGTAAGATGAGCAAGTCCTTGGGCAATGGTATTGATCCATTGGATGAAATTGAAAAATATGGTGCAGATGCTTTGCGCTTGACCTTGATTACTGGTGTTACCCCTGGTAATGACGTACGCTATCGTCCAGAAAAGATCGAAGCAAGCCGCAACTTTACCAACAAGCTTTGGAACGCTGCTCGCTTTGTGCTTATGAACCTCGAAGACTTTAGTGGTACTATTGGCAAGGATGCACCAGCATCTAGCGAGATGATTGACCAATGGATTATCACCCGCTTCTACGAAGTGGCAGCAAAAATGTCCTCTGAGCTCGATCACTACGATTACGGTGAAGCAGCGAAGACCATCAAGGACTTTATCTGGAATGAATTCTGCGATTGGTACATTGAGCTTGTAAAGCCTCGCTTGTATGGTCGTATGGGCGATGAAAGCAAGCAAAGCGCGCAAGAAGTGGCTGCATGGGTACTTCGCGAAACAGTTGTGCTCTTGCACCCAATCATGCCATTTATAACCGAAGAAATTTGGCAACATCTTCCGCATGAAGGTGAATCCATCATCGTAGCAAGCTGGCCAGAAAACGCTGGCGGCATCAATTATCAGGCATCTTATGAAGCCATCGAGTTCCTTATGGACCTCATCAAGGGCACCCGCTCCTTGCGTCATGATATGGGCATTGCAACAGGCAAAAAATCTGCTCTTCAAATTCATTGCCACAATGACATCCAAAAGGCTGTTATTGAAGCCTACAGCATGCAGCTTGGCACCTTGGCTTATGCCGACCAAATTGATGTTATTGAAGATATGACCGAAGCCGAAAAGCAAAGCGTTTCCACTGTGGTGCGCGGCGCTGAAGTGATTTTGCCACTCAAAGGTGTTCTAGATATCGCCGATGAGCTTGCTCGCCTTAAAAAGGAAGAAGCACGTCTTGAATCTGAAGTGACCAGAGCAGAAAAAAAGCTTTCCAACCAAGGCTTTGTTGCAAAGGCTCCTGCAGATGTTGTACAAGCAGAAAAAGATAAAGTAGAAGCATACAAGCTTGACTTGAGTGCTGTTCAAACACGCTATGCTTTCTTAGAAAGCTTGGAAAACTAAGCATTGTGAGGTGAAAAAATGTTTGGATTAGGTATGGGTGAAATTATCATCATCCTCGTTGTGGTAGTCGTGCTTTTTGGCTCCACAAGACTTGCAGGCCTTGGTAAATCTGTGGGTAAATCTGTGCGTGAATTCAAAGAAGAAATTCACAAGGACGATGATAAAAACCAAAAGAAAGAAAAAACAGAAGCAACTGATGAAGCTCAAAAAGACAAAGAATAAGGAAAGACGGTCATGGGTTTAAGTATTGGCGAAATTCTAGTTATTCTTATTGTAGCCTTTTTGATTGTTGGCCCTGATAAAATGCCGGAAATTGGTCGTGCCTTGGGAAAAACGGTGCACGATTTAAAAAAGAGTATGAATGACTCCACCGCTGGCTTTAGAGAAGAGGTTGAAGAAATCAAAAAAGAAACTGGCTACTCAGAAGTGTCTTCACAGGTAAAGGAAAAGGAACAGGCCTTTAAAAAAGATCTCGATGATTTAAAAAAGGATTTGTCCCTTTCTGATAAAGGCAAAAAATAGGGGGAAGAGCGCGTGTCTGTTGAAGAAAATAAGCAACCACTGTCTGTGCATTTAAAAGCTCTTAGGCGCGTTGTCTTTATTTCCCTTTTGGCTGTATTTGTAAGCGCAATGCTCTGTTTTGGCTTCGTTCGCGAACCGATTATGAATTTCATTACAGAGCCCATTGCGGCTTACAGCATTGATTTGAAATTTACCAGTGTAGCCGAAGCCTTTATGGCTTATATGAAGGTTTCCGTTTTGGCAGGAATCATTATCGCGAGCCCTGTCGTGCTTTGGCAGCTGCTGTCCTTTATTTTGCCGGGGCTGTATAAAAATGAAAAAAGAATGTTTATTGGCATTCTTTTTTGGCTCATCGTGCTCTTTGTTGCAGGTATTTGCTTTGCCTATTTTGCGGTGCTAAAGGTAGCACTAAACGCCTTGCTTTTTAGCTTTAGTGGCGGTTTTGACGCCTTTATTACCGTGGGCAATTATTTGGATTTTGTATGGAAATTTCTCCTTCCCTTTGGGATTGTGTTTGAAATTCCTATACTTATGTACTTTTTAACCAAGCTTGAATTGGTGACACCGAATCAGCTGATTAAGTACCGTCGCTACATGATTTTAATTATTGTCATTGTAGCTGGTATTTTTAGTCCACCAGATGTCATCAGCCAGCTTCTTTTAGCGTTACCGATGTATGTTTTGTACGAAATAAGTATTTTTATTTCAAAGCGCGTGTATCGTAAGGTACAAAAGAAAAAAGCAGAAAATGGTATTTAAATGAGGTGACAAAGTATGATTAAACAAACCTTACTAGCATCAGAGTTTGTTGGCAAAGAAGTATTAAACCTTGAAACTGGCGATTTTTCTGGCAAAGTTGAAGGCGTTGTGGTTGAAGGTAGTCCTCTTAGTGTTGTGGCGCTTGCTATGAATCAAAAGGCTTATTGCGACTATAAAGCCGTAACAGATTTGGATCAGCAGGCTGTGGTCGTATCAAAGCTAGAAAGCTTTTTGCCAGCAGAAGAAAAAATGCTTTTGGGCCTTTCTTGCCTAGACAATGAAGGTAAGCTTTTGGGTCGTGTGGTAGATTTTTCTTGGGACGCAGCAAGTGGCGCTCTTAGCGAGCTCTATTTGACGAAGGATGGCAATAAATTGGGTCTTGATGTTGCTGCTGTTGAAAAAATTGGTAGCGCAGCCATTGTATTTAATGCGCCAGATGCTCTTTTGAATAAAAAGCAGTACGGCACCTATATTACAGAGGGCGATGCTGCAGAAAACGATGACGTAAAGAAAATGAGTATGCTCCTTGCAAAGCGCCTAGGTGAAAGCTTAACAGAAGCAGGTCGTATGATTAGTGAACGCATGAAGCAAATCGACAAGGAAGAGCTGAGCCAAGAGGTGGGCGCTTTTACAGAAAAAGTAGGCCGCGAAGTTAAAAATGCTTGGCACACCATTCAAGATCAAGCGGAAGCTGCAAAATATCCAACGATGGATTCTGAAGTGAGCAGCATCATGCGTGATCTTACAGGCTATAGCGTAAGTGCTGCTGTGTATGACAACAAAAACCAACCAATCATTCTTCCTGGGCAAGAGATTTCAGAAGGCGTTGTAAAGCGCATTGTTGAAAATGGTAAGGTTGCTGAGCTCTATCGTGTAGCTGTGTCTATTAAAAGCGAGACAAGCCATGAATAAGCCGGTGAGCCTTGATCAAGGCATTGAAGGCGCTATTTATGAAATTGTTGAAGTGGTGGATGGTGAGTTGTCTAAAGAAATCGGCGCCTACAAAGGTATGAGTGCCGTGGTCTTGAAAAAAGCCTTGCAAAGCATGGTGCAATTTGGCTATGCGCAAATTGAGCTTGAGCGCGAGAGCTTGAAAAAAATCATCGTTCAACCTGTGTAACAATTGGACAGACGTTAGGATATCCTGACGTCTGTTTTTTGTTGAAGAGAAACCAGTGCTGAGAATTCAGCGTGCGCCGTGTTGACGAAAACGGCCAGTCGTGGGATAATATTATGTTGAATAAATGGTATAATGCGCGTTTTAGCGCTGCATAAGGAGAGCCGCATGACAATACTACAAGCAAATGGTTTGGAGAAAATTTTCATCACCAACACCATCTTCACAAATATTAATTTTTCTATCAATGCTGGTGACCGTGTCGGTCTTGTTGGGCCAAATGGCGCTGGCAAATCGACGCTCATGAAGTGCATTGCAGGCCTTGAGGAATTGGATGCTGGGACCCTATCCTTTGCAAAGGGTGCGACCTTTGGGTACTTGGCGCAGCAAGTCAATTTGGATTTGGATAAGACCATTCGCGAGGTCATTCTTGAAGCTTTTGAGGACATCCTAGATTTGTATCACGAAATTCGTGCTATGGAAGAAGACATTTCTGCAGAAACGGACGCCAAGCGCCAAGAAGCGCTCTTGCATGAGTACCAACATAAGCAAGAAAGATATGAGGCCATGAATGGCTATGCTGTAGAAAGTCAGGTAAAAGGCATTGTCTTGGGTCTTGGATTCAAGGAAGAGGATTTAGAAAGACGCGTAGAAAGCTTCAGTGGCGGAGAACGTACACGCATTATGCTCGCGCGTCAATTGGCTCGCAATCCAGAGCTTTTACTTTTGGACGAACCAACCAACCACTTGGATTTGCCGGCTATTGAATGGCTAGAAGGTTTTTTGAAAAATTACAAAGGCACCCTTTTGGTTATTTCTCACGATGAATATTTTTTAGAAGCCGTTGTAACCCATGTGTATGACCTTGAAAACAAGGGCCTGACGGTTTATCCAATGGGCTTTTTCAAATACAAAGAAGAAAAGAAAACCCAGCGTGCTTTGCAGCATAAGCATTTTCTCGAGCAACAAAAGATGATTGCCAAGGAAGAAGAATATATTAGACGCAACCGCGCAGGGGTTAATTCAAAGCAGGCGCGCGGGCGTGAGAAAAAACTCATGCGTCAAACCTTTATATCGGACGTAACAGATACAGCAAATATGAAGCTTGCGACTTACGAAGCCAGTGAAAGTGCGCGCTTTGTTCTCACTGTTCAAGATGTTCAAGTCGAGGTGCAAGGCAAGGTTTTGGCCAAGAACATCAATTTTGACATTCAAGCCCACGAAAAGGTGTCTATCATCGGTAGAAATGGCATTGGTAAAAGTACGCTCTTAAAAGCTCTTTTGAAAGGCATAGAGGAACAAGACAGCCATGTCAAGCTGGGGAATCGCGTGCATTATGCATATTTTGATCAGCATCAAATGTGTTTGGACGAAAGCCTCACAGTGCTCGAGCAAACCTTAAAAAGCTGCGATCTGAAACTAAGCGAAGCAAAGACCTTGTTGGCACGTTACCTCTTCCGAGAAGATGATTTGGAGCGCAGCATCTCGCTTTTGTCGGGTGGCGAAAAGGTGCGCTTGTCCTTTATGATATTGCTCTTTACGGAGCCAAACTTCCTTATTCTTGACGAACCGACCAACCATTTGGATATGGAATCGAAGGAAATCGTCATTTCTTTCTTACAAGAGTTTCAAGGCGCTATTTTGGTCGTTTCTCACGATCGTGAGCTCCTAAATTCTGTGTGTGACCGCACCATGGAAATGACAAGTGAAGGCTTAACCTCATATTTGGGCAATTACCAGTACTACAAGGAAAAAAAGGAGCTCTTGCTTCTTCTGAGCCAAAAGGAAGAAGAAAAGAAAATTGAAGCCAAGGCACCTCAGCCTAAAAAGAAAAAAACCTCCCTTAGCAAAAGTAAGCTAAAGGTAGAGGTTGAAAAGCTTGAGGAAAAAATCATGGAGCTAGAGGCCACCATAGAGGAATTGAACGATTCATTAAATAAGCCAGGCATCAATTACAGTGACTTAGCAAGAAATTTGGATGAGAGCAATCAGGCGCTTGAAGATGTTATGCTAGAGTGGCAGGAAAAATCAGAACTCTTAGAGGAGGCGATGGCGGGTGAATAAAAAGCCAGAACTCTTGTTGCCGGCAGGTAGCTTAGAAATTGCAAAGCTTGCAATTGATCATGGTGCAGATGCTTGCTATGTGGGTTTGAAGGACTATAGTGCACGCGCCAAGGCGCAAAATTTAAGCCTTAAAGAAATGTTTGAAGCCATTGACTACGCGCATGAACGCGGCGCAAAGATATTTTGCGCGTTAAATATTGTGCTATTTAACGAAGAGCTGGAAGCCTGCATCAAAGCCTGCGCAGAGCTTGTAGCCCACGGTTTGGATGCTTTTATCGTTCAAGATTTTGGCATGGCGACTTTGCTATTAACACATTTTCCGGAAGTTGAGGTTCATGCTTCCACGCAGATGGCTATTATGAATACATCCGGTGCCAAGGCCATGGAGCTTCTTGGTTTTGATCGCGTGGTTTTGGCAAGGGAAACCTCTTTAGAGGTCATGCAGGACATAAAAAAACACACAGACATAGATATTGAAGTCTTTGTGCAAGGGGCACTTTGTGTGTCCTACTCGGGCCTTTGTTATATGAGTAGCTTTCAAGGTGATCGCAGTGGCAACCGTGGTCAATGTGCTCAGCCTTGCCGCAAAAAATACACCCTTGTAGAAAAAACGGCAAAGGGCAAAAAGGAAATCGCAACAAACTATCTCCTTAGCCCCAAGGACATGAACCTTCTTGGCGATTTGCCAGAATTGATGCGTTGTGGTGTGGAATCCTTAAAGGTGGAAGGGCGTATGAAGCAGCCAGAGTACGTTGCTCTTATGGCCGAAAAGTACCGCCGTCACATCGACGCCATTGCCGAAGGGGAGACAGTTTCGTCCAAGATGCTCCAAGCGGATAAAAAGGCCATGGCGCAAATGTTTAACAGAGATGGGTTCTCTTCATCTTATTTGCATGGGGTGCCGGGGAAATCCATGATGAGCTACTTAACGCCAAAAAACACAGGCATTCCTCTAGGGACGCTTGTTAAAATAAACGCCAGCGATTGCACGGTAAAGCTTGATGAAGATTTGTGCCTAGGTGATGGCGTTGCCTTATATGATAAAAACCTCACCCCACTTTGGGGCGGCTACCTAGATAAGCTCGCAGACAAAAATGGCGAGAAAGGCAAGGCTTTTAAAAAAGGCGATACCGTAATTTTTAAACACGACCTAAAACCATCAGGCGATGTTACAAAGGTAAAATATGTGTACAAAACCTTTGATAAGGAGCTTTCTAAAAATCTTCTGAAGGTGAGAAAAGCGCCAATGAAAAAGCAAGAGGTGTTGGGCACCATTCATACTTTTGTGCGTGCAGAGGAAGGCAAGACCTTCTCTGTCATGGCCCTTTATAATGGCTTTGCGGACGATGTTGAGGCCTTGAACTATGAATACACGACAGACTTTATGATTGAAGCTGCAAAAAATGGCAAATCCAGCAGAGGTGTTATAGAAGAAGGTCTTGCTAAGCTAGGCGGCGGCCGTTACGAAGTGGGGAGCATCGAAATTACAGGTGAAGAGGCTGTATTTGTGCCGATGAGTCTTGTGACAAAGGCAAAAAACGCCATCTTAGAGTATTTTGATGCGACCATACAGGATGAAACGGTACAGGAAGGCGTATCACGTCAAGAGGCCAGTGCTTACACCGAAGCGGCCTTAGAAGCTCTTGATGAAATTCCACCGCAAATCAGTATACCTCATAAACCTCTTGTGACCGTGCAGGTGCGTACCATGGAACAAGCACGCGCAGCAATAGAGGGCGGATGCGATGAGCTCAATGTACTCCTTATGGACACCTACAAAAAAGATGGCTTGAGTGACGATGAAATAATTGTCTTAAGCCAAGAAACAAATCTTATTGTATCTCTGCCAATCCTTATTAAGGATATGAGGGAAGAGACCTACTACAAAGAGCGCTGCCAAAATCTTTTTGCGCGCGGTATTAAAAACTTCATGATTGCCAATCTCGGGCAGGCGGTCCTTTTAGAAGATTTGGGCGTGGAATATTTTGCTGGTGATTATACCTTAAATTTAACCAATGATTTAACATCAGCTGCCCTGTCGCAAATTGGTATCGGTCGTCAAACCATTTCCTTGGAAATGGATTATGGCCATGTAAACGCGCTTTCTACCATTGGCAATGTGCCTCTTGAAATGGTGGTACATGGCAAGCTTTCGGCCATGAATACACGTTGCTGCCCAATGGGATGCCTTGTTGGTGAACGTGAAATAGACAAGCCGTGCTCAAGACCATGCGTAAAACGCGACTTTGCTCTCGTACAGGATGAAAAAATGTATGATGTCAGAAGCGATCAATTTTGCAATGTGTATTTATTGAACGCGCAAACCTATTCGCTCCTTGGCTATACCAAGGACCTTGCGTCAGTGGCCTTGGATTATTGGCGCATTGCTGGGGTGTTTATGGAACCTGATGACATCAAGGATACCACCCAAGCCCTCTGCGCTCTGCGTGATGATGCTTTTTCGGGGCGTAAGCAAAGCATGGCGCCAATGAAATCAAACACAACAGACGGACATTTTATTAAAGGAGTTCGATAAATGTCTTATTATAAGAACAGTCCAGTTTTAGAAAAATTGGAATTCGATAAAATTCGCACGCTTTTAGCTGGAGAGTGCAGCTCCTATTTGGGCAAAAAGCGTGCGTCCATGTGCTTTCCTAGCACAGACTACGAGCAAATCACACGCTGGCAAAAAGAAACAGCAGAAATTGTTTCCATGCTTTCTGTAGGTGAGATGATTCCCTTAGGAGGCATTCGTGATTTAACAGATGTATTAAAGAAATTGCGCATTCATCAGGTTTTGGAAGCAGAGGAATTTATTGACATTGAACGTTCGCTGTATGCAGCCAAAAACCTCAATCAATATTTTCATGCCAAGAAAAACGGCTTTAGCCTTGAATATATGGCACAAGAGGGTGACGCCCTCATTGTGAATGATACCTTGCGCCAAAAAATCAATACAACCATTCGAGAAGATGGGTATGTGCTTGACACAGCCTCGGTAGAGCTTGGTCAAATTCGCCGCGAGCTCGCAAGTCTTCGCCAAAACATTCGTCGTAAAATGGAACAGCTGGTGAAAAACGCTTCTATGAGTGACGCGCTTCAAGAGCAAATTGTGACAATGCGTGGCGATCGCCTTGTTGTACCAATTAAAGTAGAATTTAAAAGTCGCGTGCCAGGGATTATCCACGACCAATCGGCCAGCGGTTCCACCATTTATGTAGAGCCTTCTGATGTGGTGCCAATGAACAACAAGGTGAACCAGCTCGAGCAGGAAGAGAAGCGCGAAATATATATCATCCTCAAAGCCTTATCTGAATTCTGCGCAGACGAGTATCAAACGCTAAAGTCGAATATGTATCATCTCGGTATCATTGATTTTACAGTAGGAAAGGCGCAGTTGGCCATCAAGATGGATGCCTATGCACCGCACACCTTAAAGAGCACAGATGTGCACTTAAAGCGCGCTTACCACCCGCTTTTGCACCGCGAAACAGCTGTACCGATTAGCCTCGATTTGGATAAGGAAACACGCATTATTGTAATTACCGGCCCTAATACAGGTGGTAAAACAGTAAGCTTAAAAACCGTAGGACTCTTGGCCTTGATGCACCAATCGGGCTTGCATATTCCAGTAAGTGCCGAGAGCGAAATCGGTATCTTTAACAAGGTGTTTGTAGATATTGGCGATGAACAGAGCATTGAGCAATCTCTTTCCACTTTTTCCTCGCACCTTCATACCATTTGTGACATTTTGGACCATCTCGATAGTGATTCCTTGGTCCTTTATGACGAATTAGGCGCTGGTACCGACCCTGGTGAGGGTGCATCCCTAGCGATGGCTATTTTGGAAGACAATTTGCAAATCGGCTGCAAGGTTTTGGCCACCACGCACTATAGCGAGCTTAAAACCTTTGCCTATCAAACAGAGGGCGTACAAAATGCATCCATGGCGTTTGATGTAGAAACGCTCAAGCCAACCTATCGTTTGGTTATTGGTGTTTCTGGCGAAAGTAATGCCTTTGCCATTGCCAAGCGCATTGGTTTACAGGAACGCATCATTGACAATGCAAAAAACATTTTGACATCCAACCAAAACGAGCTCATCGACAAGGTAAAGAATCTTGAAAAATTGCAGCGCCAGCTCAATGAGCAGGAAGCAGCCTTTGTCGATGAACGCAAGCGCATTGACGAGGACAAGGCAGCCATTCAAGAAAAGATGCGTGAGTTGGAGATTTATCGCGCCAACGTGCAAAAGGAAGCCAACGAAGAAGCCATTATGCTTCTAGAAGAAACGCGCAAAAAAGTGCAGAGTGTTGGCGATGAGCTCAAGGAGCTGCGCAAAAAGGATCAAATCCAGGCCTCTGTAGCCCTTTCGGATATCAAAAAAGATCTAGATAGCTCCATGAATCGTGTAAAGCCACGCAAGAAAACCGTTGTTCAAAACGATGCACCGCTTAACATCAACGAAATTAAGGTTGGCGACGAAGTATATCTCATTAACTACAACATGAATGCAACAGTGCTGAGTGTCAATAAATCTAAAAAAACCCTCGAAGTACAAGCTGGTATCATGAAATCATCTGTGAAGCTTAGCGATGTCAAGCGTGCCAATAGAGCGCAAAGACGTCAAGGCGTATCTGCCACTCGTCGCAGTATGAAAATCAAAAGTGTGCATTCAGAAATTGACCTGCGCGGTATGACGGTGGATGAGGCACTCGCAGCAACGGATCGTTTTATTGATGACGCCTACCTCAACAACCTCAACCAAGTACACATTATTCACGGCAAGGGCACAGGTGCTCTGAGAAAGGCCATCAAAGAAAAGCTCGCGGCAAGCAAATACATCAAGGAATATCATTTGGCACCAGCCAACGAAGGCGGCGATGGCGCCACTGTAGCAATTTTAAAATAATCAGTGAAGGAGAATCACGGATGCTAGGAAAAACCCCAATGTTTATGCAATACAAGGAAATCAAGGATGCACACAAGAATGAAATCTTGTTCTATCGCCTTGGGGATTTTTATGAAATGTTCGATGAGGACGCAAAAAAAGCCAGTGAATTATTGGGTCTGACCTTGACATCAAGAGATGGTGGCGGTGGCATCAAGGTGCCAATGTGTGGCGTGCCTTTTCATTCATCAGAAATTTACATCAAAAAACTCATAGAAGCCGGTGAAAAGGTAGCCATCTGTGAGCAGGTGGAAGACCCAAAGGCTGTGAAGGGGCTTGTTAAGCGCGACGTTATTCGCGTTGTGACGCCTGGAATGATTTTGGAGGACAATATACTAGAAGCCTCCAGCAATTATATTGTGTCTATCACAGGAAGAAAAAACTATGGCCTCGCTATTGCTGATGTGTCCACTGGGGAATTTATGGTGACCCTTTTGGACAGTGAAGAAGCGCTCCTTACAGAAATGGCAAAATACCATCCGACTGAATGCGTTTTTTCTGATGAGAACGTGACCCTTTATCAAATTTTGACCAAATATCAAGAAGAATTCCGCCAGATGAGCCTCTCGCCTTATAGTAGTTACCTCTACAAAGAAAAAAATGCGCAAGAAAAACTCATGAGCCATTTTGGCATCAATGATTTATCGGTCCTCAATTTTAACAACACTGCCAAAGAAGGACCGGCCCTCTGCGCTGCCGCCGTGTTGTTGGGCTATATCGAAGAGATGTTGCGTATAGAGCCGAAGCATTTTTTGCGATTGAAACGTTACGATGCCAGCAACGTTATGCAGCTGGATTTATTCACCAAGCGCAATTTGGAGCTTGTGGCAACCCTCAATAGCTATGGCGGTACTTCTCTTTATGAAACCATCAACAAAACTGCCACAGCAGCCGGCGCACGTATGCTCAAGAGATGGCTTGAAGAGCCGCTTATTGATGCTGGTCAAATAGAACGTCGCTTAGAAGCAACCGAAGAGCTCTATAGTAACTATGCCCTGCGCTATACCTTGGGGGACCTCTTGGCCCACATTGGCGATATAGAGCGCATTGCATCTAGAATTTCATGCCGTAGTGTATCACCGCGCGATCTTGTTGCGCTAAAGAGTTCACTGCTGCGTATGCCAGACATCCACAAGGCACTGAGTGCGTGCAAGAATCCGCTCTTTGTTGATTTTTCTCGTGGCTTCGATCTCTTGGATGATGTTGCGGCCTTAATTGATACCTGCATTCTCGACGAGCCATCTTATTTGGTGCGTGACGGTCACGTCATTCGCCCAGAATACGACACCAGACTTTTTGAACTCAACGAAATGGTGACCAATGGCAAGGGTTGGCTAGAAAAATATCTAGAAGCTGAAAAAGAAAAAACGGGTATCAAGAACCTTAAAATAGGCTACAATAAGGTGTTTGGCTATTACCTAGATGTTACCAAGAGCTATCAACATCTCGTGCCAGACAGCTATATGCGCAAGCAAACCTTGGCCAACAGCGAACGCTACATCACAGAAGAGCTCAAGGAAATGGAAAACAATCTCCTCAATGCCTCTGAGCGCGCCAAAGCCTTAGAAGTAGAAATTTACCAAGGCCTGATTGATACTCTCTCGGTGGCCGTTGGCCGCTTGTTAAAAACAAGCCGCATTCTTGCAACCATGGATGTCTTTGTGTCTTTCGCAAAAATCGCCAATGATTATGGCTACACAAGACCGCGCCTTACCGAAAATGCGCTCAACATCAAAGGCTTGCGCCATGCTGTCATAGAAAGACAGCATCAGCTCGGCGAATTTACGCCAAATGACATCCTTTTCTCTGAGGAGGAACAGCGTTTTATTATCATTACCGGCCCAAATATGTCAGGTAAAAGTACTTATTGCCGAAGCGTTGCATTGGCGGCCATCCTCATGCAGATTGGTTGCTTTGTGCCAGCAGATTATGCCGAAATGAAGGTGTTTGACCGCGTTTTCGCGCGTATTGGTGCGAGTGACCACTTAGCAGGCGGGCAAAGCACCTTTATGGTTGAAATGAACGAGGTAGCGACCATTACCAACAACGCAACAGCAGACAGCCTCATTATTTTGGACGAGGTGGGACGCGGTACCAGCACCTACGATGGCTTGGCCTTGGCTACAGCCATTACAAAATACATCAACAGCCGCATCCATGCTTGCACCCTCTTTGCTACCCACTATCATGAGCTAACAAGCCTTGATGTGGAAAAGGGCATTCAAAATTACACCGTTTCTGTTTATGAAGACGAGCAGAGCATTGTCTTTTTGCACAAAATAGTGCCTGGCTCTGCAAGCAAAAGCTACGGTATTCATGTTGCAAAAAAAGCTGGGATTCCTGGCCAAATTACCCTTTTGGCAGAGGAAGTCCTGCGTGATTTAGAGGGTCAAGAAAAAAGTACTCTTTCTGTCAAAGATTATGAATTTAAGGAAACTGTTCAAAACTCAGAGGCTGAGTGGGTGAAGACGCTAAAAAATCTTGACGTTGAAGAAATGACCATGAGAGAAATGGCCAATGCCTTACTGGATTTTGTAGAAAAGGCAAAGGCCAATCAGTAAAGGAGTATTATGGGCATTATACATGTATTAGACGAGCGCGTAGCCAATCAAATTGCCGCTGGTGAGGTGATTGAGCGCCCGGTATCAGCAGTAAAGGAACTGGTTGAAAATGCTATAGACGCTGGTGCGTGCACAATTCGCGTTGAAGTTATGCAAGGTGGCGTGGATTTAATAAGACTCACCGACGACGGCAGTGGCATAGAAAAGGACGATATGCCACTGGCCGTCAAACGTCATGCAACAAGTAAAATTGAACATTTTAAAGATGTATATAAATTACATACCTTTGGCTTTCGCGGTGAAGCGTTGGCCTCCATTGCAGCCATCAGCCGTTTAAAAATCACGAGTGGTCAAGATGAAACCACGCCGGCTAATGTACTGACCAAAGAGCCAAACGCTGCACCAAGCTACTCCGTAGCAGCGCCACACAAGGGCACCATCATTGAGGTGCGCGATCTCTACTACAATGTGCCGGCACGAAAGAAATTTGTTAAATCCAACAACCACGAGAGTGCTCTTATTTATGATTTTGTGTGCAAAATGGCGATGGGGCGTCCGGATATTGCCTTTACCTTTGTAAACAATGGGGAGTTGCAATTTTCATCCAACAACCTCACCAATACCCAGGATATTATGCATCATATTTTTGGAGAGGCTTCTATTCAGGATATTGTGCACTTTTCTCACGAGGGTTTTTATCAGCAGCAGGACGTGGCGGGATGGTTTTATCCCATTCATGTAACCAGAAAAAATCGCAACCAAATGGTGTATTTTGTAAACGGGCGTTTAATTGAAAGCAAGGAGCTGGATGCCATTGTTGAAGAGGCTGTGTACACCCTTATTCCAAAGGGACGCTTTCCAATTTGCGTGCTTAGCTTACAATTACCAGCTTTTAATGTGGATGTTAATGTACACCCATCAAAGAAGCTCATTAAGTTTAAAAATATAGACGAGTGGAAGGATACGCTCGCCACACTCATAAAAGAAGAACTTTGGCTAACGAAACTCAACGAATCCATCTCTCTTAGTCCGCAGACAAAAGAGGTTGCACCATTAGATGATGTGCAAGAAGCCGTGAAGCCACAAACCTTGCGTTTTGAACAGGCGCCCTCCATTGAGAGAACGGCACAGACCGAACCTGTTTTGGTAGAAAATAAGGCTACGAAAAAGGCAGAGCAACCGCGCTTTGAAGAAGCCAATGATTTCTTTATGGCCGCGGAAAAAGAAAGTGACTACGCGCCTGTTACACGCGAGGTACCTCGTCTAAGCGAGCTGGAGATTTTACCCAAAAGAGCAGAAGAAAAAGAGGCACAGCTTTCTAAAGAAAACCTTTTGGAGCTTGAATACATTGGTCAGTTAAACAACACCTTTATTCTCGCGCAGGACAGTAAGCATTTATATATCATCGATCAACATACCATGCATGAACGTATCTTGTATGAGCGCTTTATGAAAGCAGCCGCCAATGAAAAGGTGGCGCAACAACCACTTTTGCATCCGGAGCTGATTAAGCTGACGCCTATGCAGGAGGATACCTTGGTAAGCAATATTTTCTTGCTTGGTCAATTGGGTTTTGGTTTTGAAAAGAAGGGTCCGCTTCTCTATGCCGTCAACACGCTTCCGGCTGTATTATCAACGCAAGAGGACATTGGCACCATGGTAACGGATTTACTGGACGATGTTGAAACTGGCGTTTTAAAGGGCGGTTTAGCGAAGCTGAATGAAGAGCGTATCATCATGGCATCATGCAAAGCTGCGGTAAAGGCGCATCATCGTTTGAGTGAAAGAGAAGTCAAGGAGCATCTTTTGCCAGAGCTGTGTAAGCTAGAAAATGCGCATACCTGTCCGCATGGACGTCCGATTATTATGAGCATCTCAATGAACGAACTTTATTTATACTTTAAGAGAGGAAGCTTTAAATGAGCAATGACAAAAAGCCATTGGTTGCCATTGTAGGCCCCACAGCCGTCGGTAAAACGGCCTTGAGCATTGACTTGGCAAAAAAATTTAATGCCGAAATCATTTCAGGCGACTCCATGCAGGTGTACCGTGGTATGGATATTGGCACAGCAAAAATTACTGAAGAAGAAATGCAAGGCGTGCCACATCACCTAATTGATTTTTTGGAGCCCGATGAAAGCTTTAACGCCCTCAAATTCAAAAATCTTTCCGAGGCACTCATGCCAGATATTTTAGCTAGAAATCATTTGCCAATGATTGTAGGCGGTACAGGTCTTTATGTGAACGGCTTGATTTACGATTATGGCTTCAAGGGCGAACGCGATGAAAGCTATCGCAACAGCGTATTTGAAGAGCTGCGCGCGACAGACAGCGCAGAGGCGTACAACAGAATTATAGAAATTCGCCCAGACTTAAAGGGTGTCTTGCATGAAAAAGATCATTTCCGTATTTCTCGCGCCATGGAAATCATTAAAACAGAAGGTAAGGAAACGCTTCAAAATTATGATATGAAAAATAATTATGAATCACCGTACAACCTCTGCCTTCTAGGGCTCAATATGGACCGCGCCAAGCTTTATGAGCGCATCAATATGCGTGTTGACATGATGATTGAGGCTGGCCTCGTTGAAGAGGTTGAGAAGCTGTTGCAACAAGGGTATAATAGAGAAATGCAATCGCTCAAAGCCATCGGCTACAAAGAAATCATTGATTATCTGGAAAATGACGTGCCTTTTGAAGCAGCTGTTGATTTGCTCAAAAAGAATACGCGACATTTCGCCAAAAGACAGCTGACATGGTTCAGACGCGATCCAAACATTATTTGGCTCAACGTGGATGAAATGAATTATGATGCGTTGCTTCAAAAAGCAGCAGATGCAATTAGTGAAAAATGTTTTATATAAAGAGGGGGAAAGCTGAATATGGCAGCGAAACAGAAACAAACCTCAAGAAAAAAAACGACATCAAAAAAGGCGGTGAGCAGAAGCTACAATGAAACCTATATCAATTTAAGTATTGGTGTAGCCTGTATTGCGATAGCCTTATATATGGTATTTTTGATTTCTAAGGGAACCAATATTCATTCCTCGCAAATATCAACGGAGCTTGGTATTGTTGGTGCCTATATTTATAAGGGCATTCGCATACTTTTCGGCCAGTGTGAATATTTTGCACCTGCGCTCTTGGCTTTGGTTGGATGCAAATATTGCGTGCCAAAACTCAATTTAAACAACCGTATCCTACTAGCCGCTGTAGTTATTGTGATGTGTTTGCTTGCTTTCCGTCATGTGAGTATTGAGCCCTCCATTGCTATTAGTAAAGGGATGGAAGGTATTGGTGGCGGGATTATAGGCGCAGCCATTTCTTTTATACTCGTTCGCTCAATTTCTAAAATTGGCGCCATCATCACCTTGAGCGCTATTATGATTATTTCAATATACATAGGAAGTAATGGCCGAGTCATGCTCCTGCTGCAAAGTCTTTTTGCAAGCCTACAACCAGCTGCAGTATCTGTAAAAGATGGGATGAAAGAATCTGTCAGGGATTCTGTAGCAGTAGTGAAGCAAAAGAAAGAAGAGAACAAAGCTAGAGCAGCTCTTAAAGTGCACGACGATACAGCCGTCAACCAAAGAAGTTCAAAAAAGAAATTAGAAGCAAAGAAAGCGTCAAAACCAGAAAAAGCGTTGAGTGTTCATAACGAAGAAAGCTTGAAACCGAATAAAATGGAAGAAGACTCGTTTATTGAAAACGTAAAAGTCATTCATGAGGAAATCATTGTAGACGATGAAATTAATAAGGTTGAAAGTTATATGTCCTCTGGTGAAGCGCAACGTGCCGATAAATCCATTGCGCTCAAACGTGAAAATTATGTGCTGCCAGAAGCCGAGCTCTTAGATCAAGCAGACAAAAAGGTTCAAACAGATATGAGAGAAATTGAGGATAACGCAGCGCTCCTTAAAGAAACCCTTGAAGATTTTGGCGTGAAGGGCGAAATCAACAATGTTAATGTAGGACCAACCATTACCCAATATGAATTTAAGCCAGCTGCAGGTGTACGTGTTACAAAAATTGTTAATCTTGCAGATGATTTGGCCCTTAGCTTGGCGGCAAGTGATATCCGTATTGAAGCGCCAATTCCAAATAAAAGTGCCGTGGGTATTGAGGTGCCTAATGCGAAACCGCGTACAGTCAAATTCAGAGAAGTCATTGATAGTGATATCTTTAAGGATGCACCATCTAAGCTGACCTTTGCTTTGGGTAAAGACATCAGTGGTTATCCTATGGTTGGCGATTTGGCAAAAATGCCGCACTTACTGATTGCTGGGGCAACGGGCGCAGGGAAGAGCGTGTGCTTAAATGCGCTTATTACAAGTATCCTTTTTAAGGCAAAGCCAAACGAGGTCAAATTTATCATGGTTGACCCAAAGAAGGTAGAGCTATCACACTATAGCAATTTGCCACACCTCTTGGCGCCTGTTGTGACTGAGCCGAAAAAGGCAGCTGCAACCTTAAAATGGGTGGTCAAGGAAATGGAACGTCGCTATGACGTTTTTGCAGAAACTGGCTCAAGAGATTTAACAACCTATAATGCAAAATACATCAAGGCTGAGGCTACTGGAGAAGAAGACCATCCGTTAGAATTTATGCCACAAATCGTTGTTATTATCGATGAATTGGCCGATCTTATGATGGTTGCTCCAGCAGATGTAGAAGACTCGGTGTGTCGTTTGGCACAGCTGGCGCGTGCAGCGGGCATTCACCTCGTTATTGCCACACAGCGTCCGTCTGTGGACATCATCACAGGTCTTATTAAGGCAAATATTCCTTCGCGTATTGCTTTTGCAGTGGCCTCTCAAACTGACTCGAGAACCATCTTGGATATGGGTGGTGCAGAAAAACTCTTGGGTAATGGCGATATGCTTTACTTCCCGAGAGGCAATGCAAAGCCTGTGCGTATTCAAGGGGTTTATGTGACTGACGATGAAATCGAGCGTATCATTTCTTATGTTAAACGTCAAGCAGCTCCGGTTTTTGATGGCTCCATCACACAGGAAGTTGATACAATGATGATGGGCGATATTTTCATGGACCTCGATAATGAGGTGCCAGAGCAGGATAAGCTTTTGGGTGACGCATGTCGTTTCTTTATTGAAAATGGCAATGCAAGCATTTCTATGCTCCAACGTCATTTTAGAATTGGCTACACGCGTGCTGCACGCATTATCGACGAATTAGAAAGCCTAGGCTTTGTTGGCCCATATGAAGGCAGCAAAGCAAGAAAAATTAACATCAGTCTTTCAGAATGTGAAGACTATTTTGGAGGCTATGGGAGAGAAGAATGAACACAAAAACAATTTGCTTTGTAACCCTTGGTTGCGCAAAAAATACAGTTTACTCCGAATATATGATGGGCTTGATTGAACAGAGCCCATATACCTTGGTGGAAAATCCGGAAGATGCCAATGTGATTGTTGTGAACACCTGTGGTTTTATTACCGCAGCAAAGGAAGAAACCATCAATACAATTTTGGCATTGAATGAACTCAAGGAAGATGGCAAGTGCGAAAAGCTCGTTGCCATTGGATGCATGGTTCAAAAATATGCTGCTGAAATGCAAGAAGCCTTGCCAGAACTCGATTTGCTCTTGGGGAGCACCTCCTATGAGGATATTGTTGCGCAGGTGGATGGCTTGTACCAAGATACTGCTGCGAAGGCGTGTGTCGACGAAAATTGGCAATTGCCTAGTGATGAAGAGCGCGAGCAACGTATTTTGAGCACACCAGACTATTATGCTTACCTCACCATTGCAGAGGGGTGCAACAACTACTGCACCTTCTGCGCTATTCCGGAAATGCAAGGTCCGTATCGCAGCCGCAAAATGGAGGATGTTTTAGCTGAAGCAGAAATGCTCGTAAACCGTGGTGTAAAGGAAATCATTGTTATTGCACAAGATATTACCAACTATGGTATGGATATTTATGGAAAGTTGATGCTCCCTGAGCTTTTACACAAGCTGTGCGCCATTGATGGCCTTATGTGGGTGCGATTGCTTTATGCGTATCCAAATAACTTTACAGATGAGCTCATCGATACCATTGCTGCAGAAGAAAAAATCTGCAAGTATATTGATATTCCATTGCAACATGCCGATGATGACATCTTGCGCGCAATGAATCGCAAGATTACACAAGCGGATATCCGTGCGCTTGTATCAAAAATGCGTGAACGCATTCCACATATGACCATCCGCTCTACTTTTATTGTAGGTTTCCCTGGAGAAACGGAAGAAAATTATCAAAATCTCCTCGACTTCCTCGATGATGTAAAGCTTGACCGTGTTGGTGTGTTCCCTTATTCTCAAGAGGAAAACACAGCTGCCGGAAGAATGCCTAATCAGATTGACGAAGACATCAAGGAAGAGCGTGCGCAAAATCTTATGGATTTGCAATTTGAAATCATGTTTGAGCGTCACCAAGGCATGATTGGCGAAAAGCGTCATGTTGTTGTGGATGATATTGAAAATAATATGCTCCTTTGTAGAAGCTTCTCTGAATCTCCGGATATTGATCCGTTTATCATTGTGCCAGTGCTCACAGATGAGAGCTACACTATTGGCCAAGAGCTCGATATCGAAATTACTGATTTACATGAATATGATTTAATAGGGAGTCTTGTATAATGAATATTCCTAATATATTAACCACCTTGCGTGTGTTGCTTATTCCTGTTTTTATCTTTTTCTTCTGCTCGGATTTGGCCTATGGGCACGTGGTTGCAATGGTTATTTTCGTAGTAGCCTCTCTAACAGACTTCTTAGATGGCTATCTTGCTAGAAAATGGAATCTTGTGAGTAATTTTGGCAAGATTATGGACCCTTTTGCGGATAAGCTTCTTGTCCTAACGGCGCTCATTTATTTAGCCATTGAGGGCACCATTCCTGGCTGGATTGTTGTTGTTATCATCGGTCGAGACCTTTTGGTAACAAGCTTGCGCGCCTTAGCTGGTGAGCATGGCATTATCGTTGCAGCTAGAAACCTTGGCAAATATAAAACAGCCACACAGATGGTTTCAATTATCTTGCTCATTTTAGGAATCCATTTTATTGGCATGATTCTTCTCTATATTGCAGTTGCACTCACCATTATTTCTTTGGTGGACTATGTAATGCAGCTAAGCAAAAGTCTCGATTTTAATTAAGAGGATTCTATGCACGATACAGAGCTTTTTGAACAGTTGCCCTTTGGGAAAATCAACGATTACACTAACTCTTTTCATACCGACGAAACAGATGCTCCGCTCGAAGCGCTTAGACAAAGGGCAGAGGCGGAGCACGTATCTGTAGTGGCACCCAATGGGGCGTCGATGCTTCGCGCTTTGGTAAGTATGCACAAGCCGAAGCTTATTTTGGAACTTGGTACGGCCTTTGGGGTGTCGACCTACCATATGAAAAAAGCGCAACCCAAAGACGGTAAACTGATTACGCTAGAATTGGTGAGCGAAAGACAAGAAACGGCCAAGGCTTTTTTGAAGGAAGAGGGCTATGGAGAAGAGGATATCACTTTTATCTGCGGAGATTTTCGAGATGATGCGCTCTTCCAAAGTTTACATGACGAACACGGGGCTTTTGACTTTGTGTTTATTGATGCAGCAAAAGGCCAATATGCACATCTGCTAGAAGTTATCCTCTCTCTTTTAAATAAGAATGGCGTGGTTGTTTTTGATAATGTGTTTTTAAACGGTTGGCTCATTCGTGATGAATATCCAAACCACCGTCAAAAAACAGCCTTCGTTCGTATGAAAAAATTCCTAGATGATGTAAAATATGATGAACGCTTTACGCATACCCTCCTTCCTTTTGACGATGGTATGCTTATACTTGTAAAGAAATAAGGGGTGTTATATCTTAATGAAAAACATTGAACTATTAGCACCAGCTGGCAATTTTGAAAAACTGCGTTTTGCTCTGCATTATGGTGCAGATGCTGTATATTGTGCCGGAAAAAGCTTCGGTTTGCGTGCCTTTGCTGGTAATTTTTCCGACGAAGAATTGGAAGAGGCTGTAAACTATACCCATGCCCGCGGGAAAAAGATTTATGTAACCTTAAATATGTATCCACATAATGAGCAATTGGAAGGTCTAGAAGAATACCTTGCATTTTTGAACCGTATTCAGCCCGATGCCATTCTTGTTGCTGATCCTGGTGTGTACAGCTTTACTCAAGCCATGGATTTTACCGTGCCAATTCATATCAGCACCCAGGCCACTATTGTGAACTGGGCCGGCGTGAAATTCTGGCAGGAACAAAATGGTATTGAGCGCGTCGTGTTGGCGAGAGAATTGTCCTTGGATGAAATTGAGACCATTTCTCAAAAAACGGAAACGGAGCTAGAAATTTTTGTTCACGGTGCAATGTGTATGTCCTATTCCGGTCGTTGCCTTTTGAGCAATTATATGACAGGGCGCGATGCCAATCAGGGTGAATGTGCACAGCCTTGTCGTTGGAACTACGCCATTGTAGAAGAAAAACGTCCTGGCGTATATTATCCGATTGAACAGGATCAAAACGGTTCTTATGTGTTTAACTCCTATGATTTATGCACCTTGGAACGTATGCCAGAAATTCTTGAAAAAGACTTGGTACATAGTCTTAAAATTGAAGGGCGTATGAAGAGTCTGTACTATGTATCTACCATCATTCGTTGCTATCGCCATGTTATTGATTACTATTTGCAGCATGGTGAGGTAGATGCAGAAGAAATGCGTTACTGGCTCGATGATTTAGAAAAGGTCAGCCATCGTCCGTATACCACAGGCTTTCTTTTTGGACGCCCAGAAGATAATGCCGTTAACAATACGTCAACGGCGTATATTAAGCCATACGATTTTGTGGGTGTGGTTCAAAGCTACGACAAGGAAAGTGGCATTGCAACCATCGAACAGCGCAATAAAATGTCTGTTGGCGAAACCATTCAATTTTTTGGCTGTAACTTCAAAGAATACGACTACAAAATCGAAGAAATGTATGATGAAGATATGCTAGCTATTGATTCAGCGCCACACGCGCAACAAATCATCAAGCTCAAGGTTCCATTTGAAGTTGAGCCAATGGACTTGATTCGCAAACGCTTGGATTGAGGTACACTATGAACGGCGCAGGATTAGGAAAGCTGCTTATTGCTCTCGGTTTGATGCTTGTTGTATTAGGTGGCATTGTGCTGGTTTTGGGAAAGTTTGCTCCGCTAGGGAGCCTGCCAGGAGATGTTTTTATCAAGGGTGAACATGGAAGTTTCTATTTTCCAGTGGTAAGCTGTATTCTCGTGAGCATTGTGCTAAGCTTTATTATGAATCTGTTTCGTTAATAATGGCCGCATAGTGGCTAAAAATAAGGAGGTCTTTTATGTCTGAAAAACAAAGGGAGAGATTTAGTTCGAGACTAGGGTTTATCTTAGTTTCGGCAGGATGTGCTATTGGTATTGGGAATGTATGGAAGTTCCCTTATTTGTGTGGCCAATTTGGTGGCGCATCTTTTATCATGATTTATTTATTTTTCTTGCTCGTGCTTGGCATTCCCGTACTTGTTTGCGAATTGGCTATTGGCCGTAAATCACAAAAAAGTGCAGCGCGTGCCTTTGAAGCGATTGAGAAAAAGGGAACACAGTGGCACCAGCTAAAATATATTACGCTTGTGGGCTGCTACTTGCTTATGATGTTTTACACTTCTGTTGCAGGGTGGATGCTGGCTTATTGTTACAAGCACATCAAGGGTGATTTTGTAGGCGCTACGCCAGAAATGGTTGGTGCATCCTTTGGGGAAATGCTTGCCAATCCAGGAATGATGACCTTCTGGACCTTGCTTATTTGTGCCATTGGCTTCTGTGTATGCCTTGTGGGGATGCAAAAGGGCGTGGAACGAGTTAGTAAGGGTCTCATGGTGATGCTACTCATTCTCATTGTAATTCTTGCCATTCGTTCCGTTACCTTAGAGGGTGCAGGCGCTGGTATTAAATTCTATCTTGTGCCAGATTTCCAAAAAATGGCCGAAATTGGCTTTGGAAATATTATTTTTGCAGCAATGAGCCAAGCCTTCTTTACACTGTCCCTTGGTATTGGTGCCATGCTTATCTTTGGTAGTTATATCGAAAAAGATCGTAGTCTTGCCGGTGAAGCGGTAACCATTACCGCACTTGATACTTTTGTGGCCATCATGTCGGGCTTTATCATCATCCCTGCTTGCTTTGCTTTTGGCATTCAACCAGATGCTGGTCCAAGTCTTATCTTTGTGACTATTCCAAACCTATTTTCTCAAATGGCTGGTGGTCAATTTTGGGGTGCATTGTTCTTCTTATTCCTAAGCTTTGCTTCCTTAACAACCATTATTGCTGTATTTGAAAATATCATCATGTTCACCATGGACAACAGTGGTTGGACACGTAAAAAGAGCGCTGTCGTTAATAGCATTTTGATTGCTATTCTTTCAATGCCATGTGTGCTTGGCTTTAACAAATGGGCCAGCTTCCAACCACTCGGTGCAGGTTCTACTGTGCTCGATTTGGAAGATTTTATCGTATCCAACAATCTCTTGCCACTCGGCAGCTTGGCGTTTGTGCTTTTCTGCACACGTAAAAACGGCTGGGGCTGGGCCAACTTCTTAGAAGAAGTAAACAGTGGGTCTGGCGTTCGCTTCCCAAAGAGCATTGAAGGTTATATGTCCTACGCGCTTCCGCTTGTCATTATCGTGGTATATCTAAAAGGCTATTACGATAAGTTCGCACCAATGGGAACGGGCATGTTAATTGGCTGGATGGCTTTCGCCATTGCACTTATCGCCTTTGTATTCTTCCCAGCGCTTTATAAACAAAAAAAATAAGTATAAATATAAACGTTTGCCAGAAAAGAACCTAACGTTCAATTTTGGCAAACGTTTTTTGATGCAACAAAGATGCATAATAATGATATGCGCTACAAAACGCGCAGTGACTATAGTATAATTTCTGGTAGATGCTGTGAGTTAAAAAGCAACAATCAATATAGACAATAACAGAGAATGTTGCCATGGCTATTATTCATAGTGTGATTATCAAGGATGATGAGGCGCTCCATGCGTTGATGGAAAAACGGCCTGTTGCTCTTGATTTTGAATTTTATCGTGCTCATGAAACATTGACGCCCTATGCTGTGGGCTTTGCCTTTGAAAGAAATGGAGCGATGTCTTGCTAAAGCTATCTTTGTGCGGTGCATCCCAGCAAGGACAAAAAATAGATTATCCAAAAATTTCAGCGAATGAATTGGCAAAAATCTTAAAGTTCATAGCCTTGCATCGTTCATTTATCGTGTTCGGACAAAATGACATAGAATGTCTGCAGGTTTTCTTTAAAAAGCATGCAGATTTAGAGTTGGATGTCTACGACTTGAGACCCGTTCTCGCAAGAATACCGATTGAACGCGGTGATATTACGGCCAAACTGTATTTAGCTGCAGAAATCGTGGGCATGAATATTGCTCATTATGAAGCATATAATCCGAAGGATGACGCAGAACTTTTGCTCGTTTTGGTCAAGACGGTCGATAAGTTTTCTTCGCAGTATAAATTGATTTATCGTGACAGCTTGGCCTTCCATAAGAATTGTGTGATGCCTCTTTTACAGCAAATTGAGGACATAAAAAAACTTCAAACCACGATGAAGCTGTCGCAAGCAGAAATGTCTAAATGCATGGCGTTGCTAGAAAAGGCCCTACAGCCAAAAGACACTGAGCAACAGCTGAAGGTTCCAACAGAAATGCTATTAGCAAAAGGAAAGGGTAAGAAGAAAAATAAAAAGGGAAAAATAACGACAAAAAACAGGCAGCAGTAAGTGAAATGAATCTGAAATTCGAGATCATATTAAATGGCAATACGGTAAAAAGATGGAATCAGCCATCCTGTATGTTATTGTGCAAAGATGCATTGTGCATCTCGTACGCAATTCACTTAAATATGTGCCATCCAAAGACTACAAAGCCTTCACAGCACAACTAAAGAAAATCTACGGCGCAGCAAGCTTAAAAGCCGCAGAAAGTGAATTTGAACGCTTCAAACAAGCGTGGAGCCATTATCCAGGAGCAGTCGCCATCTGAGAGCGCAATTGGCCGCATGTAGCTCAACTCTTCAATTACGGAAGCGCTGTAAGAAAAATAATGTATACCACAAACGCTATTGAATCCGTTAATGCAAGTTTACGTAAAGTCACCAAGAGGTAGATTGTAAAATGAAGTTGAACAATAAAAAGTGACCCATGATGCTCTCTTTTGGTAGAATTAAGTTACCATACA
>CAKQDL010000005.1 GCA_934229395.1 uncultured Peptococcaceae bacterium | reverse complement strand
GAAAAATAAGGGAGAGAGATTCGTGCGAATCTCTCTCCCTTATTTATTTGAGGTTGTCTATTTTCCGACAGCCCCTTATTTATTTGAGGTTGTCTATTTTCCGACAGCCCCTTTTTCGACAAGCTGAAACGTCCCAATGGGGCGTTTCTTTTTTTGCGCAAATTTGACGGGTTTTGGCAACGATGGGCGCAGAGTAGTGGGAAAGCGTTGGAAAATGGCTAGGAATGCAGTATAATACTTTTATCAATAGAAGGAGGATGATGTATGAGTCAGTTCATCCCTAGCATCACAGACCTTGTATTTACCCTTGTGGCGATTATTCCAGCACTTTGCGTGCACGAGTATGCCCACGGCTATGTAAGCTACAAGCTAGGCGATCCATCGCCAAAGTACGACGGGCGCTTGAGTTTAAACCCCTTGCACCATATCGATCCTATGGGCGCACTTTTTTTGGTGATTTTTAAGTTTGGCTGGGCCAAGCCTGTGCAGGTCAACCCGCGCTACTACAAAAAGCCAAAGCAGGGCATGGCCCTTGTGGCCCTGGCTGGGCCTGTGGCCAATTTTATTTTGGCCTTGGTGTGCCTTATTATTGCTAATGTTATTGTGAAGACAACAGGCGGCTATGTGGGCGAGGTGGTATACTACATTTACCAGTTCGTTTATGTTTCAGCCATCATCAATGTGGGCCTTGGTATGTTTAACCTTTTGCCATTTCCACCCCTCGACGGGTCAAAGGTCCTGGCCTTGGTGCTTCCAGATAAGGCATATTTTAAGCTGATGCAATACGAGCAGTACGGCTTTATTTTGCTCTTTTTGCTCCTTATGATTGGCAGCCTAGATGGCCCACTTTATTGGCTTCGCCAAACCATGCTTGATTACTTGAACTTTGTGGCCAATGGCCTTACTAGCTTTATTTCATAACAAACGAGAGGATGACGCATTTGTCTACCCAAAATCAACCAACAGTGGCCTTTCATACCCTAGGGTGCAAGGTCAACCAACACGATAGCGCCATTATGGCGGCCCTTTTCCAAGAGGCTGGCTATGAGGTGACCAATTTTAACGAAAAGGCCGATGTGTACGTGATTAATACCTGTTCGGTAACTCATTTGAGCGACCGCAAGTCGCGCCAAATGATTCGCCGCGCTGCCTCAGAAAATCCAGAGGCGGCCATTGTGGTGTGCGGCTGCTATGCCCAAACGGCACCACAGGAGCTGGAGGGCCTTCCAGAGGTGTCCCTCATTATTGGCACCAACGAGCGTCACAAGGTGGTAGAGGCTGTGGAGCAATACAAAATTGACCACAAAAAGGCAACCTATTTGCCAACAGACGACGAACTCTTTGTTTATGAGGACCTGCCTCACGAGCGTGTGAGCGGCATGACCCGTGCCTATGTAAAGATTCAAGAGGGCTGTGACCAATTTTGTGCCTACTGCGTGATTCCTTACGCCCGTGGGCCGCTCCGCTCACGTAGTGAGGAGGACACCCTTGCAGAAATCCGCACCCTTGTGGCACAGGGCTATAAGGAAGTCATTCTTACAGGCATTCATATTGGCGCCTATGGCCGTGGCGTGAAGGACACCACCTGTGACCTTACAGGCCTTTGCAAGCGCATCTTGGAAGAAACCGAGATTGCACGCCTGCGCATTGGCTCCCTTGAGGGCATAGAGGTTACCGATGAGCTCATTGAGATGATTGCCACTAATCCGCGTATGGCCCAGCATTTGCATTTGCCACTCCAAAGCGGCTGTGACCATACCCTAGAGGAAATGCGCCGCCCTTACGACACCGAGGCCTTTCGCGATATGATGCGCGCCATTCGTAAGAAGGTGCCAAACATCGCCATTACCACCGACCTTATGGTGGGTTTCCCTGGCGAAAGCGAAGAGGATTTCAAGCAAAGCCTTGTTTTTTGCAACGACATCGCCTTTGCCAATATGCACATCTTTAAATATTCCATGCGCGCCGGCACCCCAGCGGCAGCCATGACCAACCAAATTGATCCGCAAATCAAGGAGCGCCGCGCCAAGCAAATGGCCGAAGTGGCGCAAAAAAATAAGCTCGACTATGAGAAACGCTTTGTTGGCAAAACCCTCACCATTTTGGTTGAGGAGCCAATGGAGGACGGTTCATGGACGGGCCACAGCTCTAATTATTTATTTGTTAACTTCACCGGCGAAGGCATTGCATCTGGCCAATTTGTCGATGTGCGCATCACAGAGGCCGGCAAAAATCGCCTCATAGGTGTTGTTGAAACCACAAAGGAGGAGGGATAAAGATGAGTGATTGCATTTTCTGCAAAATCGCAAACGGTGAAATTCCAACCGATACCGTGTATGAAAATGAGCTTGTGCGCGCCTTCCGCGACGCAGACCCACAAGCACCTACTCACGTTTTGGTGGTGCCAAAGCGCCATGTACAAAGCGTGAGCCAATTGACCCAAGAAGATGGTGCCCTTATGCTAGCCATGCTTGATGCCATTCAAGCCGTGGTAAAGAGCGAAGGCATCGAAGAAAGCGGCTACCGCTGCGTGGCCAACACGGGCGAGCAAGGTGGCCAAAGCGTGCCACACTTGCACGTTCACGTATTGGGCGGTCGTGACTTAAAGTGGCCTCCAGGCTGATGGATGCGTCAAAGGGCCAAGGTGGCGGCATTCGCCAGCTCCTTCGGCTGACAACAGAAGGTGAGGCGCCGTATTTGAGATTTTTGCGCATTTTTATTGGCAACATCCTCATTACAGGCGCCTATGCCTTTATTACGGTGCCAAAAATCATCTTAAATGGCGGTGTCACTAGCTTTTCCCTTGTGTTGGAGGGATGGACGGGCATTAGCATCTCCTTTTGGGTGGATTTTCTCACGGTGCTGCTTATTGTGATTAGCCTCATCTTTTTGGGTAAAACCTATTTTGTTGGGGCGCTTTTTTCGAGTGTGTGCTATATGGTGCTTTTTAACCTCTTCCATTGGACAGGGTTTGAAGTGGTTGTGCCTCTTGTGTTTGGCACGCCTATTTTGGCCACGCCAATTGCAGCCATCCTTGTGGCGGGCGGCTATTATTTTTGTATCGCCGCCAAGGCCACAGCTGTGAGCTTTGACACCGTAGCCATGATTCTTAACAAAAAGAACCCACGCTTTAACATTGCCACCACCATGATGGTCATCAATATTGCCGTGCTTTTAACAGGCGCTGCAACCTATTCCTTGTCTGCAGTGGTGTGTGGGATTGTGTTCACCTTTTTACAAGGCCAATGCCTCAAGCTTTTCCTGAAGTTCGGTGGTATTGAGCAGGTGAGCGCGTAATATTTTAGCGAATTGTTAGATTTGGCTTGCAATCACTGGCTTATTATCGTATAATAGCGAGTGTGTTTGAAGTCCAGATCAACAGCACTATTTCTCCTGTTGATTCCGGAGGGAGGGAAATAGTCAATGTCATCAGAAATTAAGGTTCGTAAAGACGAATCATTAGATAGCGCTCTTCGTCGCTTTAAGCGTTCTTGCCAAAAGTCTGGCGTATTAGCTGAATGCCGCAAACGCGAACATTATGAAAAGCCAAGCGTAAAGCGCAAAAAGAAATCTGAAGCTGCAAGAAAGAACAATCGCAAGAAATCTTTCTAATTCTGAGTTATAATCGATCAACGTCTGTTGGTCGATTTTTTTTACAAAAAAATAGGGCCGCGCCAAGCGTCAGCCCCATGGATTAGCTTTTGTAATAAAATTCGTCCAAGATATGGTCCACAAGAATGCGCAGCTCCAGTGGGGAACGGTTGAGGCCCACCAGGGTAGGGAAGCCCACGTTGAGCTCTGCCATTTGTAGCTCGCGCGGCTCGGGGATGAACTTGATGGTGAGATAGCCCGTGTCGTGGCCATAAGCCGCATCAAAGCGCAAAAATGTGGCGCCGTCTGAGGTGGTAGAGGTTTCAATGAGGGTAAAATGCTTATCCAAGGTTCCTTTGTCAGCCACCTGCATGAGGCGCATAAAATAGGTTTCTTCGTCTCTGGTCATATTGTCTCCTTTCCTATGGCTTTAGTATATGCCAAAAATGGCCGAGTGGCGCATAAATCTTGTTTTCTCACGCTATTTTTTTATTGATGGATGTGGATGAAAGTGATAAACTATAAAAATAAAAATTTAGTAGTTAGGTTCAAATAGGGTAGCACATAGAGAGGAAGTAGCATTTTGGAAAACAGTCAAGAAATGGTTATTGTTGTAGACTTTGGCGGTCAGTACAACCAGCTCATCGCACGTCGTGTGCGTGAATGCCACGTTTATTGCGAGGTTGTACCATATACCAAGGCCCTTGCAGCAGTAAAGGAAAAGCAACCAAAGGGCATTATCTTTACCGGTGGCCCAAACAGCGTTTACGCAGAAGGCGCGCCACAAATTGAAGCAGAAATCTTTGAGCAAGGCATCCCAGTTTTGGGCCTTTGCTATGGTATGCAAATCATGGCCCACACCCTAGGCGGCAAGGTAAGCGCAGCCGAAAAGCGTGAATTTGGTAAAACCAACACCAATTTTGACACCGCATCCCCACTCTTTAAAAACCTTCCACAAGAAGGCGTTGTGTGGATGAGCCACGTGGACTTTGTAGAAGAAATGCCACAAGGCTTCGAACGTATGGCCCATACAGCCGACTGCCCAGTAGCAGCCATGGGCAATGCCGAAAAGAAGCTCTACGCCATGCAATACCATCCAGAAGTCAACCACACCGTAGACGGCAGCGCCATGCTTAAAAACTTCCTCACCGAAGTGTGCGGTTGTCAAGAAAGCTGGACCATGGCCAACTATGCCAAGCAAGCCATCCAAGACATTCGCGAAAAGGTTGGCGATGGCAAGGTGCTTTTGGCACTCAGTGGCGGCGTAGACTCCTCTGTAGCCGCTCAGCTCCTTTCTAAGGCAGTAGGCAGCCAGCTCACCTGCATCTTTGTAGACCACGGCCTCATGCGCAAAAACGAAGGCGACGAAGTTGAAGCAGCCTTTGCCAACAGCGGCATGAACTTTATCCGCGTGGATGCCGAAGAACGTTTCCTAGAAAAACTTGATGGCATCAGCGATCCAGAACGCAAGCGTAAAATCATTGGCGAAGAATTCATTCGCGTGTTTGAAGACGAAGGTCGCAAAATTGGCGCCGTGGACTTTCTCGCTCAAGGCACCATCTACCCAGACGTTATCGAAAGTGGCGCTGGCGATGCGGCCGTTATCAAGAGCCACCACAACGTAGGCGGCCTCCCTGCAGTTGTTGATTTTAAGGGCCTTATTGAACCACTTCGTATGCTCTTTAAGGACGAAGTGCGTCAGCTCGGTCTTGAGCTTGGCCTAGCCGATTACCTCGTATGGCGTCAACCGTTCCCAGGCCCAGGCTTGGCTATTCGTGTGATGGGCGAAATCACCAAAGATAAGCTCGACATTCTCCGCGATGCCGACTATATCTTCCGCGACGAAATCGCCAAGGCTGGCCTCGACCACAATATCAACCAATACTTCGCCGTCCTCACCAACACCCGCACCGTAGGTGTTATGGGCGACTTCCGTACCTACGACTACACCCTTGCTTTGCGTGGCGTGACCACCACCGACTTTATGACCGCCGACTGGGCGCGCATCCCTTATGAAGTGCTAGACACCATCTCCAGCCGCATCGTCAACGAAGTCGACCACATCAACCGCATCGTCTACGACATCACCAGCAAACCACCATCAACCATCGAATGGGAATAAGATAACCTCAAACGCCCTCTGCGTATACCAGTGCAGAGGGCGTTTTGCGTGTCCTTATAAAATCTTGATAAATAGGGGTTATCATAGTACCTATAGGAGGGAGTACTATGAAAAACCTTGTAGAGATTAAAAATGTATCAAAGACCTTTAAGCGCGACACGGTGCTTGAGGATGTTAGTTTAACGATTCCCCAAAATTGTGTGTTTGGCCTCCTTGGCCCCAATGGGGCGGGTAAGTCGACGCTATTAAAAATTCTTTCTGGGCTTTTGCGGCCGAGTGCAGGTGAGGTGGTATTTGACGGTCACTCGTGGTCGCGGGCGGATTTGGCAGCTATTGGTGCTCTTATTGAGGCACCGGCCATTTATGAAAACCTCACGGCCAGAGAAAACCTCAAGGTGCGCACGCTTATGTTGGGGCTAGAGGAGAGCCGCATTGACGAGGTGCTCGAAACGGTGCATCTTACAGACACAGGCAAAAAGCGCGCAGGCGCCTTCTCTTTGGGAATGAAGCAGCGCTTGGGCATTGCCATTGCCCTCATCAATCATCCCAAGCTCCTCATTTTGGATGAACCGCTGAATGGCCTTGATCCTATTGGCATCCAAGATTTACGCTATCTCATCACCTCTTTTCCACAAAAGGGGATAACGGTGCTCGTGTCGAGCCATCTATTGAGTGAAATAGAGCAAACGGCAGACTACATTGGCATCCTTACCCAAGGACGCTTGGCTTACAGCGGCCAAATCAACGAGGGCGAGGATTTGGAAGCCCTCTTTATGGACATTGCTATGAGGCAGGAGGGGAGATAAATGAAAAACGTTGTTCGTGCAGAGATGCTGAAATACCGCCGCGCGTCTAGTGTAAAGCTTTTGATGATATTGCCGCTTGTGTGTAGCTTCCTATCGGCGGCGCTCACGTGGGATTATTTTATCATCGACAATTACAATTGGTGGTACGTGACCCTTTATCCAGCCTGTGTGGCCCTGGTTTGTGCGGCCATAGCCGACAAGGACAAGCGCTTCGGGCAGAGGGCGCTATTTACCCTGCCTTGTGATGTGGGACGCGTGTGGGATGCCAAAATCATTACGGGCATGGTCTTTTCGGGCATATCCATTGGTGTGCTGTGTCTTTTGACCCTTGCCGGCACTTTTATGATGCACGGCATGATGGGTGTTACCTTCGCTGTGGAAGTGCCGGTGGCGCGTCAGCTTGCGGGATGTGCGGTGATGTGGCTTGCCTCCTTGTGGCAGGTGCCTGTGTGCCTGTGGCTGGCGCAAAAAATCGGCCGTATGCCAACGGTGGTGATACACGTTGTGGTAGTCTCTTTTGCTCTTTTGGTGGCGCTCAAGCCCTGGTATATGATGGTGCCAGGGGCCATTGTGCCGCGCGCAATGTGCGCGCTTCTTGGCGTTTTGCCGAACGGCCTGCCGGCAGTGGCAGGCTCAGTGAGTTATGCACCAGAGCTTATGCAGATGAGCAATGTAGAAATTGGCGTGGCGGCAGCCCTTTTGTGGTTGGCACTCTTTTGGGTGCTCAGCAGAAAATGGTTTCAAAGGCAGGTGGAAAAGTGATGGCTATCTTGGGCTTTTTGCGTGCAGAATGGCTAAAAATGCGCCGCAGCACCCTCCTGCCCATGCATCTAGCGGTGCCACTTTTGGGATGCGTGGTCTTTTTGGCCTACTACCTTGTGTCAAATTGGAGCGCGCAAACACAGGTGCTGGCTTTTTTGCAGGCGGTGGGCGTGTGCTATCCTCTTATGGTGAGTGTGGTTTGTGCCAAATCAGTGGAGCTTGAAGAAGGCAACCATTTTCAAACGTTTTTGGGCGTGGCGCAAAGAAAGGGCACAGCGCTCTTGGCCAAAGGGCTCTCCTTGTATCTATTGGGGCTTGGGGCTGTGGTGGCGGTTATGGCCCTCTTTGGCCTTGGGCACGCTCTCGAGGGCAAGCACGTTCTTGACCTGAGTGGCTATGTGGGCATGGCCGTTTTTATGTGGCTGTGCAGCTTGGCGCTTTATATAGAGCATCTATTTTTGAACCTGCGTTTTTCCAAAAGCTTTTCGATGGGCCTTGGTGCCGCGGAGCTGCTTTTGTCGGCCCTTATGCTCACAGGCTTGGGCGATGGACGATGGTACTTTTTCCCTTGTGCGTGGGCGGCGCGCGGGAGTCAGCTGATGTATGTGTATCTCACCGAGCCCAGAGCGCAGCCTCTGATGCTCATAGAGCTCCAAAGCTTTGCCTTGGTGGCCCTCTTCATAACCAGCGCCCTCTGTGGCATAATAATGGTATGGATTCACTATTACGAAGGGAGAGGTTGTCATGATTAATATTTTGGCTATTGACGACGACGAAGCCATTTTGTCCCTCGTGAGGCGTGCCCTAGAAAAAGAGGGCTACAGCGTCACCACGCTAAATAATCCCCTCGAGCTCGACAAAGCCACCCTCAACACCTACCAGCTCATCTTGCTCGATGTGATGATGCTGGGGGTGGACGGCTTTACGCTGTGCAAAGAAATTCGCAACGAAGTGGATTGTCCCATTCTTTTTGTGACTGCAAAGGTGGGCGAAGGGGACCTTATGGAAGGCTTGGGCCTTGGTGCTGACGATTACATCACAAAGCCCTTTGGCATTGGTGAGCTACGCGCGCGGGTAGCAGCCCATCTAAGACGCGAAAATCGCGAGAAAAAACACCTGTTGACCCTTGGCAGGATTGCCTTTGCCCTAGCCACAAAAACCATGTATATAGACGGCGAGGCCTTTCCTTTGACCAAGAGCGAGTATGCCATTTGCGAATACTTGGCCCTTCATCGTGGGCAGGTTTTTTCTAAGGAACGCATTTATGAGCACGTCTTTGGCTATGATGCCGAAGGCGACAGCGCCAGTGTTGCAGAGCACGTTAAAAACATCCGCGCCAAGTGCAAAAAGAAAAACGTTTCACCTATAGAAACCGTATGGGGAATTGGCTACAAATGGCAATAAAAGAACGCACCCTAGCAGGGGAATTTACAAGATACATCGCCCTCTTTTGCCTAACTACCTTGGCCATTTTGCTACTTATGATGGTTGGTATGGGCGTGCTTTTGAATACAGGTGTCCTTCTGCCGGCAGATGCTGTAGAAAAGGAGCTTGCTGAGGCAGATGCAGTCCTCGCTGGCGCCAAGGAGATTAAAACAGAGATGCTCCCCTATGACTGCACCTTTGGCGTTTATGACGCAGAGGGGCGTTTCATCTATGGCACCCTAGGCGAGAGCGAACGTATAGATGCGTGGCACCGCTACAAAAAAGACAATCGCTTTGCCGAAACAAACGGTTTTTACCACATTGTTGCCAGAGAAAACGGCGAGGTATGCATTGTCAAATACCACCTTGTTGCAAGATACAGCGCCGCATGGTGCAACAAGATTTTGCCAGCGCCAGAATTGATGGGCATTCTCCTTTTTGTGGCCTTTTTCCTGCTTGAGGCCTACGTCATCAGCAAACGCTACGCCGCAAAAATGCAAAAGCGTTTGCGTGTGCTCAACACTATGAGCGAAAAAATAGCTGCAAGCGACCTTGATTTTAGCGCCGAGCAGACCGACATTCGGGAAATAAACCAAGTAATGATATCCCTTGACCACATGAAAACAGCCCTCAAGGCGTCACTGGAGCAGCAATGGCGCATGGAAGAAGAGAAAAATACCCAGCTCGCCGCCCTCGCCCACGACATTAAAACGCCCCTTACGGTGATGCGTGGCAACGCCGAGCTTTTGGCAGAGGGCGCGCTCACAAAGGCAGACGCCGAGAGCGTGCGCTATATTTTAAAGAGTGTCGAGGACATAGAGCACTATCAAGCCGCTATGCGTGATGTGCTCCAAGGCAGAGAAACGCCCGTTATACAGCAAACCATCACGGCAGAGACGTTCGCCGACGCCTTTAAAGAAGCCACCGAGGCGCTGACGCAGGCCGCTCAAATGCCACTAGCGTGCACCGTGCAGGTAGAAGAGGCCGCTCTTCATGTAGACACGGCGCAAGCCTTGCGCGCCTGGAAAAATGTCGTGGCCAACGCCATAGAGCACACCAATCCTAAAAAAGGCATCGCGGTAAGCATCACAACCGAAAAGGGCAATCTGCTGGCTACAGTGCGCGACTATGGCGCCGGCTTTGGCCCAGAAGACCTGCGACACGCCACCCAAGCCTTCTACAGCGGCGACAAAAGCCGCCACGACAGGAGCCACCAAGGCCTAGGCCTAGCCATTGCCACGCAAGTCATGACCAACCAAGGCGGCCACCTAAGCTACAAAAACGCTCCAAACCAAGGCGCAGAGGTTACGCTCCACTTCATAACAGAAGCGTAACCGTAGAAATATAAAAACAAGAAGAGTTTTGCGATTATAAACCGCAAAACTCTTCTTGTTTTATCCATTGAAGCGTTGGAAAAATCAATAAGAAGGTAGGACGCGTATTCGTTGCGCGCGAACTGTTCTGCAATGGTGGATTTGCCAACACGCCGTGCGCCTTCAAGCAAAACTGCGTAGTTATCTGCATAATTCTCTTTCCAATTTAGCAATTGATTGTACGCTTTTCTTTTAAAATACATAGGTGCCTCCTTGAATGATGAATAAAAAACGCATCTCTTCAAGATTATAATGCGCAAAAACGGTCATTAATTCAAGATTCTAAATGGCAAAAACGACATTTTCTTCCAAGTTTTAAATGGTAAAAACGGCAGTTTCTTCAAGATTTCGTGAGGGAGCGCGCAAAAAAAGCAGCACCACTGGGGACGCTGCTCAATTTTTATATTAGGCGTTTTCACCGAAGAAGAGCTTAAGGTCACTTTCTACTGTGCCGATGCCACTGATGCCGAAGGTATCTACCAGCACCTTGGCCACGTTTGGGCTAAGGAAGGCTGGGAGGGTTGGGCCTAGGTGGATGTTTTTTACGCCGAGGTGGAGAAGGGCGAGGAGAACGATGACGGCCTTTTGTTCATACCAAGAAATATTGTAGACAATAGGAAGGTCGTTGAGATCATCTAGGCCAAAGACCTCCTTGAGCTTGAGGGCGATGACGGCGAGGGAATAGGAGTCGTTGCATTGGCCGGCGTCCAACACGCGTGGAATGCCGCCAATATCGCCAAGGTCAAGCTTGTTGTATTTGTACTTGGCGCAGCCAGCGGTGAGAATCACGCTGTCCTTTGGTAGGGCTTGGGCAAAATCGGTATAGTAGCTGCGGCTCTTGGCGCGACCGTCGCAGCCAGCCATCACGACAAACTTTTTAATGGCGCCGCTCTTTACAGCTGCTACCACTTGGTCCGCAAGGGCCAAGACCTGGGCGTGGGCAAAGCCACCGATGATGGTGCCTGTTTCTAGCTCGGTAGGGGCGGCGCATTTTTTAGCGTGCTCGATGAGGGCGGAGAAATCCTTGATTTCGCCTGCATCGCCAGTAATATGAGTGCAACCAGGGAAGGCAGCGGCGCCGGTGGTATAGAGGCGGTCCTTGTAGCTTGCAAGCGGTGGCACAATGCAGTTGGTGGTCATAAGGATAGGGCCGTTAAAGGCTTCGAACTCTTCCTTTTGCTTCCACCAAGCATTGCCATAGTTGCCCACAAAGTGTGGATATTTTTTGAAGGCAGGATAGTAGTGGGCAGGGAGCATTTCGGAGTGGGTATACACATCCACGCCACTGCCTTGGGTTTGCTCCAAAAGCATTTCCAAATCGCGCAAATCATGGCCAGACACCAAAATGGCAGGGTTCGCGCGTACGCCAATGTTGACCTGGGTGATTTCTGGGTTGCCATAGGTGGTGGTGTTGGCCTTATCCAAAAGCGCCATGCCATCCACGCCATACTTGCCGGTTTCAAGGGCCAAGGCAACGAGTGCGTCAGCGCCTAGGCTGTCGTCTAGGGTAGCGGCAAGGGCACGTTGGAGAAAGGCGTCGATATCGGCATCGGCATAAAGGAGCATATTGGTGTGCTTAGAATAAGCGCTCAGGCCCTTGAGGCCGTAGGTAATCAGCTCACGCAGGGAGCGGATGTCTTCGTTTTCGGTAGAAAGCACGCCCACGGTTTTGGCCTTCTCGTCCCAATCGCCATCGCCCTCCCAAAGAGCTGCTTCCGGAAGAACAGACGCATCGCTAAGCTCGGCCATAAGCGCAGCCTTTGCTGTAAGGGTGGATTGGATGCGCGCGGTGATGGCGTCCTTGTCAAAATTGGCGTTGGTGATGGTGGTAAAAAGATTCATGGTGATAAGGTGATCGGTGGCAGCGTTCACTGCCTTACCCTCTTGGCGAAGGGCCGTGGTCACGGCACTCAGGCCCTTGGTGACATAAACGAGCAAATCCTGCATAAGGGCCACGTCCGGCGTTTTCCCGCAAACACCAGAAATGGTGCAGCCCTTGCAGCCAGCAGTTTCTTGACATTGATAGCAAAACATTTTTTGTTCCATAATGAACCTCCGTTGTATGATGAATGAGTGAGCGACTTCTGACTTATGAGGTTATTATAACGGAGGAGGACGCAAAGGTATGTTGGAAAACCAACAGGGCGCAAAATATTAAAAAAGGCGCTTGCATAGGGCAGGCGCCTTTTTGTTATAGGTTTTAATCATTCATCTCGCCGCTGGCGATGAGGTCTTGGAGCTGTTCTAGGAAGACGGTGACGGCTGGCGAGAGGGTTTGGTATTTTTTTGTGACGATGTAGAGGTTTACAGAGAGCTCTGGCACGATGGGGCGGAAGGTTAGGTTGCGGCCTTGAGTGTTGACGAGGCGGTCGAGGCAGAGGGCGTAGCCAATGCCGTGCTCCACCAAAAAGGTGGCGTTATAAATAAGGTTGTAGGTGGCCACGACTTGGAGCACCGATTCGTCGGTACCAAACCATTCCAGCTCCTGATGACCCGAAAAGGTTTGCTTAGACATAATGATGGGCAAGGATTTGAGCTGATCGATATTGATAACATCTTGCTTGGCTAGGGCGCAATCGGCTGGCATCAAGAGGCCGTAGATGTCTTTTTGGTGCAAGTTGAGGTAGTTGTAGCGTTCCTGACGCAGGGGCCCTAGCAATAGTCCCATATCTACAAGGCCCTTGTCGAGGCGCTCCATGACGGTGTCGGCATCGCCACTGTGGGTATGAAAGCGCACCTCGGGGTGACGCTCGTGAAAGGTAGCAAAAAGCTTGGCAAAATGATCCATGACAATGGTTTCGCCGCAACCAATGGTGATATCACCGCTGAGGACCTGGTCGTTGGTGCGCAGGGCCGATTCGGTGGTTTCAATGAGGCTGAGAATTTCCTGGGCCCTGTCGCGCAAGAATTTGCCTTCTTCGGTCAAGGTCAGCTTGCGGTTGCCACGGATAAAGAGCTTTTTTCCGAGCTGTCTTTCCAAGTCCATCATCTGTCTTGAAAGGGTGGACTGGGTCAAAAATAGCGATTCTGCTGCCTTGGTGATGTTTAGCTCGTGGGCAATGGCGAGAAAATAATGTAAAAGCCTTGTTTCAATCATGGTGCTCATTCCTTTCTTGGGTTAATTATAGGTGGCGCTAACTATGCGTGTCAACGATGGGAAAGCATGGTTATCAACTGTTTGTCATTTATAAAACGCTAGATATAATTAAATTAAGGAAAAATGTAAAAGGGCGCTTTCTGAAGCGCCGGTTCAATAAGGAGGACATGATGAACTACACGACATTAGCAAACGGCGTAGAAATGCCAATGGAAGGTTTCGGCGTTTTTCAGGTGCCAGAAGAAGCGTGCAAGGATGTTGTACTAAACGCCATTCGCACAGGCTATCGTTTGATTGATACAGCAAGCTCCTACAAAAATGAGGAGGCTGTTGGCCAAGCCATTAAAGAAGCGGTGGCGGCGGGGCTTGTTAAGCGCGAGGAGCTTTTTATCACCACCAAGGCTTACATTCATGAAATGGGCTACGACAACCTTAAGGAAGCTTTTGTACGTTCCTTGGACAAATTGGGCCTAGACTATTTGGACCTCTATTTGATTCATATGCCTTTGGGCGATTATTACGGCGCTTGGCGTGCCATGGAAGAGCTTTACGCCGAAGGAAAAATCCGCGCCATTGGGGTGTGCAATTTTGATTCTGCACGCTTGATGGATTTGTGCTACAACGTGAAGGTGCGCCCAATGATCAACCAAATTGAACGCCATCCACATTTCCAACGTCACGATGAGCTTGCTATGATGCAAAAGCTCGGCGTGCAGCCAGAAGGCTGGGCGCCATTCGCCGAAGGTCTCAAGGGGATGTTTACAGAGCCAGCGTTGCAGGAAATTGCTCAAAAGCACGGCAAGAGCGTGGCACAGGTAATTTTGCGCTGGGAAATTCAGCAGGGCGTGGTGGTTATTCCAAAGTCGGTGCACTTAAACCGCATGGAAGAAAACTTTGACATTTGGAATTTTTCCTTGGATGAAGAGGACGTGGCAAAAATTGCCGCCCTCGATAAGGCCTGCCCATCCATGCTCGATTGTTCGAAGCCTAGCGAAGTGGATCGCGTGTACGATTATTTGAACAATCCTGTGCTTACAAGCCTTTAAGCGTGCAAGGCGATGATGTATATAGAAATAGGCGGTCATGTGCTAGAGGTGGCTCTTTGCCAAAACGCCGCTGTCGATGCGCTCAGGGCACTCTTAGAAAAGGGCGCCATCACGCTTTGCATGAAGGATTTTGCACATATGGAAAAATTCGCAAGCCTAGGCACCACCTTGCCATCGAGTGATGAATACATCACCACCCAGGCAGGCGATGTGATTCTGTCAGACGGGCACCTTTTGGTCCTCTATTACGCATCCAACACTTGGCAATTTACGCGCCTTGGCAAGGTGCAAAACAGAACAGACGTTGAGCTAAAAAAATCCTCGGCAGCGGTAACCTTCAAGCAAGAGTGTCGTTGGAAATAGAATAAAACAGTTTAAACAAGCAACCCTAGATGTCCATTTTTGCTGGATATTTAGGGTTGTTTTTGCAATTAGCACGGGGAGGCGTTATAATAATAATTAATACATATATGTGAACGGAGAAAACTCATGAAAAATAACAAGAAGAAAGTCACGCTTTTTGTTTTTCTTTTGGGTATGATGGTTTCAATGCTGTTTAGCTATTGGTACGCAGAGAGCTCTGTGCGCGATAATCGGCACGAGGCTGAATTTATGGCAAATACCTATAGTGCGAAGCTCGAAAGCATGCTCACGAATCTTTTCAATAAAACAGAAATATTTGAAACGGTCATTGTGGTCCACGAGGGCGAGGTGCCGGCAAAGACCTTTGATAAATTATCACAATCCATTATGGAGGAAAACGATGGCATCCGCGCCATTGAGTGCCTGCCAAATGGCGTAGTGACCTATTGCTACCCCAAGGAAGGCAACGAAGGCGCCATAGGTATGAATGTGCTCGAAAACGAGAATCGAAAAAAGGATGCCTTGCTTGCCAAAAACACGGGCGAAATCACCTTGGCAGGGCCTTACACGCTTGCGCAAGGGGGCTTGGGCGCCGTGGCGAAAAACCCCATCTACCTAACCAACGCAGACGGTACGACTTCCTTTTGGGGCTATTCGGTGATTGTACTCAATTTGCCAGAGGCCCTCGATGCCACCATGTTTGACGAAATTGAGCGCAAGGGCTATCGCTATCGTCTTTCGGCTGTGGTTGGTGGCGAGGAATGCGTGATTGCCGAAAGCAAAAATTACCAAGCCAGGGACAGCTTGGTTGCGACCATAGAAGTGCCCAACAACAGCTGGACGCTAGAAATTTCACCGCGTTACAGCTGGTATGATATGCAGGGCGTTGTGGTGGCCTTTTTGACGTGTTTTTGCATCATCATACTTTTGACTCTTGTGGTGTTTTTGATGGAGGACCACAACGAAAAGCTAGTGATATGGGCAGATACTGATGCCTTGACGGGGCTGTACAACCGTCGCAAAATCATGGACTTTTTGGACATTCGCCTCTACGATACCAAAACACCTCTCGCTATTTTGTACTGCGACATCAACGACTTTAAGCTCATCAACGATTCCTACGGCCACGATCAGGGCGATGTGGTTTTGAAAACAGTGGCAAAAAGAATGGTGAGCGCCATGCAAAGAGGTGATGTGGTGGCGCGCCTAGGTGGCGATGAATTCCTCATCGTTTTGGAGCATTGCGCCACAGCTAGCGAATGCGAGGCACGCATTGATAACTTGCGTCAAACCGTAGCAGCGCCAATGCTTATTAGCGGCGTAGAGCTTGGCGTTGTACTCGGCGTAGGCCAGGCGCTTTTCCCACTAGAAGGACGGCGTCTTGAAAGGCTCTTACGCCTGAGCGATGAGCGTATGTACGAGAACAAAAAAGAAATCAAAGCTGCTTACAAAAAATAGCACTCAAGGGACTGCCAACCGGCGGTCCTTAGACTATAGAAAAACCTAAAACGTGTATGTGAATAGAAAGATTTGGAGAATAGCATGAGCCTTCTCCACCTGGGGAGAAGGTGGCGGCGTAGCCGACGGATGAGGGGTATGAGCGTGAGCGAATAATCGATTTAGCTGTTTGGCTTGGTGAAAACACACCCTCATCCGAGTTTTTCGCAAAAAGCACGCGAAAAACCCACCTTCCCCCTCAAGGGGGAAGGTTTCACAAATGCATACATTCCTATGCTGAAAATATACCTTTATCGACAGTCTGGACAGCCCTCGGGCTGTTTTTTTGTGCTCACTTACCCAAAAGTGCGTACTTGTGGCAGCGCGCATTAGGCGCTAAGCTAAAGCTAAAATCGACGTTTTCACAAATTAGGAGGAAAAACAATGACCATTCAAGAGATTTACGAGCGTTTTGACGCCATTGGCTGCTGTACCTTTGCAACGGTGGATGGCGATTATCCCGAAACACGCATTGCCCATTTTTTGGCCTATGACGAGGAAGGCCTTTATTTTATGACGATGAACACCAAGCCCTTTTACAAGCAGCTTGTGCAAACAGGCAAGGTGTCTGTGTGTGGCATGAATGCCGACACCTCTGTGGAAGGCGTGAACGAGGATGGCATGGTTTTTGAGGCCGGCTACACCATTCGCCTCACAGGTGATGTGCGCGAGGTATCCATGGATGAAATTAAGGCCAAGGATAATCCAGCCTTTAATTATTGCATCGAAGACCAGGAGCGTTATCCAGCCATGACGACCTTTGTGGTGTATCGCGCCAAAGGAGAGGTCTTTGACTACGATTTTGAGCGTGTCCAACGCGATCACAAGCTCGAGCGCGTGCGCTTTAGCTATGGCGGCTTCCCTTTTGAAGCGGCCGGACTGCGCATTGGCGAGGGCTGCATTGGCTGCGGCACCTGCGTGGCCCATTGTTCCTTTGATGCCATCGAAAAAGACGGCGAACGCTACAAAATAAACGGCAACCGTTGTGACGAATGTGGCAACTGCGTCATCTATTGCCTAGCGGGCGCAGTGATTCATAAGGGCGTGTAGGTAGCAATAGACATCCCATAGGGTAGATGATACACTTATAGTGATGAGCGTGGCTTGTGCCAGCCGTTTCTAAGGGGAAAAAGAATCTACGAAGGGTGATTTATTTTGAAGAAAAGCATGAAAAATGCCGTTGTATTTTTACTGTTTGTAGCAAGTTTTGCCATTGGCGTAGGCGCTGGCCTTTTTGGCGTGACTGCTTACGGAAGTGTGGTGGAGTTTCTTGATAAAGGGCAAGAAGCGGTGAAAGACGAAGCAAAGGCCCCTAAAAAGGCCGATGAGGAAAAGGAAGCAGAGGCAGAAAAAGCGGCCGAAGCCGCTATGACGGAAGAAGAGAAAAAGGCCAAAGCCGAGTCCCTCACTGGTAACGAGGATCCAAATGCCAAGGTCGTTTATATGACCTTTGACGATGGTCCATCCAGTAAGACACCGGCGGTTTTGGATATTTTAAAACGCTACAATGTGAAGGCCACCTTCTTTGTGGTGGGTCAATCGCCAGATCATTATTATCTCATCAAGCAGGCTTATGACGAAGGCCATACCATTGCCCTTCACACCTATTCCCACAATTATGGCACCGTGTATGCCTCACCGGAGGCCTATTTTCAGGATTTGGACGCCATTGGTGGAGTGGTCAAGGAGCAAATTGGCTATGTGCCAAGCATCATCCGTTTTCCTGGTGGCTCTTCCAATACCGTATCAAGAAGCTACTGCCCAGGGATTATGTCGAGCCTTGTGAACATGGTGCACGAGCGCGGCTACGAGTATTACGACTGGAACGCGAGCAGCGCAGATGGTGGCGTGGTGACAAGTGAGCAAGCTTACCAAGCAGCCATCGCACAGGGGGCTGCAGGCCAAAAGGACATCATCCTTCTTTTCCACGATTCGGAAACCAAGCAAACCACCGTGGATGCGCTGCCGGGCATTATTGAGTATTACCAAAGCCAGGGCTACGAATTCCGCCCCCTCAAACGCGGCGGTTTTGTATACCATCACAACGTGGCCAACTAAATGACAGACAATCATCGCAGGCGCTGACCTTGGTTGGCCCTGCGATTTTTTAGGAGGAAAACGATGCTTTTGCTTTCGCTCATTTTTTATCGCATCACGGTGCCGACTTTTCTCAGGTTCCAGATGTGGTCGAAGGTGGCGGCGTCTTTCCAGTATTGGTAGGTTTGGCCACGGTTGTAGTAATTGTAAGGGTCAGAGATGAGATAGCCCTTTTCGGGGTCGTAGCCATAGACCAAAACGGCATGGTTGTTGGTCACAAGGGATTGGTATTGGCCGTCGATGAGGTAGGTATTATAGTAAGGTTCGGCCCACCACAGGGTTTCGTAGGCCACAACCACATGGCCAGCCAAAAGCTCTTGGCGCAGTTCGTCCACACTGGCACCGCGGAAATCGGCACCAACGGTGGCGCCATCGGTGTAGGTATTGATATAGCCAGCTAGGGCTGCTGGGTAAATGGTGGTGCGCTTGGAGCGATCGACCACATAAGGGGAGCCTACAAAGCCATATTCAGGGTTGGATGAGGAAAATGGTAAGTTGGCAAGATAGGTGGTTACGCTCACATCACTGGCGTAGCCTAGGGCCTTGAGGCCCATCAGAGAGCTTACAGGTTCACAGCCCACCCAGGCCTGAATGCCGTCGATTTGGCTAATGTATGGCACATAAGGAAGCTGGTAGCTTGCAGCTGTTTGGGTGAGGGCACCGGTGGCATCGGCACTGTAGGCACCAACGGTTTGGTTGGTTTGAAGCTTGTGGTAGCGGTCCACGCTATAAAGGGTGCCACCTATGTTATGAATGCCAGGGGTGAAGGTGAGAGCGCTTTCGTCTACACCAGTCCATACCTCACTGTCTTGGGAGAGGTCGGGCGTATGGGCAACGCTTGCCTCGGCAATTGGAGCGCGTGCCCAGTGGTTAGTGCTGACGTCGCTATAAAGCCCTAGGCCGATGTATTTTTCACTGGCCACTGCATCCCCTTCGCGGCCTGTCACGCGGCCAAAAATGGCGCAGGCTTCAGCGCGGGTGAGGGAGGCATCTGGACGGAAGGTGCCATCGGGATAGCCGGCAAGCCAGCCCATGCTTGTGGCTGCGGCGATTTGCGCGTAGGCAGGATGGTTTGGTGTGACATCGCTAAAGCTAGCCTCACCAGTGGCATTTGGATAAAGGCGTACGAGCATATCTACAAGCTCTGCGCGGGTGATGGCCTCGTTTGGACGATAACTTTCGCTTTTATCAATCAGGCCCATATCGGCAAGACTGGCCACAGGGGTATAATACCAAGCGTCTGTGGCTACATCAAGAAAGCCTTGGAAGGTGCCTATATCGGGATTATCTAAAAGGCGGTGGAGCATACTCGCAGCCTCAGCACGGGTCACGCTTTGGTCAGGGCGCATGGTGCCATCCTCAAAGCCACCCATATAGCGCACGTGGGCGCTAGAAAGGGTAGGTGTCATGCCTTCGGTGTTGTTGGCAGCATGAGCGGCCAAAGGGGTAAGGCCTAGGGAAACAGAGAGGGCCAGGGCAAAGAGTGTTTGTCGTTTCATGGTAATGCCTCCTTTTAAACGGTTCTTTTTATTCATAATACCTGACTTGCGCGCCCACATCAAGCGCAATCAGCGTAAAACAACGCCCATTTTACGTGCGTTCCAAAGGCTTTCAAAGGTTTGGGCGTCGATCCAATATTGGAAGACCTCGCCGCGGTTTTGGTCGTTGTAGGGGTCCGATACAAAATAGCCTTGGGTTGGGTCGTAGCCCAAAATCAGGCGAGCGTGGTTGTTGGCCACCATTTGCGTGGCCACGCCATCAATCATAAAGGTACCATAGCGCAAAGGCGCCCAGTACATGGTTTGGTAGGCGATGATGGTGTTGCCAGCCAAAAGCTCTTGGCGCACGTCTTGAACGGAGGCGCCCGTAAAATTGTAAGCCAAGGTGTCGCCACAGTAGCTGTTGATATAGCCAACAAGGGGGCGTGGATTGATGGAGGTGTAGCGCCCATCATAATAATAAGGCGAGCCCACAAAGCCGTATTCCGGGTTGGAATTGCTATAAGGCAGGCCGGCCAAGAAGCTTTGGGCGCTCACGTTTATAGCAAAGCCCTTGCCTTGTAAACCAGAGAGGGCAGCAATGGGCTCACAGCCTTGATTGGCCTCGATGCCATCAAGCTGGCTAATGTAAGGCGCGCTGGACGTGTAGCCGGCTTGCTCTTGCAAAAGCTGGCCGGCGTTGTCGGCATAATAGGCGCCAACGGTTTGGTTACGCAAAAGGGCGCCGTGGCGGTCGACGGCGTAGAGGTTGCCATTCACATTGTGGACGCCGCTATCGAGGTTTAAGGAGGCGTAATCCACGTCGGTCCAGGTTTCGCCAGCATCAAAAAGGGTGGCAGAATGGACCACGCTGCCTTCGGCAATGGCCACGCCGGCCCAATGGGAGGCGTCGATGTCGTAATAAAGGCCAAGGTCCAAAAGCACCGGCGCTTGCTCGGCGTCGCCACTGCGATTGGTCATGCGGTTAATGATGGAGCAGGCCTCAGCACGGGTGAGGGAGCGTTCTGGTCCAAAGGAGTCATCGGGAAAGCCGCCAATCCAGCCAGCGGCCGCCACACGACTAATGGCATCAAAAGCCCAATAGTCTGCACTCACATCGTAAAAGCCGGCGCCAGTGGCCTCGGGTGCAAAGTTCGCCAGCATATGGACAAATTCTGCGCGGGTGATGGCCTCGTTTGGACGGTAGGTAGTGCCATCTGCCACAAGGCCTAGGGCACAAACAGCGCGTACAGGTGCGGCGAACCAGTCGCTGTCAGAAACGTCCGCGTAGGAGCAAGGGAGGGTGCCGCTTTCGGGGGGTTCAAGGAGCCTTGTGATAAAGGCTGCAGCTTCGGCGCGGGTAACCTCACGGCTCGGGCGCATCATGCCATCGGGATAGCCGGCAATATAAGCCACGTGCGCGCTTTTGAGCGTTGGCGCAACAGTCGGTGCGGTTGGCGCGCTAGGGTCTACAGGCTCGGCGTTGTCCGCAGGCGTGACATCGCTCACAAGAGGCGCCGCCTCTTCGGCCAAAACAGGCAGCGGCGCGCTTAGAGCCAAGCCGAGGGCAAGAGCGAGGGATAAAATAGAGCGTGGTTGAAACAAAATCATCAGCCTCCTTCGTTTTTCTTCATTATACGACAAGTGCCGGTAGAGCGGTACAGAAGGCACGCTCATTTTTTGACGAAAAAATATACTGCCTATTGACAGATGACACGCTTGCAAGTATAATTGTACGGGTTAGAGTGTTTAATGCGCAAGGAGACAATCAAATGGCTTTAATCATAGACTTATCCAATTTGCGACAAAACCCTGGCAGGGTACAAAACGTGAGCCTCGAGGCCGATGGGCTAGAAGGATTAGACGAGGGCCTTTCTTTAGATGGAAAGGTTTTTGTAGACGCAACCCTTACAGGTGGAGAACGTCAGGTGGCATTAACAGGCAGGGTGCGTTGCACCATTGCTACTGTTTGTGACCGCTGCCTAGCACCAATCAGTTACCCTCTCGACTTTGAGATTCAAGAAATCTTAATGAGCACCCACGATGTGGACGTGCTCGCAAGCCACGATGGTGACAAAGAAATGCTAGAAAGCGAAAATTGGGTGTATGATGATGTACATTTAGACTTGAATTATCTTGTGCTAAATGCTATACTAACACAGTTGCCACTGCGACATCTTTGTCGCGATGACTGCAAGGGGCTGTGCCCACACTGTGGGAAGAACCTCAATGACGGTGCATGCAACTGTGAAAATAAAGAAATAGATTCTCGCTGGGCTGCCTTGGCTCAGCTTATGGAAGAATAATAGGGGAGGTGTAATAGATGGGATTACAGAAAAGTAAGAGAGGCAAAGCTAGAACTCACAAGAAGCGTAGCGCATGGTCCAAACTCGACTCCGTTCAGTCTATGACCTGCCCTAACTGCCACGAACCAAAGCTTCCTCACCACGTTTGCCCAGCTTGCGGTTATTACGATGGCCGTAAGGTAGGCGAAAAGAAGGAAGTTGCCGTAGCAGCTGAAAACTAATAACAATCGACCGGTCAAGGATGCCTTGACCGGTTGTCTTGTTTTATGGGGAATTTTTCAATATATTTGCTAATTAACTTAGGAGGAAACGATGTTAGATCAATCCAAAATTCGCAATATCGCTATTATTGCGCACGTTGACCATGGTAAAACGACACTCGTAGACCAAATGCTGCGCCAAAGTGGTACCTTTCGTGCAAACGAACAGGTTGCTGAGCGTGTAATGGACTCCAACGACCTCGAAAGAGAAAAGGGGATTACCATTCTTGCGAAGAACACCTCTATTGATTACGACGACCATCGCATCAATATCGTAGACACCCCAGGGCACGCTGACTTTGGTGGTGAAGTAGAACGTATTATGAAGATGGTTGACGGGGTGCTCTTGGTGGTAGACGCCTATGAAGGCTGCATGCCACAAACCCGCTTCGTATTGAAAAAGGCTTTGGCCGCTCACCTCACACCAATTGTTGTCATCAACAAAATGGACAAGCCTTTCGTACGTCCTAGCGAAGTTGTTGACGAAGTTATTGACCTCTTTATTGACCTCGATGCATCTGAAGAACAGCTTGATTTCCCTGTGCTTTATGCCAGCGGCGTACAAGGTTTGGCTTCTGCAAACGAAGACGACCTTGGCGAAAACCTCATGCCTCTCCTAGATGCTATTGTAAAATATATTCCAGCGCCAAGCGGCAGCATGGATGGTGCCCTTCAAGCGCAAATCACCCTTATGGACTACAGCGAATTTGTTGGTAAGATTGCCATTTCTACCATCAACCGCGGCGTGATTCATGTTGGCGACATGGTGTCCATCATGAACCACGAAGGCAAGGTGCGTAATGTGCGCGTGACCAAGCTTTTCGGTTTCAAGGGTCTCAAGCATGTGGATATTGAAGAAGCCGGCGTTGGTGAAATCGTGGCTATTTCTGGTCTTGGTGAAATCAACGTAGGTGAAACCATCTGCGCCCAAAATCAGCTCGACCCAATGCCATTCATTGCCATTGAAGAGCCTACCTTGGAAATGCTCTTCCTTATTAACAACTCCCCATTTGCCGGCAAGGAAGGCGAACCCCTCACCAGCCGTAAGCTTTGGGCACGCCTTGAAAAGGAAGCAGAAAGCGACATCGCGCTTCAAGTACACGAAACCGACAGCGCCGACGCTTTCCGCGTGGCTGGCCGTGGTGAATTGCACCTTTCTATCTTGATTGAAAAGATGCGCCGCGAAGGTCTTGAATTCCAAGTTTCCATGCCACAGGTTATCATCCATGAAGAAGATGGCGTGAAGATGGAACCATACGAATATGTGACCCTCGACGTGCCAGAAGAATACATGGGCGCCGTTATGGAAAAAATGAGCATCCGCAAGGGCGAAATGCGCAATATGCAAAACCGCAACGGTCAAGTGCGCCTCGAATACATCATCCCATCCCGTGGTCTTGTGGGCTTCCGTACCCAATTCCTCACCGACACCCACGGCTATGGCATTATGAATGCTACCTTTGAAGATTACCGCCCATATAGCGGTTATATTGAAGGCCGCCGCAGCGGTGCCCTCATTGTTTTTGAAACCGGTACCTCCAGCGCCTACGGTCTTTCTAGTGCCGAAGAACGCGGCACCCTCTTCATCGGTGCCGGCGTAGATGTGTACGAAGGTATGATCATCGGTGAATCCAACCGTGACCAAGACATCGCCGTTAACGTGTGCAAGGGCAAAAAGCTCACCAACACCCGTTCCTCTGGTAAGGACGATGCCATCCAGCTCAAGGGTGCCAAGGATATGAGCCTTGAACAATGCATCTCCTTCTTGAACGACGATGAATATTTGGAAGTCACACCAGAATCCATGCGTCTTCGCAAGCGCTTCCTCAAGGCAGACGACCGTGCGAAGTTCAACAAGAACAAAAAAATGGCTCGCCAAGCCGAAAATCAATAATAGCTATAGCAGCGCTTCCTTGCTGGAGGCGCTGCTTTTTTATTGCCTGGGTTTAAAAAATAAGGTAGTATGAGATTAATAAAAAAGAAAGGATGATACCCGTGCAGAAAAAAGTAACGAGTCTTGTACTCATGCTGGCACTTATGCTGTCCATGATGCCGTTGGCGGCCTTTGCGGCAGAGGCGCCCGAGGTCACAGCTACGAGTGCCATCTTAATCGACAACGAAACTGGGGAAGTCTTGTGGGAACGTAACGCAGACGAAAAGCGAGAAATTGCCTCAATGACAAAAATCATGGTGGCCTATCTTACTTATGAGGCCTTAGACGAGGGAAGAATCACCATTGAAACGAAGGTGCCAATCAGCGACGAGGTGCGCGCGTTCTCTAACAACACCGTTTATTCCAACCTCCCCTTTGACGAAAAAAAGGACTACACCGTTAAAGAGGTCCTCGATGCCTTTATGTGTTACTCCTCCTGTGCCGCTGGACCTGCCTTGGGTGAGCTTCTCTATGGCACAGAAGAGGACTGCGTGGCGGCCATGAACGAGAAGGCCAAGGAAATGGGCCTTGATGCCACCTTTACCCTAACCTACGATGATGGCATCATGAGTGCCCGCACCACTGCCAAGATGGCACGTGCCATTGTGCAGGATTATCCACAAATTTTGGAGTGTACAAGCCAGGTAACCTTTGAATTTGGCGGTGAAACCTACGACACCACCAACAAGCTCCTCACTGGCGAATGGGGCGATATTGGCGTGGTGGATGGGATGAAAACAGGCACCAGTCCAAATGCTGGCTTTTGCTTTGCAGCCACCTCCTCAAAGGACAGCGCCCGCCTTGTTAGCGTGGTTATGAACGCGGCCAGCCGTGGTGATCGTTTTAACGATTCGGCCGAGCTCCTTTCCTATGGCTACACCCTTTTGGGTGAAAAGCGCGCAGCAGGCTATGCCTATGCCTACCCACACACCGCTTCAGTGACCATGGACGGGCAAGCGCTCGCCCTCCAAGCCTATCTTGTGAATGGCAACAACTACGTGCGTTTGAGAGATTTTGCCAACATCTTAAACGGCACAGCGGCGCAATTTGCTCTTGAGTATGATCAAGCGAGCAACAGCGTGGTGGTAGAAACAGGCCTTCGCTACCGTCCAGGCGGTAGCGAAGGCCTGGCCGTTGGCACAGAGCCTGTCTTTACCAAGCTCCTAAACCCAACCCTGCGCGTAGATGGCGCACCGTATGCCATAAACGCTTACCTGATTGATGACTTCAACTATATGAAGGTCCGCGACTTGGCAGCAACCGTTGGCTGTGGCATCGACTACAACAACGCCACTGGCGAAGTGGTGCTCCTTCCTAACCAAACCAGCACGGCAGTAGCGTAAAATAAAAAAGACAAGCGCAGCGTATACATCGCGCTTGTCTTTTTTGCGCTCTCCACAAGTAAACAAAGTGGTTACAATAAGCTTAAAGGGGTTTAAGGAATCATAATAATTTTTTAAAATAGAAGCCTGCATCTTGTGAATATCCCTAAAAATGGTATACTATCACGATGTAATGATAAATGATGACATGGCATAAAGAGAGGAAAATCTACGTGATAAAAAAATTAGTGAGTACGGTGCTTATAGCGGCCCTCACCCTGCCGGCCTTTGCCAGTGGTGCGCAGGCAAAGGCCACACCTAGTGTAACAGGCACAAGCGCCATTGTGATAGATGCCGAAACCGGCCAAACCCTTTGGAGCAAAAATCCAAACGAGGTGCGAGAAATTGCCTCTATGACTAAAATCATGGCAGCCTATGTGGTGTACGACGCCATCAGCGCCGGCACCATCACCATGGACACCCAGGTGCCCGTGAGCGATTGGGCCTATCGTTTTTCTCATAGCGCGGTTTACGACAATGTGCCTTTCCAAAAGGACGGCTATTATACCGTGAGTGATATGTTGGATGCCTTTTTGGTCTACTCTTCCTGCTCGGCCGGGACTGCCCTAGCAGAGTTCTTGGCAGGCTCGGAAGAGGCCTTTGCAGAGGAAATGAACGCCACGGCCCGCGATTTGGGCATTGAAGCGACCTTTAATTGCAGCTACGATGAAGGCGAAATGGATGCCACCAACGTGGCAAAGATGGTGTATTTGGCCATCAAAAACCACCCGGAAATGCTAGAAGTGACCAAGAAAACCAGCTTTGAATTTGACGGCGTGACCTACGAAGCCTCCAACAAGCTCCTTAGTGGCAACTGGGGCGATATTGGCGTGGTTGATGGCGTGAAGCCAGGCTGGACACCAAACGCTGGTCTTTGCTTGGCTGCAAGCTCCGTAAAGGATGGCAACCGCACCATCGCCGTGACCATGAACGCGTCCTCTGTGAACAGCCGCAGCCAGGATTGCGCAAATCTCTTGGCTTACGGTTATGATGTGCTCGAAGAAAAACAGGCCGATGGTTATGCCTACGCTTATCCACACGCTGCTTCTGTAACCATGAACGGCCAAGAGCTGGCCCTCCAAGCCTATCTTGTGAATGGCAACAACTACGTGCGCCTCAGAGATTTTGCCAATATTTTAAATGGCACCGGTGCACAATTTAGCTTAGAATATGATGACACGCAAAACATTGTGGTGGCCGTCAACGGTCAACCTTATGAGCCAGGCGGTAGCGAAGGCATGGTGCTTTCTACAGACACCTCCTTTAGCAAACTCCGTCAAGCCAACATTCTCATTGACGGCGCCACCCAAAGCGTGGATGCTTACTTGATTGATGACCTCAACTATATGAAGGTGCGTGACCTTGCAGCCCTCATCGGCTGCGGCATTGAATACGATTACACCACCGGCCAAGTGGTGCTCATGCCAGGTGAACGCGCGGCTGGCACCACAACCAACCAAGACACAGCAACCACCGAAGACGTTACTGTCACTTATCCGGACGTAACAACAGATGATAACACCGCTGTTGTATAAGAAGATACCCCCATCATCTCAAAAAAAGGTGATGGGGGTACTTTCTTATTCGTCCTTATTCAAAGCCTTGGCCCAGGCGTCGGCGAAGGCGTTGGCGCCGATGTCTTCTTGCTTGTTTTGTTTTTTCATGTAGTTTTGCACATCGCGCTTGGAGGAGCCGCCGCGTTTTTCTTTGAGCTGCTTGTTGAAACGGTCAAATTTTTCGCGGAAGCCACAAGTGCAGCTGTAGATGCGTTTGTTGCCATCGCCAACCACCGTTAGACGCTTGTGGCATTTTGGACAACGGGCGTTGGTGGTTTTAGAAAGGGTGCGACGGTAGCCGCAATCACGGTCTTGGCAAACGAGCATTTTGCCATTTTTGGTTTTAACCTCGAGCATGAGCTTGCCGCATTCTGGGCAAGGGGTGCGGGTGAGGTTGTCGTGGCGGTAGTTTTTGTCGCTTTCTTTGACGGCTTTCACAAGCTCAGTAGCAAAGGTGCGCATATCGCTTGTGAAGGCTTGGGGCTTTTCTTGGCCGCGGCTGATGGCCTCGAGGCGTTCCTCCCATTGGGCGGTGAGGACGGGTGAGGTGAGGGCATCAGGCACAATGTCGATAAGCTGCACGCCCTTGGACGTTGGCAAAAGCTCCTGGCCCTGCTTTTCTACATAGAAGCTTTTAAACAGCTTTTCGATGATGTCGGCACGGGTGGCTGGGGTGCCAATGCCGCCAGATTTGTGGAGCACGCTTTGGGCGTGCTTATCGCCAACAAAGGCCTGCGGATTTTCCATGGCTGCCAAAAGGGTGCCTTCTGTGAAGCGTGCCGGTGGCTTGGTGCGGCCCTCGCGCAGGCTGCAATCAAAGCCCTTGAGGCTTTGGCCTTGGCTGAGCTTCGGCAAGGAACTGTTTTTGCTGTGGTCCTCGCTGTCCTCTTCGTCCAAAATAAGGTCCACGCCCTTCCAGCCAAGGTTTACCGTCACATTGCCACTGGCTGTAAAGTGGGCACCGTTCACGTCAAGATGAACGCGGGTTTGCTCGTAGTCATAAGCGCCCATAAAATTGGCCAAAAAGCGTTTGACCACAAGCTCGTAGATTTTGCGCTCGTTGGAAGTGAGATTGTGCTTACTCAGGCGCTCCTCTGTTGGGATGATGGCATGGTGGTCGCTGACCTTGCCATCGTTGATGCAGCTTGGGGCAATGGTGCGCTTGTTGGCGCGGATGTCGCGCACAACCTCACCATAGCCATTGGAAAGCAAGGCCTGCAAACGGTCTGGAAAGGTGGCTACAATATCCTTGGTGAGATAGCGCGAATCGGTGCGCGGATAGGTGAGGAGCTTGTGCTCTTCGTAAAGGCGCTGCATAAGGGAAAGGGTTTCCTTGGCGCTAAAACCGTAGCGTGCATTGGCATCGCGCTGGAGGGTGGTCAGGTCATAGAGGGCTGGTGGCGCTGTGTGCTTTTTTTTGACCTCCAGCTCGCGCACCGTGGCGGTTTGCTTGTTGCACTTGCGCACCACAGCCTCGGCCGTGGCCTTGTCCTTAAAACGGGTGTGGTTTTTGTCGTCTTGGTATAAAAGGCGCATCCCTTCACACTTGCCCATGACTTCGTAAAAAGGCTCGCTTTGGAAGCGTTTGATAGCGCGTTCGCGCTCTACAATCATGGACAAGGTTGGCGTTTGCACGCGGCCGGCCGAAAGCTGGGCGTTGTAGCGACAGGTGAGGGCACGGGTGGTGTTGAAGCCAACGACCCAATCGGCTTCGGCGCGCGCCTGGGCACTTTTGTAAAGGTTGTCGTAATGGCTTGCTGGCTGAAGATTTTTGAAGCCTTGGCGAATGGCGCCTTCAGTTTGAGAAGAAATCCACAAACGCTTCATAGGCTTGTGAACGTGGGCCTTTTCGATGATCCATCTAGCTACGAGCTCGCCCTCGCGGCCAGCATCGGTCGCAATGACGATTTCATCGACGTCAGAGCGCTTCATAAGGGAGGACACGGTGCGAAATTGTTTGCCCGATTGGCCAATGACCACCAGCTCCATCTTTTTTGGCAAAATAGGCAGGGTGTCCATGCGCCAGGTTTTGTAGTCCTCGCCGTAATAGTCAGGGTCTGCTAGGGTCACGAGGTGGCCGAGAGCCCAGGTGACAATGGTGGTGTTATTTTCAAAGTAGCCGTTTTGCTTGCCACCCACGCCCAAAACGCGGGCCAGCTCACGACCAACAGAAGGTTTTTCTGCAAGAATGAGGGATTTGCCCATAAAAATTCATCCTTTCAATGTGGTTTCATTTAGTATAGCACAAAAGGCAAATGGTGTATAATGGCCAAAGGAGGGATTGTATGAACAAGAGAAATTACCAAGCCGAGCTTGATAGCATCATAAAAAACGCTCGAAAGGAGGGGAGGGTGCCGCGGCTCTTACTCCACAGCTGCTGTGGGCCGTGCTCGTCCTATGTGCTGGAGTATTTGGCGCCCTACTTTGCCATCACCATTTTTTTTGATAACCCCAACATTCAGCCTAAGACAGAATACGACCATCGCCTGACGGAGCAAAAGCGCGTTATGGCGCATATAGACGCGTCCCACGGCCTAGACCTCATAGAAGGAGACTACGCGCCGGAGCGTTATTTTCAAGCAGTAGAAGGGCTTACCCATTTGGGCGAGGGCAGCGCGCGCTGCTTTGCCTGCTACCGTTTTCGCATGGAGGCGGCGGCCGAGCTGGCCAAGGCAGGGGGCTATGACTACTTCGCCACCACCCTCTCCATCAGCCCCTACAAAAACGCGTCTGTGATTAACGACATTGGCGAAGAGATTGCGCACGCGGTAGGCGTGCGGCACCTCCCGAACGATTTTAAAAAGCGTGGTGGCTACCAGCGCTCCATTGCCCTGTGTAAAGAGTGGGACATCTACCGCCAGCATTATTGCGGCTGCATCTTTTCCGAAAGAGAGCTCGCAGAGCGCCTCAAAAAGGACGAAACCCCTTGCCAAAACGGACAAGTTGTGGTCTAATGAATATGTTATATAGGCTTATGATTGGATAAGCGTTTCTACAAACTACCGTAAATAGTTGACTATAACATACAATACGATGCTATGTTATTTCTATGGTAGGGCGACTCTAAAAACAACAGGCTGTTGATTCGGAGATTTTCCTCGAACCAACAGCCTTTTTTCCTGCCTAGAGAGCAAAGGAGGATTATGATGTACGACGTGTTAATTATTGGTGCTGGCCCTGGTGGTATTTATTCAGCTTATGAGCTTACGAAGCTTGCACCAACGCTCAAGGTTGCTGTGTTTGAGGCCGGCCATGCCCTTGAAAAAAGAAAATGCCCCATCGACGGCGAGAAGGTCAAGTCCTGTGTGAACTGCAAGGTCTGCTCCATTATGAGCGGCTTTGGTGGCGCTGGCGCTTTTTCGGATGGGAAGTTCAACATCACCAACGACTTTGGTGGCACCCTCTACGAAAACCTTGGCAAGAAGCAGGCGCTGGAGCTCATGAACTACATTGACGAAATCAATATGCACCATGGCGGCGAGGGCACCAAGCTTTATACCTCGGCAGGCAGTAGGTTCAAAAAGCTCTGTATGCAAAACGATTTGCACCTTCTCGATGCCTCGGTGCGTCACTTAGGAACCGATATCAACTATGTGGTGCTAGAAAATCTTTATGACATTTTAAAGGATAAGGTCGATTTTTATTTTGATACGCCAGTCGAAAGCATTCGCCTAGAGGACGGCGCCTACACGGCTGTTACAAAGAATGGCGTCTATACAGGCAAGAAGTGCATTGTATCGGTGGGGAGAAGCGGCAGCAAATGGATGGAAAAAATTTGCACAGAGCTCGATATTCCTACCTTGTCAAACCGTGTGGATATTGGCGTGCGCGTGGAATTGCCGGCAGAAATTTTTTCGGATTTGACCGACGAGCTTTACGAAAGCAAAATTGTTTTCCGCACCCAGCGCTATGGCGATAAGGTGCGCACCTTCTGCATGAACCCGAACGGCGCCGTGGTTAACGAAAACACCAATGGTATCATCACCGTCAATGGCCACAGCTACAGCGATCCAGCCCTGCAAACGAAAAACACCAACTTCGCCCTTTTGGTATCCAAGCATTTTTCCGAGCCCTTTAAGGATTCAAACGGCTATGGCGAATCCATTGCGCGCTTGAGCAATATGCTCGGTGGCGGCGTGCTGGTGCAGCGTTTTGGCGATTTGATTCGCGGCCAACGCTCTACAGCCAAGCGCATTGAAGAAGCCTTCCTCACGCCAACCTTGAGCGCCACACCAGGCGACCTTAGCCTTGTTTTGCCAAAGCGCATTCTAGACAGCATCATCGAAATGATTTACGCCCTCGACAAGGTGGCCCCAGGCACCGCCAACGACGATACCCTTCTATATGGTGTAGAAGTCAAGTTCTACAACATGGAGGTAGACGTGGACGAGCACCTAGAAAGCAAGCATCCAGGCCTCTATGTAATAGGGGATGGCAGCGGCATCACCCATTCCCTCTCCCACGCCTCAGCCAGCGGCGTTTTTGTAGCGCGCCGCATTGCCGAAAGTATATAAAAAAAGAACCTTTGCAGAATCATTCGTGTGATTCTGCAAAGGTTTCTCTTAATTAAGGGTAACATCGCCGTCGCTTACTTCAATATATAGGCTATTCGTGCTGCCATCGGCTATTTTTTCAAAATGGGTTTGTTCATCTGTGGTTGCGCCAATGAGGGCACTTTCAATATCGCCGTAGTCGGTGTTGGCAACGATGGTAAGGCCTTCTGGGCTCGCAAGCTGAAGCTCAATGTCACCATAATTGTTTTTGATGTCGACTTGCCCTTCAATGCTTAGGTTTTGCGCTTCCATATCGCCACTATCAACATCACATGGTGTGCCAGATAGGAGCACATTGGTTAAGGTCACATCGCCATAACGATTGGTTAGGCTTGAGGAGTAGAACTTGCTGCCGCGGGCTTCTGCGTCACCATCGTCCACTGTGATGTGGGTATCTGTAAAGGTGGAATCCTGCGCTTTGAGGGAACCATAGCTTAGATTAATATCGGAAGAGGCCAAACGGAGGTCGCTTAGCATCACATCGCCACAGCTGAGATTGATGGTGCTGGCAGATAGCACAGCGTCCCTTGGTACATAGAGGGTCACCACATTGGCCGTATCGGCAAAATCAGTGAAGGTCATATCCGAAAAGAGGACGTTTAAAAAGCCTAGGTCAATATTAAAACCGCTGCGATCCTTGTAGCTATCGCGCAAGGTGAGAGTACCATCTGCAACAGAATGCTCCAAATCACTCATATTGCTGGTGTTTGGAATGTTGTAGCTCAGGTAGAAATGCGCGTCACTAGATGGCTTTATGATGAGAGAGGAATAATCGAGCTTGCAATCTATCTTGGTATAATCGTCGATTTTTGTCTTTTCTAGGCTCGTATCATTTTTTAGGGACACATAGCTTGTGTCCATGCTGCCGAGGTCGGTATTTTTCATGTAGTCGTTACCATCCGCCCAAAAGCCCAAAACCATGAAGAGGGCGCCGCAAAGGCATAAGAGGGCACTGAAGATGAGGGTGTTTTTAATTGGATGCTTCATTATTTATGCCTCCCGTCGATAATTTTTTTCACCAAGAGCACAAGCATGCGTGCAAGCCAGGTGCATAAAAGGAAAATGGCCAAGGCAAGGAGCACGCAAAGACCAATGGCCACCAGCGCCATGCCAAGCTGAATCAAGGCACCAGGAATAGAAACGGTGAAGGTCAGCACGCCACGCACAAAGAGTTTGATGGCGCCCACAAAGGTGGCCACAACAACACTCGCGCCAGCAGCAAAGAGGGCAGCGGCTGTCATCACCCCGGCCAAAATAAGGGCCAAGGCCACAAGCAAGAGGGGAAGACCAATCGGTACCGCCAAAAGGGCCAAGGCAGCCACGCCCACGTACTTCCAAATGTTGGTAGGCTTGCTTTTGCTGTCGTCCTCACTATAAAGCTGCTTGTCGAGGATGCCGCCCACAAGCTCGGTGGCCGCTTCCTTTGGCGTGCCAAGGGCCGCAATCACCTCGTCCATCTTGTCCTCGCCAACGTCGTCGATGTATTCGATGACGTAGTCCATGGCGTTGTCGTAGTCTTCCTTTGGCAAGTGCTTGAGATATTTTTCTAGCTCGTGCAAATATTCATGCTTCGTCATTGACGTTACCCCCTTCAATAATATTGTTTAATGTGTCGCGGTAGTCGTTCCATTCGCCCTTGAGATAGGCGAGCTGTGCGCGCCCCTCTTCGGTCAGTGAATAATACTTGCGCTTGCGTCCTTGGTAGGTTTCGGTGTAGGTAGAAAGATAGCCGCTCTTTTGCAGCTTGCTCAAAATCGGGTAGAGTGTCGATTCCTTGATGGTGGCCACACGCTTGACCGTTTGACTGATTTCGTAGCCGTAGGAATCCTGCCGTTCTACCACAGAGAGAATGATGCACTCTATGAGCAGGGATGAAACAGGATAGTAATACACAATAACGTCCTCCTTTCATGATAGGTAAAAAATTTATATGTAGAATGTTTATATATAAAATTTCTACCCATAGAGTACCACCGATGTCACCATCTTGCAAGAGTAAATTTGAAAAGTACTGGCTTTTTTTGATAAAGAGTGCGCGATGTGCTACAATTTTCAAAAGAAATCAGAGGACGGAGGCCAGCTATGGACGAACAAGAAAAGGTACACAAACGTCGCGTGCGCTACAAGGGCACTCACCCGCGCCGCTACGAAGAAAAATACAAGGAGCTCAATCCGGAAAAATATCAAGACGATGTGAAAAAGATTATCAGTAAGGGCATGACGCCGGCCGGTATGCACATCTCTATTATGGTGGACGAAATTTTAGAGGTGCTCGCCATTCGTCCTGGGGAAATTGGCTACGATGCTACCTTGGGCTATGGCGGCCACACGGCAAAAATGCTCGAAAAGCTAGAAGGCCAAGGCCATATGTATGCCACCGATGTGGACCCCATTGAATCGGCCAAAACCAAGAAACGCCTTGCAGATATGGGCTATGGCGAAGACATTCTTACCATTCGCCTGATGAACTTTGCAAATATGGACGAGGTGGCGCCAGGCGAAAAATTTGACTTTATCCTGGCCGATCTTGGTGTGTCGTCGATGCAAATCGACAACCCAGAGCGCGGCTTTACCTTTAAGTTTGACGGGCCCCTCGATTTGCGCCTTGACCCCACCCGGGGCGAAACGGCGGCAGAGCGTTTGATGCAGCTTGACTATATGAGCTTGGTGTCAATTCTTAGGGAAAACAGCGACGAGCCTTATGCCGAGGAGATTGCCAAGGCCATTATGCGCCGCCACAAAAATGGTCAGTTTATCACCACCACTCAAGGCTTGCGCGCCGCCATTGCCGATGCCCTCGCCTTCCTGCCGCCGAAGGACCGCAAGCAAATCATTAAAAAATCCTGCCAGCGCACCTTCCAAGCGCTGCGCATTGAGGTCAACAGCGAGTTTGAAGTCCTCCACGCCTTTTTGGACAAGCTGCCAAAGGTCATGGCCAGTGGTGGCCGTGTGGCCGTCTTGACCTTCCATTCTGGCGAGGACCGCTTGGTCAAAAAGGCCTTTAAGGAAGGGCTCAAAAATGGCACCTACAGCGCCATCAGTGACGGTGTCATCCGCCCGAGCCAAGAAGAATGCTACAACAACCCGCGCGCCAAATCCACCAAGCTGCGCTGGGCCATCCTTGCTTAACTTGACAAATAGAGCATTGTGTCGCTTGTGAAGGGCGGTTGCGCTCTTTAAAATTAAAAGGTAACGCAATGCGTATCGTTCAAGAAAGGGAGCAAGCCATGGAAGAAAAACCATCGCGACCGCTTTGGCGCCTTGTATAAGCATTATGCCAACCTCACAGCGCGCTTTGAAAGATAATAAAACCACGCCCATCACAGATTTTTGCGTCTGTGATGGGCGTGGTTTTTATTTTGTTAGGTTTTGCAGCTTGGACTCGTGCTTGAGGGGGAAAAAGGTGGCTTGAATGACGGCAGTTGGGCAATTTTGCTTGCGGATGCATTCGGCGCTGTTTGGATTGTGCTCCACATCCACGGCCACGAGAATAGCGAGCTTCCAGCTAAACCAGTAGGGAACGCAGATGCCGATACAACTTTGACATCATCCCCACATTTTAATGCCCAAGGCTCCAAGCAATGCCGCGTGCCAAGCGTGCCACGGGATTTTTAAAATGGCCGCCAGCGTTCCATTCAAAGATGATGGGGAGGCCTAGGGCTTGGTAATGGGTGTAGATGGCCTCGGTTTTGGCGTTTACCTGCGACATCAGAGGGTGGCGCGTGCGTCCTTCGCGGTCGCCCAAGGAGAGGTAGATGCTCTTTGGTGCCTTGGCGAAGGCGTGGGAACAAACGTAGTCGGCAAAGTCCGGATACCACAAGGAGCCAGAGCAAGACACTATTTTGTCAAAGGCGCTGCTTTGGTAAGGCGCGTAGAGGGCAAAGAGGCCAGCCATGGAATAGCCTGCGAGGATGATGTCGTCGTAGGCAGGAAGCGCACCAGCCAAAAAGGGCAGGAGCCGCTCCTCCAAAAAGGCAAGTTGGTCTAGGGCGTAGCCCGAAAAAGCGTTCTCCTCGCCAAGCTCAACTTGTGCTGGCCAAGGCGAAAGGTCATCGTTCCAATGATGGGGCGCCAGGCAGGCCAAATGGAAGGGCACGGTGGCTATGCTGCAAAGAGCATCATAAAGCGCAGGCGCTTCATCCCCAACTGTGTGCACAAGCACAAGAGGGGCGTGCTCGGTGCGCGAGGGGAAGAAGATGAGCGGGCAGTGATCTATTGTGTGAGTAATCATAGAAAATCTCCTTTGGTGGTTTCTCTTAGTGTACCATACGGAGCGTACCGATAAGCGTACCAAAACGTTACTTTTTATTATTGTTCTTCGTGGTATAATAAAAAACATTGAGCGGAGAAAATAAAACGGGAGGTAACAATGGAAAAAAGAAATCTCAATTTGGACTTGATACGCCTTGTGGCTGCCTTGGCCGTTATATTGACCCACACAAGCGCCCTCGTTGTGTCTAGCAACCGTGCGATGACGCTGGATTTTTGGATTGGCGATTTTTTTGACAGCCTTTCACGCCTTGGGGTTATTTTGTTTGTGATGGTGACTGGTGCGCTCATGCTTGACGAGGAGCGCGAGATGTCGCTTAAAAAGATTTACGGTAAAAAAGTGGTGCACATGATTGCGCTCACCTTCTTTTGGGCCCTTGTTTACGCAGGGGTGTATTACGTGATTTTGCCAAATCTTTTTGGCGATGCAGTGAGCAGCGAAAGCTTTGTGTATCATTTCTTTAAGGGCCATTATCATATGTGGTATTTGTATATGCTCATTGGCCTCTATCTTGTTACGCCATTTTTGCGCGCCTTTGCCAAAAAGGACAAGCCCGAGCTTGTATTGCTCTTTATCCTTTTGGCTGACTTTAGCCAATTTTTGAAGCCAATCATAAAGGCGGTGCGCCTTGTATGGCCGAATGCAAATTATGCGCTGATGGTTTTGGATCAGCTGAGCTTAGATTTTTTTGCGGGCTTCACGGCCTGCTACCTTTTGGGCTGGTACTTGGTTCACGTGGGGCTTAAAACCCAGCAGGCAAGGGTGGGGCTTTTTGTAACCGGCGCCGTAGCGCTCCTTGTTACCTTCTTGTATGTGGGCATCACAGGTGATTATAAGAATGGTTACTCCAATTTCAACATTCTTATTTTTATTTATGCAGCGAGCGCCTTTGAACTCTTGCACGCTTTGCCGCTGGCGCTTAGCGAGGGCTTAGAGAGATGGCTGGTGAGCCTTTCGAACCTCAGCTTTGGCGTATATATTGTGCATCCGATGGTACTCTCCTTTGTGATGACCTTTATAGTCACAGACCTTGGCGCCCTTACGAGCATTGTGCTGTGGACCATTTTGGTCACGCTGCTTTCCTTTGCCTTGACCTTTGTCCTTTCAAAAACCTTTTTCGTGCGCAAGACCATGCGCATGTAGCGGGCAGGGCTTGTCTTTTCTACTAGTGGGGGCTATAATGAAATAACCAGATAGGGGAGTCTTTACAGAAGACTGAGAGGAAGCCACGGCTCGACCCTTTTACCTGATGCGGATGATGCCGCCGTAGGGAATCTAGCAAAGATTCTAATAGGAGGCCAACGCCTTCTATTTTTTTATCACCAAAAGCGGCAAATTGGGGGCACCACCTTTTGTCGCAGAAAAAAATAGTGCAAAAGGAGCGACTACTAGTGAAAACAGCATTATCAATCGCAGGCAGCGATTCCTGCGGAGGCGCCGGTATTCAAGCGGATTTAAAAACCATGACTTTAAATGGCGTTTTTGCCATGACGGCCATCACGGCCTTGACGGCGCAAAACACTTTGGGTGTAACAGACATTATGGAGGCCACACCAGACTTTTTGGCCAAGCAGCTCGACGCCGTCTTTACCGACATTCGTCCAGATGCCGTAAAAATTGGCATGGTGGCCTCTAGCCAGCTTATTGAAACCATTGCAGCCAAACTTGTCGAGTACAAGGCAGAAAACATTGTGGTAGACCCAGTCATGGTGGCCACCTCTGGCTCGGCCCTCATTGAATCAGACGCCGTAGCTACCCTGAAGAAGGCCCTCTTGCCACTCGCTACCGTGGTAACGCCAAACATACCAGAAGCAGAAATCCTTTCTGGTATGCACATTGAAACCAAGGAAGACATGGAAGCCGCTGCCGAAAAAATTAGCACCGATTTCCATTGCGCCGTGCTCCTAAAGGGCGGCCATAGCATCAACGATGCCAACGACCTCCTCTTTGCTAATGGCGAAGGCAAATGGTTCACCGGCAAACGCATCGACAATCCAAACACCCACGGCACAGGCTGTACCCTATCAAGCGCCATTGCCGCCAACCTCGCCAAAGGCTACGACCTCGACACCAGCGTGCGTCGCGCCAAGGACTACATCTCCGGTGCCCTAGCTGCCATGCTCGACCTCGGCCAAGGCAGTGGCCCAATGAATCACGCCTTCGACCTCAGTGGCGAATATGCCAAGGAAAGAGAATAACACCTCACGCTCAGCAGAAATTGAGCTGACCCCCAAACGTTAGACCTAAAAATCTAGCGATTGGGGGTCGGCTCACTTTTTTGCTCGAGCGTTTTTTTATTGGCGGCGAGGCACGGGTCTGCTACAATATAATAAAGCTTTTAACAAAGAAAAGAGGAAAAACGATGATTGAATTTGATGTTACACGCGAGCGCGACAAGCAGCTTTTGGGTGCGCACCCATTTCCTTACGCTATAAAACTACACCTTGAGCTAGACCGAGAGTGTACCTTTCTGAGTGAGGAGGATATGAACATTCTCAAAAAATATGGCAAGGTGGAAGAGTGGCTCAGTCGTGACGTGGTCATTCCGGGTAACATGACCCTTCACGCCATGCATTTTATGATCAATCGCCTTTTTGGTTGGACCAACAGTCACCTTCATGCCTTTACGCCTTATCCAGAGGACGCTGTGAAAATGGTCGAGGAGGACAACTTCCTTGAGTGGGTGGAGCTTTGCGGGCTGTATTTCCGTTTCCCACTAGACGATGTGGAAGATCTCTACTACGACGATGATTTTGACGAGTTCCACGATAAGTTGCGCGATTGGCTCCAAGAAAAATACACTGCGCCATTTACTTATGGTGGCGTGAGCGAGTTCTACGGCCAGTGTCAACGATGGGCCAATGAAATGGTGCAAGAGTTGCCGGTGGTAAAGGTGCGCCGCTCCTTTTACGAATGGAACGAGGAAACCGAACGTCTGCGCAAGGAAACAGGCGATAAAACGGCCAACGCCTCCTTTATAAAGCGCACGGCACCTATTGAGGATGTGACGGTGGCGGAAATGACTGCAAGCATAGGCATGGATATGGCATTTACCACCCTTTTGGAACGTTTGCCACTCTATGATGTGATGCTTATGCCGGAAGAAGCACAAGATTACGAAAAATGGTATGCCGACAACGAGGTGATTTTTGGCGATATTGCCGAAAAAGCCATGTATATGATGCCGCCAACCAAGCCAATTCTCAAAAAGATGCGTTACGAATATGATTTTGGCGCTGGCTGGGCGGTAACGATTACCGTAACAGATTGCTACCAAACCAAGGCGGATTTTGAAGCCACTGGCTACAATAAGCGTGCCCTAGAAGGCGGCCGTCCACTCTGTGTGGCAGCCGATGGCCTAAGCGTCATCGACAACGGCGGCATGGACGAATACATTGAAGCCCTTATCAATATCCACGATGAGGACGAAGACGAAGCAGCTTACTATAAGGCCATGGCCAAGGAAATGGGTTGGTCCGCAAGACGCAGCAAACCAGAACGTATATTATAAAAGCACACAAAAAAGGCTCAAGTGTCGGGAACACTTGAGCCTTTTGCATGCACGAATGGAGGGTGTGCATGCTAGAAGGGGAGACCAGCAAAAAGGGATAGCCGGGGAGCGTTAAAGTTTTCCAGTGAGCTTCTGGATGACAAAGAATGCAGTATCAGACATACGTGCACCGTTTTTCATGCTGGCCTTTTGGAGATAACGATGGGCCTCTGGCTCTGTCATGTTGTAGTGCTGCATAATCAGGGACTTGGCTTCATCGATTTGGTTTTGAGCAGTTTCTGAGCGCTTTGGAATGCTTTCGTTTTGACGCATGGTGTCCATTTGCAAGAGCATTGTTACAGCGCCCATGAGCTCACTTAGGCGTATTGGTACAGAAAACTTGAAAAGATTATCAGCAGTAACGAGAGAAAGCTCTGTCCCCTTGGCCAAGACGAGGATGTAGGCCTCGTTCACAAGGGTGCGTCCGAGATCATTGGCCGTCATATCGCTCAGCTTAAAGGGACAGATGATCACGCCGCCGCCCATGGTTTTTACGGCGCGAATGATTTCTGCACCGGAATCACAACGATAACGCACTTGAATGCCGCGCTTGGTTAGAGCTTCTGTCACTGTATTATCGAGGCTGCTAGAACCTAGGGCCAAAACGGTGCGAATCATTGTGAATCCTCCTTTGTATTAATACATAACCATGTACTTGTCGATTTCCCAACTACTTACTTGGGTGCGGTATTCATCCCATTCGTGGGTCTTGCCTTCGACAAAGCTGCCATAAGCGTGGTCACCAAGGGTGTCTTTTACGATAGGGTCGGCATTCATAAATTCGAGGGCTTCAAAGAGGGTGCCAGGAAGGCTGTCGATACCGTTGGCTTCGCGTTCTTGCTTGTCCATAGAGAAGATGTTTGCAGTCACTTCATCTGGTGGCACAAGACCACGTTCAATCCCGTCAAGACCAGCTGCTAGGCACACAGCAAAGGCGAGGTAAGGGTTGCAGGATGGGTCTGGGCAACGGAGCTCAACGCGGGTGCTTTGGCCACGGGCTGCAGGGATACGGATGAGGGCAGAGCGGTTGGAAGCAGACCAAGCGAGGTAAACTGGTGCTTCATAGCCAGGTACAAGACGCTTGTAGGAGTTCACAAGTGGGTTGGTTACAGCCACGATGGACTTGGCGTGTTCCAAAAGACCTGCGATGAAGCTGTAGGCTTCTTTGGAGAGCTTGCGCGCGTCGGTTTCATCAAAGAAGACGTTCTTGCCATCCTTAAAGAGGGACATATTGGTGTGCATCCCGCTGCCGTTGATACCAAAAATTGGCTTTGGCATAAAGGTGGCATGAAGACCGCTGCGTTGGGAAATGGCCTTTACAGCTTGCTTAAAGGTCATGATGTTGTCGGCAGCTGTGAGCGCATCGGCATATTTGAAGTCAATTTCGTGCTGACCAGCGGCCACTTCGTGGTGGGAGGCTTCAATTTCAAAGCCCATGGCTTCAAGAGCGATGCAAACTTCGCGACGGATGGTTTCGCCGTGGTCTAGAGGGCCGAGGTCAAAATAGCCGGCTTCGTCGTTGGTCTTGGTGGTTGGGCGACCCTTTTCGTCGGTGTCAAAGAGGAAAAATTCACATTCTGGACCAACGTTGAAGGTGTAGCCGAGTTCATAAGCCTTTGCAAGAGCATTCTTCAAGACGTGGCGTGGGTCACCAACGAATGGGGAGCCATCTGGATTGTATACATCGCAGATGAAGCGTGCCACCTTTTCGTGCTGTGGGCGCCAAGGAAGAATAACGAAGGTATCAAGATCTGGATGGAGATATTGGTCAGACTCATGAATGCGGGTAAAGCCTTCGATGGAGCTACCGTCGATGGTGATTTGATTGTTCATGGCCTTTTCAAGCTGCTTAGCAGTGATAGCAACGTTCTTGGTTTGGCCAAACACATCGGTAAACTGCATGCGGATAAATTCTACGTCCTGTTCTTCGACCAGCTTCAAGATGTCTTCTTTGGTATATTTGCTCATGATTTTTTTCTCCTTTGCCTGTGTAAATAAAAAAGAGCAAGCGATGTCCTTCCCGAGGAACACCCTTGCTCTTGGTTGATGTAAGTATACGGCTATTATAAAACGAAAGTCAAGGGCGATAAAAAAAGTCGCAAAATTAAATCTCATCGTTTGTAAAGGGAATACACTTTTTATTGCGGAGTTTAAATATGTTATAATGGACAAAACACGCGAAGGAGAGAGAAAAATGAAAGCCATTGTATGTGTGGACGAAAATCTTGGCATGTGCTTCAACCACCGCCGCCAAAGCCGTGATGCTCTTGTGATAAGCGACATCATAAAGCGCGCAGAGGGCCAGGAAATTTATATGAGCCCATATTCTGCAATGCTCTTTGAAGGCTTTGATAAAATCGTGGCCCGAGAGGATTATCTTGAGTGTGCGCCAGAGGAGGGCGTTTGTTTTATAGAAAGAGAAGACGTGCCAAAAAATATCACCGAGCTTGTGCTCTACAAGTGGAACCGCCATTATCCCCAAGATAAGGCCCTAGGCATAGATTTATCCACAGGCTGGGAAAAAATATCCAGCGAAGACTTCGTTGGCCACAGCCACGAAAAAATTACAAGGGAGGAATACAAACGGTGAAAAATAAAAAAATAACAGCGCTCCTTTTGGCAATGATGCTTTCTTTGAGCACCTTGGCAGGCTGCTCGTCTGGTTCAAGCAACAGCGAAACACCAGCGCCAAGCAAGCAGGAGGAAAGCGTATCAGCGCAAGATGAAACGCTTTCTGCTGAGGAAAACACGCGTGCCGAAGAAAGCAATTTGCCAGAGAGCACTGCAGGATTTTCTTTGAGCATGGTGGCACCTTATAGCGGCAGTGCCTACACAGCAGTCAATAACAACGTACCCTATTTTATCCAAGATGAGGCGACCACCCAAGCCTACGAATCCTACGCGAGCCTCGATTACTTGGGCCGTTGCGGTGTGGCCATGGCCTGCATTAACCAAGGCATGATGCCAACCGAGGAACGTGGCAGCATTGGCCAGGTCAAGCCGACGGGCTGGCAGACGATAAAGTACGACAACGTCGACGGCAAGTACCTCTACAACCGTTGCCACCTCATTGGTCACCAGCTCACAGGCGAGGACGCCAACAAGCAAAACCTCATCACAGGTACCCGCTACCTCAACATCGAAGGGATGCTGCCTTTTGAAAACATGGTGGCCGACTACATCAAGGAAACAGGCAACCACGTACTCTATCGCGTCACACCAATATTCGAAGGCAATAATCTTTTGGCCTCAGGCGTTCTTATGGAGGGCTACAGCGTAGAGGATGGTGGCGAAGGCATCAGTTACTGTGTGTATGCCTACAACGTGCAGCCAGGCATTGGCATTGACTACGCCACCGGCGAAAGCTGGTCCGAAAACGGCAGCCAAGGTGCGGCAAGCCAAGAGCAAACAACCACCCAAGCGCCAGCCGAAGCCCAAACCTACATCATCAATACCAACAACGGCAAGTTCCACTCACCAAGCTGCCGCTACGTGAGCCAAATGAAAAATCCTCAACAGGTCACAGCAAGCCGCGATGACCTCGTTAACCAAGGCTACAGCCCTTGCGGCGTTTGCAAACCATAAAAATAAGAGCTTTCTCATTGTGATGACGGTGAGAAAGCTCTTTTGCGTTATTAAAGTTCGGTGCGTTCGCAGAGGCGGAAGAGGGCTAGGCCAATGAGAAAGAGCGCGGCAATCACGCCAACGCCAAGGTTGATGCTGCCGGTAAGCTGCGACACCACACCAACCAAGGTGGTGCCTACAAAGGTGGCACTCTTGCCGCAAATATCCATAATGCCAAAATATTCGCCAGAGGCTTCAGCAGGAATGATTTTGGCAAAATAGGAGCGGGAAAGGGCTTGGATACCGCCTTGGAACATCCCTACAAGCACAGCCAAAATCCAAAATTGAAGCTGGGTGTGCAAGAAAATAGCAAAAACGGCGATGCCAAAATAGGCCACGATACAAACAGTAATAAGGCGTGCTGTATCGTATTTTTGGGCCAAGCGGCCAAAGAGAATGGCAAAAGGAAAGGCCACAATTTGGGTCACAAGCAGGGCCAAAAGAAGGCCAGTGGAATCAAGGCCCAGGGCCGTGCCGTAGGCGGTGGCCATGCCAATGATGGTATAAACACCGTCAATGTAGCAGAAGAAGGACAAAAGAAAAATAAATATTTTCTTTTGTTTGCCTATTTGCTTTGCCGTTTGATAAAGACGAGAGAAGCTGTCGCGCACCACGTGCTTTGGTAGCGCAGCAAAATGCTTTTGCTCGTAGGTTTTTAAAAGTGGTACGGTGCAGGTCAGCCACCAAATCGCCGTGAGGCCAAAGGCCAGCTTCATTGAAAGGGAAAGGGACATACCAACAGAGGGCCCGCCCAAAACCAAAACGAGGGATAGAACAAAAGGAATGCAGCTTCCAATGTAGCCCCAAGCATAGCCGTGGGACGACACCATATCCATGCGGCGCTCGGTGGTCACGTCTGTGAGCATGGCATCATAGATAACGAGGCTGCCAGAATAGCCCACCTTTGTAATGATTAAGACCAAAAGAAAGCCGAGCCAGTGAGGCACAAAGCCCAGGAGCACACAGCCCACAAGGCCAACGGTTAGAAAATAGAGGAAAATACGTTTTTTATAGCCTTGGGTATCGGCGAGGGTGCCACAAATTGGCCCCAAAATGGCCACCAAAAAGGTCGCAACCGACGAAGCGTAGCCCCAGTAAGCGAGGTAATCCACGCTAGAAATAGAGGCCTGCTCAGCAAGGTAGTTGAAATATATGGGCATAATGGTGGATAAGAGCATGGTGAAGGCAGAATTGCCAACATCATAAAATATCCAATTTTTTTCATTGCGGGTTAAACTCATTAGGCGCGAATCTCCTTTGGGCGCGGGGCCTCAACAATATGATTAATCAACAAAGTTACCTTCTAATATTAAAGGAAAAAGCGCGTGATTACCATATATAAGTTGCAAAAGAAAGGTAAAATTTGCGTAAAATCCTTTTATTGTAAGAATTTAGTCCACAAAAACGTAGGTGCGCAAACGTTCAAAGGCCTCCACAACCTTGTCATAAGGGAGCGCAAGGTTCATGCGGATGCAGTTTTCGCCATGGAAGGCGCGGCCGTCTTGCCAAAGCACACCGTAGGAAATGCCAAGCTTTTCCAGCTCGTCAATGGTGGTCGCGTGGGAGGCGCACCATGCGCTGCAATTCAAAAAGAGCATATAAGTGCCTTCAGGCTTGCTCACATCAACGCCCGCAAAATGCGTGCGGATAAAATCTACGGCATAGTTCACATTTTTTCCTAGCACCGTGCGCAATTCGTTCACCCATTCTTGGCCATCGTCGCTGTAGGCAGCCAAGAGGGCGTGCATAGAGAGCACATTTTGATGGTTGTAGCAGGTTTTGGCGCCAATGGCACGCACGCGGTCGCGCAAGAGGGGATTATAAATAACGTGATAGCTGCCAATAAGGCCTGCGAGGTTGAAGGTTTTGCTTGGTGCGTAGAGGGCCACCGTGCGCATACGTGCATCCTCAGACACCATTTGGGTAGGGATGTGCTTGTGGTCAAAAAGGGTGAGATCCGACCAAATTTCGTCGCTCACCACATAGCAGTCGTATTTTTGGTAAAGATCCATGGCTTGTTCAAGCTCCCAAGCCTCCCAAACGCGACCCGTAGGGTTGTGTGGCGAGCAAAAAACAGCAGAGTGGATGTGCTCATCGCGAAGATGCTGCTCCATATCCGCATAATCCATGCGCCAAACGCCGTTCTCATCCTTCACAAGAGGGCTCAAAACAATGTGGTAGCCCATATCCTCAAGGGCGTGGGTAAAGCCAATATAGGTAGGCGCGTGTACCAAAACCTTATCTCCTGGCGCTGCCATCGCTTGAATGGCAGACACAAGCCCGCCCAAAACGCCGTTTTCGTAGCCAATGCAGTCTTTGGTAAGGCCTTGGGTGTTGTTTCTCGTTTCGTGCCAACGGATGATGGCATTGTAATAATTGTCTTGTGGGAAGAAATAGCCATAGGCCTCGTGCAGCGCACGGCCCACAAGCGCCTCAGGAATGGCCGGAAGAGCCGGAAAATTCATATCTGCCACCCACATTGGAATAATAGAAAAGCCATCGCGTACCTGCACGTCGCGCACGCCAAGCATACCAGAGCCGATGGCACCCTCAGCATCCCAAGCAACAGCGTCTATGCCCTGACGGTCGAGGAGGGTTGTAAAATCGTAGGTCATAAATTAATCTCCTTTAATTGGTCTGAAAAAAGCATAGCACTCAAAAACAACAGATGCAAGAAGTAGAGAGACCAAAATACTATTTGTAGAGGGGAAATTTAACCGATTAAGATGTGCCTTTATGTACTTTTGTAAAGGAAAGGTTAAGAAAAAGCTTATTTAAGATAAATTTAAGGCTGCGCCCGTACACTGCACATACAGAAAGGAGTGGATAGAATGAGTGATGATATGAAATTCCGCCACGAATGGAAGCATGAAATCACCTATGCGGATATGTTTGGCCTGCGCAGCCAGCTGGAAACCATCATGCACCGCGACAAGCACGCCACAGAGGGTTTTTACAAAATCCGTAGCCTTTACTTTGACAATTTAGAGGACAAGGCCCTGCGTGAAAAGCTTTACGGCGTTAACCGTCGCGAAAAATTTAGACTGCGCTACTACAACGACGACCTTTCGTTTATCATGCTCGAAAAAAAGAGCAAAATCAATGGCTTATGTAACAAGCAGCAGGAAGTGATTTTCCTAGAGGAGGCGCAGCAAATTGTCCAAAGGGATATTGCCTCCTTGGCCTATAGCGAAAAGCCCTTGGTGCGCGAGCTTTGCTATAAGATGAACATTCAAGGCCTTATGCCAAAAACCATCGTGGATTACGAGCGCGTGCCTTTTGTGTATGAGGTGGGCAATGTGCGTGTGACACTCGATTACAATTTGCGCACGGGCCTCACGGGCACCGATTTTTTGAACCCCGACTGCATCATGATTCCGGCTGGCGATGCGCCAGTGATTCTCGAGGTCAAATGGGATGAATTTTTGCCATCAGTCATCCGTGATCTGGTGCAGCTGCCACGCGCCCACACCTCGGCCTTTTCAAAATATGCAGCCTGCCGCATTTACGGATAAGAACAAAGGAGTTTTCAATGACCTTTCAAGATATTTTTAAATCAAGCTTTTTAGAAAATATGTCGAGCGTATCGCTGCTTGACATGGCTGTTGCCCTCATCTTGGCCTTTGGCATTGGGATGTTTATTTTCCTTATTTACAAAAAGACCTTTGCTGGTGTGATGTATTCCTCATCCTTTGGCGTGACCCTGGTGGCCCTAACGATGATTGCTACCCTCGTTATCTTAGCAGTAACGTCCAACATTGTGCTGTCCTTGGGGATGGTCGGTGCTCTTTCTATTGTGCGTTTCCGCACAGCCATCAAGGAGCCCTTGGATATTGCCTTTTTGTTTTGGTCCATCGCCGTTGGTATTGTGCTTGCTGCTGGGATGATTCCTTTGGCCGTGTTCGGCAGTGTGTTTATTGGCGTGGTGCTTCTCGTTTTTGCCAACCAAAAATCTCACCTCAGCCCTTACATTGTGGTCTTGCGCTTGGATGGCGCAGAGAATGAAGCAGCGTGTGTCGACTATCTCAAGAATCAGGTGAACCGTATGGTTGTAAAGAGCAAGACGGCGCAAAAGGACAACATTGAGCTCAATATTGAAGTGCGCATGAAGGAAGACAACACCTCCTTTATCAACACCCTCTCCGAAATGGATGGCGTTCACAGCGCAGTGCTTGTTAGCTACAATGGCGATTATATGAGCTAATGAGGTGAATGATGTCTACGCACAAATTGATTGACAAGATATGCTGCGTCATTTTGGCGTTGACGCTTCTTCTAACGATTGTATTTATGAATGGCGAGCAGCTAGGGATAGAGGATATTTCTACACAAAAGGAATACGAAACGCATTTGTTTGACACCTCTGTGGTCCACACCATCAATATAGAGATGGACGACTGGGACAGCTTTGTAGAAAACTGTCCCAGCGAAGAATACGAGAGCTGCAACCTTACCATTGATGGCGAAACCTACAGCAATGTGGCCATCCGCGGCAAGGGCAACACCTCCTTGACCAACGTCAAAAATTATGGCAATAACCGCTACAGTTTTAAGATTGAGTTTGACCATTATGACGACAGCGTGAATTATTACGGCCTCGACAAGCTTACCCTAAACAACATCATTCAGGATAAAACCTATATGAAGGACTTTTTGACCTATCAGCTCATGGGCGGTTTTGGCGTCAGCGCGCCGCTTTGTAGCTATGTGCAAATTTTGGTCAATGGCGAGGAATGGGGCCTTTATCTTGCGGTAGAAAGCATTGAGGAGTCCTTCCTCAAAAGAAACTACGGCAACGACTATGGCGAGCTTTATAAGCCTGACTCTATGAGCATGGGCGGTGGTGGCGAGGCGCCGGAAAAGGGTGAAAAGCCTGATGAAGCCGCAGGCGAAGCGCCACAGGCAGAAAGCCAAGATACTGCAGCGCAAACAGAGGGTGCTGTAGCGCCGGCAGAAGGCGCAACGCCGCCAAATGCAGCAGGTGCACCAACGGATGCAGCGGCCCAAGGACCTATGGGCGAGATGCCCGAGGGCATGATGGGGGTGGAAATGAGCCTTGAACAAATTAAAACCACCATCGAAGCTTTAGACGAAGCCAATAAAACAAGCTTGGCCGAAACACTGGGCTACGAAAGCGCTTCGGCCATGAGCGAGGCCTTGGGGTCAGCTACAGATGTAGATACCTTCTTAAACGGCAAAACCATGCAGGATGTGATGCAAGCCATGATGCCGCAAGGCGGCGGTGCCCAAGGGCCTGGCGGTGGTATGGGTGGTGGCATGGGCAGTGATGATGTGTCCCTTATTTATAGCGACGACGATTTCGATAGCTATGCCAATATTTTTGACAACGCCAAAACAGACGTGACCGATACCGACAAGGAACGATTGATTAGCGCGCTCAAAAACATCAACGAAAACACTGACCTTGAGTCCTCGGTGGATATAGATGCCGTGATGCGTTACTTTGTGGTACACAACTTTGTGTGCAACGGTGACTCCTACACAGGATCTATGATTCACAACTACTACCTCTACGAAGAAGATGGTCAGCTTTCTATGCTGCCATGGGACTACAACCTGGCCTTTGGCGGTTTTAGCGGTGGTGGCAACGCAACAAGCCTCGTTAACACAGGCATTGACTCACCTGTAAGCGGTGGCACCATCGAATCACGTCCAATGCTTGCGTGGATTTTTGAAAACGACGCCTATACAGAGCTCTACCACCAGTATTTTGCCGAATTTATGGCGGAGTACTTCGACAGTGGCTACGTGAACCAACTCATTGAAGACACAGAGGCCTTGATTGCACCTTATGTGGAGAGCGATCCAACAGCCTTTTTCACCTATGATGAATTTACCCAAGGCGTGGATACCTTAAAGAGCTTCTGTGCCCTGCGTGCCGAAAGCATTAACGCCCAGCTCGACGGCACCATTGCCACAACAGACGAAGAGCAAGAACAGTCCACCTTGATTGACGCCTCAGCCTTGTCCATTACAGATATGGGCGAAATGGGCAATATGGGCGGTGACCAAGGTGGCGGTGGCGGACCGATGGGGCCGGGTGGCGCCATGCCAGGCGAAGCCTCGACAGCGGGCGGCGAAGCGCCAGCCGAACCTGCCGAAAATGCAGGAACAAGTGGCGAAGCGTCAGCTGAGCAGGCGAATGCTACCGAAGCAGCCTCAGACCCATCATTCACGCAGTCAGAGGCTGCGGCCGCTGGCCAAGAGGCACCAACAGTTCAAGCAGAGCGTGAGGGAGGGTCTCCGCCTGAGGGTATGACACCGCCAAATGACGAAGGCACAGGGACGGTTTCAAAAGAAAATCTCCTTTTCAAGCAATGGCATCTTAGAAGCAGTGGCCAACGCCTTAGGCGTAAGCTTCGACAACCCAAAGATACCTTAGAAAGAGGTCGCTACGGCGGTGGTCAAGGTGGACCAGGTATGTAAATAAAAAAACGACCCCCAATCGTTAGATGACTATTCTAACTTTTGGGGGTCGTTTCATTTGGGCAATAAAAAAACCTCCAACCAAAGGTTGAAGGCTTATGGACCGTCAGGGGATCGAACCCTGGACAACACGATTAAGAGTCGCGTGCTCTACCAGCTGAGCTAACGGTCCATGCAACTGCAAGAGTTATTATAGTGGGTAGAAGTTCAAAAGTCAAGAACTTCTTATGGACCGTCAGGGGATCGAACCCTGGACAACACGATTAAGAGTCGCGTGCTCTACCAGCTGAGCTAACGGTCCATTTGCAACTGCAAGAATTATTATAATGAGTGAGGGGCAAAGTGTCAAGGCTTTTTTTATATTTTAAGGAAAAAGAAAAGCCAGCCACAAATGGCTGGCTGGCGGTGACGATTATAAATCGCGGATGGCGGCTTCTGGTTCCCAGACAGCGCGCACTGGCACAAGGCGTTTCTCCTTGGCAAATTTTTTCATAGCCTTTACACACTCTTCGTCGCCTTCAAGGACAACGTAGTCGCCAATTTCGGCCACGCTGGCGAGCCAGGCTTGAATGTCCGCAAGGCCCTCTTCCTTGTCCTCACGCACGGCGGCGTGCTTCCAAAAATTGGTCATGGTGATGGGTGGCTTTTGCATATCGCGTGCCTCACGCAAGGCGATGGCCAAAAGATGGTCGTCGGTGAGACGCTTTTGTGTGAGTAAAAATGCTTTTCCGCTCATGGGCGTCGCTCCTTTTTAGATAGATTATTTCATTATACAGAGAAAATTTTGTTTATTCAAGCCTTTCCCTGCGGAACGGTATATAAAAGAAATTTTACATATAAGCAAAAAAGTTATTTATAACAAACCACATTCATGTGATATAATTCAAATGAGAAAAAATTTTTCGTCAGGGGAGATTAAATATGAAAATTTCTACCAAGGGCCGCTATGGCCTACGTGTGATGTTGGATTTGGCCACCTATGGCGCCGACAAGCACATTCCGTTGCGCGTGATTTCCGAACGCCAAAACATCACCATCAAATACCTTGAGCAAATCATGACCCCGCTTTTGCGCGCTGGCTATGTGGTGAGCTTCCGTGGCAACAATGGCGGGTACCAGCTCAATATGTCGGCCGACAAAATCAGCGTCGGCGATATCATTCGCACCATGGAAGGTTCCTTGGCGCCAGTGAGCTGCCTTGAGGGTGACAACGTATGCCCAAATCGTGGCGCTTGCCAAACTTTGCCAGTGTGGGAAAAGCTCGACGAGCTCATTAGAGGCTACCTCGATAGCATCATGCTTTCAGATCTTATTAATGAGGACCACGAGGCCCACGAAAATTGTCCGCTTACGCAAGGGCATCGCAATTAATCGCTGAAACGGAGGAGTTTGCGTCATGATTGAAGCTGCTTATGGGCTCGGCGTTTTTGCGCTGATTCTGTGCTCGGCATTTTTTTCGGTCGCTGAGGTATCTTATATGCTCGCTAGTCCAGTGACGCTGCGCCATTGGGCTGAGGAGGGAAACAAACGAGCAAGACTGGCAGCTGACATTTTGGAAGACGACACCAACCGTGTGCTGGCCACCATTTCTATAGGGGACACGGTGGTCAATCTTTTGGCAACGGTTTTGGGAATGTACTACCTGATTCAAACCACCACCATGAAAGGCTTTGTGGGCGGCATGGCGGTGCTGTTTTTAATACTGCTCATTGTGGGTGAAATGGTGCCACGTACCATTGCCCAACGCTACGAAAACCGCGCCTTTTGTCGCACTGCTGGTGTCTTAAAGGTGCTCATGACCCTCTTTGCGCCCTTTACCTATGTGTTTAGCGGTGGTGGAAAGGTGGTCATTGAGCGTGGTGCTGACGATGTTGAAGATGAATACGTAGAAGAAGAGCTCCTCAATATGCTCGACGAGGCAGAAATTGGCGGGGGGCTAGAGTCTCACGAAAGCGATTTGATTCGCTCGGCCATCAATTTTGAAGAGCTCACCGTGCGCGATATTTTGCGTCCGCGTGTGCGCGTGGTGGCCATCAGCGACGAAATGGATGTGCGCGATGTGCTTGACGTGTTTGCAGAAACGGGCTATTCACGCCTGCCGGTGTACCGCGATTCCATCGACAACATCATTGGCGTTTTGCACCTAAAGGACGTGTTCAACACCATGCTCGATGGTGAGCTGCGCGAATATTTGACCCTTGTGCAGCCAGTGGGCTTTGTTTTTATGCAAACCAAGGCCTCGCGCTTGCTCCTAACCCTCCAACGTACCCAATCCCATATGGCCATTATTACCGACGAATATGGCGGCACAGCTGGGATTGTCACTCTGGAGGATATTTTGGAGGAGCTTGTGGGCGATATTTGGGACGAGCACGACCAAATCGACGAGCAGCCTGTAGAGGTCATAGAGCCTAGGGTGTATAAGATTGACGCCAACATGGATATTGACGATTTCTTTGAATACTTTGGTCTTGATTTTGAAGCCTACGAGGACGACATCGACGCCTCTTCCTTGGGTGGATGGGTGCGCGATCTCCTGGATCACATTCCGGTGGTTGGCGAATCGGTGCGCTTCTCACCATTTGTAATAACGGTAGAAGAGGTGGATATGCGCCACATCGAAAAGGTGCGCGTGGTTTATCAAGGTCAGGACGATGAAAAATAATACAGTGGGGCAGTCGGGAAATAGACATAGAGCCTTCAAATGAATAAATAAAGCCTTCCCCCTCTGAGAGGTAGAAGGCTTATTCTATTACATGAAAACATTTTTAAAAGCGCTATTTCTCGACTGTCCCTTCTTTTGTATGGAGGTGATTGGGTGCGATTGGATAAATATTTGCACGATATGGGCTTTGGCTCTAGGCGCGAGATTGACGCCCTCATAAAGCGTCGCGCCGTTACAGTGGATGGCGAGGTGGCCAAAAAGAGCGCCATGAGCGTTCATGAGGCGAGCGTGGTTGTGGTAAGTGGCGAGGAGGTCACCTACCAAGAGCACGTGTGGCTTATGATGAACAAGCCCAAGGACACCATCACAGCAGTGAGCGACAAAACGAGCGCCACGGTGATGGATTATTTGCCCGAGCGTTTTGCGCGCATGAAGGTGGTGCCGGTGGGACGGCTCGATAAGGACACCACAGGGCTCCTACTTTTTACAAATGATGGGCAAATGGCCCATAAGCTCACAAGCCCCAAGCATGAGGTGGCCAAGACCTACGACATTATTTACGAAGAAAGCCTGTGTGATGATGCCGAAGTGCGCATCGAAGAGGGGCTGGATTTGGGCGATTTTACGAGCGCTCCGGCAAGACTAGAGCGCCTAGGAGAGGGCCGTGCACGGCTGGCCATTAGAGAAGGCAAGTTCCACCAGGTCAAGCGTATGATGCACGAGGTGGGCGCAGTGGTCGTGGGCTTGCATCGCATCTCTATTGGCAACCTCACGCTGGACGCGTCCCTGGCCGAAGGCGCATGGCGCGCGCTGACAGCAGAAGAAATAGAAGGTCTTACAAAGTAAAGGAGAACACCATGAACGTTTATGATTTTGACGAAACCATTTATGATGGTGACAGCACCCGCGATTTTTGCATTTATCTTTACACCCATTATCCAAAAACCTGGCTGGCCCTGCCTCGACAACTCAAGGCTCTCGTAGGCTATATGACCGGCAGCCTCGACAAAACGGGCTTTAAAGAAGCATTTTTTTCCATGTTTCGCTATGTGCGCGACATCGACGCAGCCTTAGACGATTTTTGGAACAGCCACGATGACCGCGTGCTCGAGTATTATTTGGCACAAAAAAGTGCAGACGATGTGGTGGTATCGGCCTCGCCAGAATTCATCATTGCACCGCTTTGCAAGCGTTTGGGCTTAAAGCATATCATTGGTTCCCACGTAGACAAGCGCACTGGCCTATTTGATGGGCCAAACTGCTATGGCGAGGAAAAGGTGGCACGTTTTGAAGCAGCAGGTTTTGAGAAGGCCGCGGTGGAAAAGGTTTACTCCGACTCCCTTTCCGACACGCCACTCGCGCGCATGGGAAAGGAAGCCCATATTGTAACCAAGGACGGTCTCACCGATTGGGTGGCACCAAAGCAAAGTGGGATGCAGGCCTTTTTTACCCTCTTTAACAAGCCAGCAGCCCTTGTGGCTATTGCTGCTGGCGCAGTCAACATTCTCACTGCGGGCCATGTGGCCAAGCTTGTGGTGCGCGAGAAAAAAACCTGCCCAAGCTGCACCTACGGCGTGCTTGCAGCAGTCAATACGGCCTCCTTTGTGGTGCTTTTAAAAAATACCACCAAGGGCAAGGCGAAGCTTGCGCGCACTACGCGTGCCTTCACCACAGTGAGCGTGCCGGTGGTTGGTTTTGGTGTGGGCGTAACGGCAGCCGTTTTTGCTCTTACGGGGATGCCTGTGTTGGCCCTAGGCGCAGCCTGCGTGCTCAGCGTACCAATGATGTACAAGGGTGTGGCTCTCTTTTTCCGCAAGGAAATTGCCGAGGAGCAGGCCAAAAAAGGTCAGGTGGAATAAATGAGCATTGCCATTGTAACAGGTGCCTCCTCAGGCCTTGGCCGTGCCTTTTTGGACGAATGGAAGGCTAGTGGCGAGCATTTTGACGAGGTTTGGCTCATTGCCCGCAGTGAAGACAGGCTCAAGCTTGTAGCCATGACCCTGCCGTGGCAGGTGCGCACAATGGCCCTCGATTTGGCCACAGACGAAGGCCGCGCTGCCTTTGCCCAAGCACTTGAAACAGCGCGTCCACGCGTAAAATATTTGGTGTGCTCAGCAGGCTACGGAAAAATTGGCAGTGTGCGCGCGATAGAGGCGCACGAGCAAACCGGGATGGTGGACCTCAACTGCACCGCCCTTGTGGATGTGACCCAGCGCGTTCTTCCTTTTGTGGAACGCGGTGGCGCCATTTTTGAGGTGGCCTCGGTGGCCGCCTTTGTGCCACAGCCAGCCTTTGCTGTGTACGCAGCCACCAAGGCCTTTGTATTATCTTTTGCTCGCACCTTAAACGTAGAAGAAAAAGCGCGCGGTATTCGCGTGGTGGCCGTGTGTCCCAATCCTATGGCAACCTCCTTTTTTGATCGCGCCGGCACCACCCCATCCCTCTTTAAGCGCCCCTTCTTTGAAGCGCCAGAGGACGTGGCCCATGCCTCCATGCGCGCCCTAGAAAAAGGACGCGACGTAGCAACCAATAGCTCCATGGCGCGCTTCATTCGCCTAGCCACAAAAATTCTCCCCCACCGCCTCATCCTAGGCGCGCAAGGACTGTACTTTAAGCTGAAATAAAAAAATCCCGAGCCTCCAAGAGAAGCTCGGGATTTTAGGCTGTCGAAGAACCCGAAACGTGTATGTAAAGAGAAAACTTTCTATAAATAGCAAAAGCCTTCTCCACCTGGGGAGAAGGTGGCGGCGTAGCCGACGGATGAGGGGTATGAGCGGAGCGAATAATCGATTTAGCTGTTTGGCTTGGTGAAAAAGCACCCTCATCCGAGTTTTCTTCCGCCCTGCTCCAGAAGACCCACCTTACCACCTCAAGGGGGAAGGTTTCACAAATGCATACACGACTATTCTAGAAATCGAACTTTTTCGACAAGCTGACATCCTCCCAAAGGATGATGCGCGTTTGCCGAAAAATATTTTTCACCTGCGGGCTGTCTATCCATACTCATGGGCTTAGGTTTGTGGTACTATGTATAACAAAGACTGTCGGATAGTGACTGTTTGGAGGAGGTTTGGACAATGAGAGCAAAGCAAATTAAGGCTTTGGCGGCGGAGCTGGTGGCTAGGCTTTCTAGCCGAAAATTTTTGGAGGCCTCGGGGTTGAGCGCTGTGCGCGTGCGCGAGGTGGCTGGGCGCGATTACTGGGAGCCTGTGATGGCGCAAATGTTTCCGCTAAAAAAGCGCGTCCTTTGCGAGGAGGTTCTGGCTATGGCGCGCGCTCCTATGGAAAGCATTGTCGAGGCGCCGGAGGAAGGGTGGCTTGCCTATATCTACGCCTTTGTTTGCGAAAATCTTTTTCCGGACGAGGAAAAGGCTGAGCGCCATGCCCATTACCAAGCGGCGGCCACTCTCTATCTCGCTGTGCTCCAATTTTTCTTAGACAAGGAACGCGAGTGCTTTCGCCCTGAGTCCTTTGTGGATTTTGAGCTTTTGGCGCCGGAGGAATATGAACGCTTTGAGTCGAAAAACGAATACGAGCGCTTTTTGACCTATTATCGCGACGAATTCATTTATGAGCTGTTTCGCCTCAATATGGAGGTTACCACCTACAAAACCCTCGAGCATATTGCTGGCGTGCATTATGTGGCCATGCATTTGGCGCGCGGCCTTTATGAGGCTGGCGTGCCGATTGATTTGGGGCTCGTGAGTGGGGCGGCTGCGGGCCACGACTTGGGGAAATTTGGTTGCCGTCCTGGCGAAAACGTGCCGCATATGCATTATTACTACACCGACCTTTGGTTCAGCCGTCATCATATTGGTTATATGGGCCATATTGCGGCCAACCATTCTACCTGGGATTTGGAGCCTGAGCGCTTGAGCGTGGAGGCTTTGGTGCTTATTTACGCCGATTTTTGCGTCAAGCAAGACCGCGTGAATGGTGAAAACATCACCCATATCAGTACCCTTGATGCTGCCTTCGATATCATCCTCTCAAAGCTAGAAAACGTGGATGCCGAAAAGGAAATGCGCTACCGCTTTGTTTACGCGCGCCTTAAGGATTTCCACGAATATATGCTCCATCTTGGCATTGATCCAACGGAGCACGGCGAGCTTGTTGATGTGGGGGCACTGCCATCGGTATCGCTCAGAAACACCGAGGAAACGGTCGAGTCCCTTTTGGATTTGGGCGTAGAAACCAACATCCATGTTATGCACCGCATGGCGGCTGGCAGACAATTTGGCAACTTTTTGGAATCGGCGCGCAGTGAGTCGGATTTACGCCATTTGCAGGTGTATTTGCGCCTTTTCGAGCGCTACACAGCCTATACCAACGATGAGCAAAAGCGCCAAACCTTGGCCTTTCTCTATGAGCTGATGATGCACCGTGAGGGCGAAATCCGCGTCGAGGCGGCGCAGCTTTTAGGAAAAATCATCGCTCAGTTTAATTTTGGCTATCGCAAGCGTTACCCGGCTGGGATGCTCCACAAGGAGGTGGCCCAATCCTTCGAGTTGTGGCGCTATTATATAGAGGCCATTTTGCGCCCGGACCTCAAGCTCAACGAGGTGCAGCACCAGCGCATTCAGTCGAATTTGCGCAACGCCCTCTCTTCCCTGTTGGCTTATGCCTCGGAGGAGGACGCTGCGGGGTTTTTGACCATTTTTATGGAGTGTTTCAATTTAGACAAGGACTGGGGAGCGGCAGAAAGCTTTGCGCTCTTAAATACGGTTTTTGAGCTTCCTATTGATATGCTCCACGAAGACATGCTCGGGCGCATTGGCCGCTACGCCCTAAGTCGCAGCAAAAGCGACCATTACGAAGAAAAGGTGGCGGCGTGGCGCGCCATGCTGTGGCTGGCCACGGTGGATAAAACCTTAGGCGAAGTGCAGCAGATGGTGGCTCGCTTAGAAAAATGCGACACCACAGGCAACGTCACCTTAAGCTATCTTAAGCATTCGATTTTGCTCGAGGCCTCGCACAAAAGCGACATCAGCGTGGATATGCACTACGACAGCGATGTGATTCAAGACATTTTTCTAGAAAACTTGCAGGCGGCTACGCCGTGGATCATCAAGGCCGTGAACATTCGCCTTCTTTCTAGCCAAATCAGCACCCATCCGCATTTGCACCAGCTGCATATTGCGGCCCATTTTTCAAACCTTTTGAAGGTCAACGACATCATGGTCATTCCGCGTGACGCTGGCGCGGCCCTCTCGCAAATAATCCCGCTTTTGCGCGTGGACCAACGCAACGAAATCATGATGGAGCTCGTTAACGCCCTCGAGGTGGCTGACGCGCGCTATTCACACTATATTCCAGAATATTTGGCGCGCACCCTTTTGTGGCTGCCACTGGCGCAGCTTGACGAGATGATTAGCCACATCACCGAGCTTCTTTATAGCGCCAGCGATGGCATTGCCATGCGTGCCCTCGATACCATTGGCAATATGCTCATGCTCTTTGAGGCTTATCCGAGCCGTTTTGATATTTCTAGGAGCGAGTACCAAAGGCATCAGCGCATTCTTTTGGGCGCCATCTTAAAGGGCATTTGCAGCTACAAGGAAAACGTGCGCCAGCAGGCGATGCTTGTTTTGGGCGATGTGTTTGATTGCCCCGGCATGAGCGAGGAGGAAAAGAGTTACCTCTTTACTGTGGGTTGCCGCAAGATGCTCTTTTTGATGTCGGAGGTAGAGGGCAACACCATGAGCCTCTTCGCACGCGCTTCGGCCATTTCCTCCATTGCAGGCTTTATCAATCGCTGGCGCATGGACCATGATGGCTTTGTGGATGCAACCTTTGAGAAGGTGGCCTTTATGCCAGGGACCTTCGATCCCTTCACTTCCTCCCACAAGGAAATCGCGCGCCAAATTCGCTCCCAAGGCTACGAGATCTACCTTGCCGTGGATGAATTTTCCTGGTCCAAAAAGGCGCAGCCAAACCTCATTCGCCGTAAGCTTGTGAATATGGCCGTGGCAGACGAGTTCCACATCAATATTTTCCCGTGCAATATACCGATTAATATTGCCAATCCAGCAGATTTGGCCAAGCTTAAGGCCATTTTTGGCTCGCGCGAGGTCTATATGGTGGTGGGCAGCGACGTGGTTGAAAACGCCTCGAGCTACAAGCGCGAGAAAGTGCCCGATTCCATTCATTCGATGAACCATATTATTTTTAGACGCGGCGATGACCCTGTAGAAAACCTCGACCACGCCCGCGCACGCATCACGGGCAAGGTGGATGTGGTGGAGCTGCCAAAGGCTTTCCGCCAAATCTCTTCCACCATGCTGCGCGACAATGTGGATTTAAACCGTGATGTGTCTAATCTTGTGGATCCTATGGTGCAGGGCTACATCTACGCTTATGGCCTCTATTTGCGCGAGCCTGAGTACAAGCCCATCGCCATGGGCAAGGTCCTTTCTTTTGAACGCTTTGAGGGAACGCCAGAGGACGTGTTGCGCGAAATTGACAACAATCTTCTCCTGCGCTCAGAGCACATGCACGAGATTCACGAGCATTTTGCCACCACAGGCGATAGCGTGACCATCTTGCGCAACATGATGAACCACAACCGCCTCATTGGTGTTGCGCGCAGCCACATCCTCTCGCCGGAAAACCTCTATGAGGTACTCGGCGATGTGGAGCTGGCCAACCAAGTGCGCCGCCACACCTCGGGCAATATTTTGCTCCTCAGTGGTCTTTATACCACCAAGGATGGTGACGTGGAGGATCCGGCCCAGCTCCTTCTTACAGAGGTCCTCACCGAGGCCTATAAGCACGGCGTGAGCTACGCCATATATTTTCCAAAAGAAGCTGCGCCAGGCGCCTACATTACCGATGCTGTGCGCCGCCAGGGTTTTGTGGTGGCCGATACCTTTTTGGGCGATGGTCAGGTGTATGTGGTGGATATGCGCGAGCCGATTGTGGTGCTGCGCAACCTCCAAACCTTTATTAAGGAGCCCCTTGTGAGCAATCCGGCGGTTATGAAAGTCATCGAAAAGGGTTATCGCCGATTGCAGCACAACATGACCAAGCTTTATCCAGGCTCTTTGGTGCTGACCCTCTCAGCAGAGGTGATTTTCCCACGCTTGGTAGAAATGATTACCCAAACCAACGGCGTGCCAAATGAAATCATCCAGCCGCGCGCTTTGGGCGAGTGTATGTGTGTGCCATTTGGGCGCATTTTGCGCGAGCGCGTTATTCCAAACACCGTCACCAAAACCCTCCACACCGATACCCTTTACGAAAGTGATTTGTCCGATTACACCGTTGAGGCCTTCCAAAATTACACGCCACTTGAGGATCAGGTGCGGATGATTCACGCCTTCGACCGCCCTGTTATTTTGGTGGACGATATTATGAACATTGGCAAACGCTTTGCCGCGCTGGATTATTATCTCAAAAACGAAGGTGTACCTATTCGCAAGATGCTCTTTGGCGTGATGACAGGCGTGGGGCGCGACCGCATGACAGTCCGTGGCATTGATTGCGACAGCGTCTATTATGTGCCGAATGTGCGCAAGTGGTATGTAGAATCCTCGCTCTATCCGTTTATTGGCGGTGACAGCGTCAAGCGCGCCGGCTTCATCATGAACGAAGCCTCTCCATCGGTCAATGATGTGTTCCCATACACCACACCAGACCTAGCAGGTGCCTCAAGAGAAGCCCTCTATGCGTTTTCGGCCAGCTGCGTGAGCAACGCGCGCGACATCTTCTATGCCCTAGAAGAAGCCTATCGTGCCCGCTATGGCCGCAACCTCACCATGGAGCGTCTAGGCGAGGTCATGACGGTGGCCTGCGCGCCAGACCGCGGCGAATGCATGAGCTACGACGACAACAAGGCGCCAAGTGTTTATTTGGACAACGATTTGCAAATGCTCAAGCGTTTGCACAAAAAATAAGGAGATGAGCAGGATGAACTATTACAAGCTGGGCGGACGCGTCTGCGCAAGCTGGCTCGCCCTTGAGCTCGAGCGGGCAGAGGAGGACGAAAAGAGGGAGGTATCGTGGTTTCTCTTTGACCGTGACCCCTCGTCCTCGCGCGCAAGCTTTGCTGTGAGTAACAAATGGTTTTTGTACCAAGAGAAAGAGGATGCGCGCTGGCTTTCTGAGCGCGAACTAGAAAAAAACGCCCAGCCTCTTTTGGCTGAGCGTGGCGATATAGATGCCCCCTTGGCCAAGGCCATAGAAGAAGGCAAAGTCATGGCAGTGAATATGCGCCATCCACAATGGCCGCATCTTCTCAGAAGCGTGCAAAAGAAAAAACAACGTGTGCACATCTTGGCCTTGGGCGATGTGGGCAGTCATTTGCTGATTGGCCTCCATCTTTTGGGCGCAGATGTGATTGAAAGCATTGGCATCTTCGATTTGAACCCCAAGGTGAGCGCGCGCTGGGAAGTGGAAGTCAACCAAATCATGGGCTTAGAAGGTGAGTTGCCGCGCGTGGAGGTTATAGATGAGGACGCGCTCTTTGATTGCGATGTATTCATCTTTGTGGCCTCGGCCGGCGTGCCCGAGGTAGGGCGTGAAGCAGGCGATGTGCGTATGATTCAGCTCGAAAAAAACACCGCCATCATCTCAAGCTATGCACGCAAGGCGCGCGCGGCGCACTTTCAAGGTCTCTTTTGCGAGGTGGCCGATCCTGTGGATCCCTTGGCACGTGCTGCGTGGCGCGCTAGCAACACCGACGAGGACGCCAACTTCGACGGTCTAGGCTTGCGTGCTGAGCAAATCCAAGGCTACGGCCTTGGCGTGATGAACGCGCGCGCCACCTATTATGCCCAAAAAGACCCGCGTTTTGCGCGTTTTCTCACTGAGGGCCGTGTTTTTGGCGCCCATGGCAAGGAGCTTGTGGTGGCCGATTCTATAGAGCGCTATGACGATGAGGCCTCAAAGGCTTTGACCACCTTGGCCATAGAAGCCAATTTGCGTGTGCGCGAGCTGGGCTATAAGCCCTTTGTAGCGCCGGCCTATTCATCGGGGGTCTTGGCCATTTTGGCCACCTTGCGCGGCCAGTGGCATTATGGTTCCGTCTTTTTGGGCGGTAGCTTCATGGGTGTAAAAAACCGCTACACACCTCACGGCCAAGAGCACGAAATTCTCCCACTTCCCCAAAAACTTATGGAACGCATTTTAGACACGCAAGAGAGCTTGCGCGCCATCAATTAGAGAAGGTGATTGTATGCAAGAGCTTATCATCGTGCGCCCCCAAGAGGACCACGCAGCTGCAAACCAGCGCCTAGAAAAGGTGCTCAGAGCAGCTGTAAAAAATATACCCACAGTGACCCTTAAGAACGCTGAAGCCTTTGAAACCTATTTTACCACCCACAAGCCGTCGGTAGATGCCAGCTTTGGCCGCCTGCTTTTTGTGGTGGATTTGGGGCCAAATGGCATGAATCTAGAATATATGCGCCTTTTGGCGCTTTTGCGCAGCCATACCAACCTCTTAGAGGGATGGCTCGGAGCTGTGATTATAGACGCCCAAAGCGAGCTGTACACCAAGTCGAGCGCCTGCGAGCTCGTTTTTGCCGCCAACATCGCCGGCTGCGCCTTTATTGGTCGCTCCTTGGTAGAGGGCACCGCCTCCCTCAAAAATTTCACCGTCACACGCCGCAAGCTGGCGCTCGATACCTTAGAAGACGCCTACATTGAAAGCGCCCAAGCCATGCTTACCTCCCTCATGGGCTTTGAGCCCATCCATAAGGAAATGCCAAAGCTCGCCGTCATCCACGCATCGAGCCACAAGAAATCCAACACCTTCGCCCTTTGGCACGAGGTGGCGAGCTATCTCAATGGCTTTGCCATTGAAGAAATTGGCTTGCGCAACGGCGCCGTGCAGGACTGTGCCGGCTGCCCTTACAAAACCTGCCTCCACTTTGGCGAAAAGGAAAGCTGCTTCTATGGCGGCGTGATGGTCGAAAACGTATACCCAGCGGTGAAATCGGCCGATGCCGTGGTTATGATTTGTCCCAACTACAACGACGCCATCTCGGCCAACCTCACAGCCTTTATCAATCGCCTCACAGCCCTCTACCGCAAGCGCCAGTTTTACGACAAGGCCATCTTTGCCGTGGTCGTTTCCGGCTACAGCGGCTGCGATATTTTGGCCATGCAGCTCATTGCCGCCCTTAATATGAACAAGAGCTTCTACCTGCCAGCCCATTTCGCCATCATGGCCATGGCCAACGATCCAGGCGATATCTATAAGCTAGAAGACATCGACAAAAAAGCCCAAGCCTTCGCCCGTGGCATCGACAAAACCTTCCGCGGCTAAGAAAAAAGCGCATCCCACACAAGGGTGCGCTTTTTGTTGTTTTCAGGATACGCTGATGCATTGATACAGATGCGCTTGTCTTACTTGTCCAAGACATTCCTCCTTTCCAATTCTTTCATTTTTTTTAATA